>JAADGN010000131.1 GCA_013152325.1 Chloroflexota bacterium
TCTTTTTACTCATTCATTGCTCAAAGTTGGTGGCTAACTCTCAATTAGGCGTAGACGGAAAAAATATCTGCTTTTATCCCAAAATTCCTGAAAACCCGAAAATATTCGATATAAATCCCGCCTCGGGGGGATGTGGAAAAGATGCCGTCTCGCGCCCCTCATTGTCACCAGTATATAACAAACGAAATCAAAAAGCAACGCCCGCACCTCCGGAGCAGCAATGCCTGATATGACGATAAGCCGCTTCCTGGCCTCGAAACACGACTAAAGTCGTTACTACCAAACCGAAACGAGAATTGCCGCCCCCGGAGCGGGGACTTGACGCGGCTGGTATACTTGTGTGTTGCAAAAACCGCCCACAAAACAGAACAAACGTGCTATAATTCGAGCACCTTTTCCCTTTGGAGTCCTATGCCTGCGAATGTCATCCGCGTGGTTGGCGCCCGCGTTCACAACCTGAAAAATATCACCGTCGAAATCCCGCGCGACAAATTTGTCGTCATCACCGGCCTGTCGGGGTCGGGCAAATCCTCGCTGGCTTTCGACACCATCTTTGCCGAGGGGCAGCGCCGCTACGTCGAGTCGCTCTCGGCCTACGCTCGCCAGTTCATCGGCCAGATGGACAAGCCCGACGTCGAGTACATCGAGGGCCTCTCGCCGGCCGTCTCGATCGACCAGAAATCCACCTCCCACAACCCGCGCTCCACGGTCGGCACGGTGACCGAGGTCTACGACTACCTGCGCCTGCTCTTCGCGCGCGTCGGCACGCCCCACTGTCCGATCTGCGGACGGGAGGTCGTCAGGCAGTCGGCGCAGGAGATCGTGGACAAGATCGAATCGCTCCCGGACGGCAGCCGGATCCTCGTCCTCGCGCCGCTCGTGCGCGGCCGCAAGGGGACCTACCAGGCCGTCTTCGAGGAGATCCGCAAGGCCGGATTCGTGCGCGCCCGCGTCGACGGGACGATCGTCAGCCTGGACGACGAGATCAGCCTCGACCGCTACAAGCAGCACACCATCGAGGCCGTGGTGGACCGGCTGGTCATCCGCCGCCTCGAGGACGAGGAGGAAAAACTCGCCGCCCGCACGCGGCTGACCGATTCGGTCGAGACCGCGCTCAAATTCGGGGACGGGTACATCGTCGTCAGTCGTCAACTGCCGGCTGCCGCGGACGATTCGCCCTCGTCTCGCGACCATCACTATTCCGAACACTTTGCCTGCCCCGAACACGGCACCACCATCTCCGAGATCGCGCCGCGCACCTTTTCCTTCAACACCCCGCACGGCGCCTGCCCCGATTGCCAGGGACTGGGCAACAAACTCGAGATCGACCCCGGCCTGCTGATCCCCGACCGTTCGCTCCCGCTGAACGCGGGCGCGATTTCCGTCTCCGAGTGGAGCGGCCCGCGCGAGGAGGGCGGCTACTACTGGCAAAACCTCGAAGCCGCGGCGCGCCATTACAAGATCGACCTGGACAAACCCGTCGAAGCATTGACGCCGGAAGAACTGGATATTGTCCTTTACGGCACGCGCGGGGAGGAGATCCAGATGCGCTACCGCAACGCCGACGGCAACGAATTCCAGTTCAGGCGCGCCTTCGAGGGCGTGATCGGCAACCTGGAGCGCCGTTACCGCGAGACCCATTCGGAATACATGCGCCAGCGGATCGGCGAGTTCATGTCCAACCGCCCCTGCCCGACCTGCGGCGGCGCGCGTCTGCGGCCGGAAGCCCTGGCCGTGACGGTGGACGGCGTCAACATCATGCAGGTCACCAACTGGCCGGTGCTGGACGCCCTGGCCTGGGTCGAAAGACTCTCCGGCAAAAAATCGCCCTTCACCCGGCGGCAGAAGACCATATCGGAACGCATTTTGAAAGAGATCAAGTCCCGCCTGGGCTTTCTCGTCGACGTCGGCCTGGATTACCTGACCCTCAGCCGCTCGGCGGCCACGCTCTCCGGCGGCGAGGCGCAGCGCATCCGTTTGGCGACGCAGGTCGGTTCGCGGCTGGTCGGCGTGCTCTACGTGCTGGACGAGCCGTCCATCGGCCTGCACCCGCGCGACAACGCCCGCCTGCTCAGCACGCTGGAGGGGTTGCGCGACCTGGGCAACACCGTGCTGGTCGTCGAACACGACGACGAGACCATCCGCACCGCCGACTGGATCATCGACCTCGGCCCGGCGGCGGGCGAACACGGCGGCGAGATCGTCGCCGAGGGCACGCCGGCTGACATCCTGGCGCACCCCACGTCGATCACCGGGGCATACCTGTCCGGGCGCAAGCAGGTTCCGGTCCCGAGCGAACGGCGCGTCGGCAACGGCAAATGCCTGACCATCGTCGGCGCACGCGCCAACAATCTCAAGGAGCTGACCGTCAAGATCCCGCTCGGCAAGCTGGTCTGCATCACCGGCGTGTCGGGGTCGGGCAAGTCCACGCTGATGGTGGACGTGCTCTACCGGGCGTTGGCGCAAAAACTGATGCGCGCCCGCACCCAGCCCGGCCCGTATGAGGGCCTCGAGGGCCTCGAGCACCTGGACAAGGTCATCAACATTGACCAGTCTCCCATCGGGCGCACGCCGCGTTCCAACCCGGGCACGTACACCAGCCTGTTCGACGAGATGCGCAAGCTCTTTTCCCAACTGCCCGAGAGCAAGGTGCGCGGCTACAAACCGGGCCGCTTCTCGTTCAACGTGCACGGCGGACGCTGCGAAGCCTGCCAGGGACAGGGGCAGCTGCGCATCGAGATGCAGTTCCTGCCGGATGTCTACGTGCCGTGCGATGTCTGCCACGGCAAACGGTTCAACCGCGAGACCCTGCAGGTGCGCTTCAAGGGGCACAACATCGCCGATGTGCTGGACATGACCGTCGACCACGCCCTGCAGGTCTTCGAGGCCTTTCCCAAGATGGTCAAGAAATTGCAGACGCTGCAGGACGTTGGGCTGGGATATGTGCGGATCGGACAGCCCGCGCCGACCCTTTCGGGCGGCGAGGCCCAGCGCGTCAAACTCTCCCGCGAGTTGTCGCGCCGCGCCACCGGCCGGACGTTGTACGTGCTCGACGAACCCTCGGTCGGACTCCACGCCGCGGACGTGCACAAACTGATCGAAGTGCTGCAGCGTCTGGTGGACGCCGGCAACAGCGTGCTGATCATCGAGCACAACCCGGACATCGTCAAGGTCGCCGACTGGATCATCGACCTGGGCCCCGAAGGCGGCGACCGCGGCGGGCAGCTGGTGGCCGAAGGCGCGCCGGAGGAGATCTGCGCCGTGCCGGAATCCTATACGGGGCAGTTCTTGAAACGGTATTTGGGCGCGTAGGGGAGCAAGGGGGGGAATGGGTGATGGAGAATGGGGAATAGAGATGGGGAAAACTTCAGGTGGCCGTCGCTTTCAAAGCGGCGGCCACCTTTGCAATGTGTTTTGTTTCGTGCGGCACCCTGCATAACAGCGACTGAAGTCGCTACTACGTATTTTTCGACTGCCCAGTCCTGACGGGTTGGGTCGGGAAAGTCGCCGCTACGTATTTTTTGGATAGAGTCTATGCCCGGATCATCGTCAGCAGCATCTTGAATTTTTGGGTCGCCTTGACGGCGTGCGGCTCATCCGCGGGCAGGATGATGGCTTGTCCGGCTTTCTTGGGACGAATTGCCGGAGATGATGACCTCGGCCTCGCCATCCAGCACGTGGACCAGGGCGTCGAACGGCGCGGTATGCTCGCTCAATTCCTGTCCCGCGTCGAAGGCGAAGAGCGTCACGTTGCCGCTCTCGGCCTTGACGATCTGACGGCTGACGACCGCGCCGTCCTGATAGGCGGCCAGGTCGGCAATCGCCAGAATTTCAGCTTTTGGTGCAGTGGACATGGGTTCTCCATTCTTTGTCGGGGCGGGCAGCTCGTCACAGCACGCTGGAAGGGCGCCCGCCCGGACGTATTATCGGATTTCAATCGAATAATTGGCCAGCTCGCGCGTGAAACGTGTCGTCCCGGCGACGACCAGCGTCGCCTCGCGGACGTCGCCGCCCAGCGAAAGCGGGATTTCGGCGGTCTGCCCATCAGAGACGGGGATCATTTGCACGGTCGTGCCGCCGCTCCCCTTCAGGATCAGCGCCAGACGGAAAGTCTGCGGCAGGGCATTCTGCACGCGGACGAATCCGGCCGCTTCCCAGCCGCCGTCGTCGGACTCGAAATCGGACTGGTAGCCGATCTCCGGGATGGAGACGTCGTCCAGCAGCAGCCCTTCCCCGTTGACGGCCGCGTCGGTCACGTACTCGAAGCGGACCTGCACCTTTTTCCCGGCATAGGCCGAAAGGTCGACCGATTCCTGCATCCAGCCATCCGTCGTGCCGTTGTAGGCCCAGCCGTAACTGTTGCCGGAGGGGTCTTCCCCCGTGCCGGAGGGCGTGGTGATGATCTGCCAGTGCTCGCCGTCCTCGGAGACCTCCAGGTAGAGATAGTCGTAATCTTCCTCCAGGTCGTACCAGGTCCAGAAATTGAGCGTGACCGGGCCGCTGACCTGGCTGAAGTCGAAGGCGCGCGTCAGGGTCATGTCCGACTCGTCGCCCTTGTTCGACCAGAAGGCGTAATCGCCGGAGTACGGGTCGACGGGCAGCAGGCCGGTCAGGGTCGCGCCTTCGAAGGAAAGCGTGTAATCGCCCGCGCAGGTGATCTGGATGTAGTCCACGCCGTACTGGTGGACGGTGTACTGCTCCTGCGCGGGGCAGGCGGACAGCGTTTCGGTCGCCCTGGTCTGGGGGGCGGCGGCGTAATTGTGATAGACGTAGCGCCCGTCGCCGACCGAGCTGTCCTGGAGGTAATTCGTGACGATCCAGTCCACAAAAACGTCATCGGCGGTGATCGGCTGGCCGCTCTGGGGGTCGGTCGCGGCGATGGCCCGGAGCGTGTCCTCCACGCTGTCCAGGCCGTTCTGCGGGTTGGCGGCCAACGCCTGCGTGGATTGCTCGCCGAAGCGGTCGAGGAAGTAGGTCACGAACAGGAATCCCGCGCCGTAATGCGGCGTGGTGGCGGATGGGTCGTTGGGCCAGTCGTTCAGCTGCAGGTCGGGGTTTGTGGTGTACGCCCAGTCGAAGCCGCCCACATCGTATCCGTTGAGGAAAGCCGCCAGCTCGGAAAAACCCTCGTTCATCCAGGACGACTCGTTGCGGTCGAGATACCAGTGGATCATGTGCTGGAATTCATGCGCCAGCACGCCGTACGTAAAGTCGTCGCCCAGGCGGGTGTTATCCGCATTGAACAGGAACATCTCGTGAGCGTTGGAATACTCGTGCGCCAGGGGGTGGTACTCGTCGGCTGAGGAGTAATACCCGGCGATGGAGAGTCCCAGCCCGCGTGCGTACAAAATATAAATGTGCACATCCCCGTCCACGCCGGGCGACCACTCGCTGCCGAAAAATTCCCGGTCGGTGGGGTAGATTTTGTTCTCGAAAGCGTCCACCAGGGATTTCATCTCGTCGTCGTCATATAAAACGCCGTCCTCGACCCAGAAATAGACGTGGTCGGTGACGTACTGCAAGGTGGCGTCGACCTGGAAGTTCTCGTTGGTGTCTATGTTGGTCACCCAGAAGGTGTCCGTATCGCCGGCCTGGCGCGGGGCGGCGGGCGGCTCGAGGGTCAGCGGAATGTCGCATTTTCCGTCCAGGCGGCAGGCCAGGTCGGGCAAATTGTTGGGCGGGACGATCGTGTTCTCGAGCAAGGTGAGCGTATCGACCGGCACATCCTCCACCGGCGGACGTGTGACCACGACCGGCGCGCTGGGCGTATCCGTGACTGTGACCGGGGGGATCGCGTCCACAAGCTGGCTGCCGTACTGGTAAAGATAATAGGCGCCGGCGCCCAGCACGATCAAACAGCAGCACAGGATGGCTATGATAATGCCGGCAATGGTCAGGCCTTTCTTGGATGAGGGTTTTTCTTCCATTTTGTCTCCTTAAAAAACAGATGGTTCCGGCGTTCAGCGTCAGGGAAACCACCTGGAAAGCAAAGATATGCAATTGTATCCTGAAAACCCGAATTCGGACGATAGGACAAAAGATGGGCAGGGCTGTCATAAAAAAGCAGGAACGGTCTTTCTTGGACCGTTCCTGCCTGTATTGCGCCAAGATGTGCCTGCCTCCTGCTGCGATTACACTGCGTCGGCAGGCTGCTTGGTCTTTTTGGCGACCTTCTCCCCAGTCTGGAAAACGATCTTGTCCTTTTTGGCGTCCACGTCCACCAGGACGCTGGCGCCGCCGCTGAACTCGCCCTTGAGAAGCTGCACCGAGAGCGGACTCTCGACATGTTTTTGCAGCGCTCGTCGCAGTGGACGGGCGCCAAAGGCCGGGTCGTAACCGGCATTCGCCAGCCAGGTGCGAGCCGCGGCGGTCAGGCTTACGGAGATGCCGAATTCGTTCAGCCGCTCTTCGATTTCGTTCATTTGCAGGTCAACGATCTCTTCCATCTCTTCGACGCTCAGCGGCGAGAACATGATGATTTCGTCTATGCGGTTGAGAAACTCCGGACGGAAAGTCCCCTTGAGCGCCTTTTCGATCTTCTCGTGAGACTCGCGCTCGTCGTCGTTCTCGGTTTGCTGCAAAAAGCCCAGCGTGCCGCCCTTGCGGACATATTCCGTGCCCAGGTTGGAGGTCATGATCAGGATCGTGTTGCGGAAATCGACCACGTTGCCCTGGCCATCGGTCATGCGACCATCGTCCAGGATTTGCAGCAGCGCGTTCCAGACTTCGGGGTGCGCCTTCTCGATCTCGTCGAACAGGATGACGCGGTACGGACGCCGCCGGACGGCCTCGGTCAGTTGACCGCCTTCCTCGTAGCCGATATAACCGGGCGGCGCGCCGAACAGACGCGAGGCCGTGTGCTGCTCCCGGTACTCGGACATGTCGATCCGCACCAGCGCGTCCGGATCGTCGAACATGAACCAGGCCAGCGCCTTGGCCAACTCGGTCTTGCCCACACCCGACGGGCCGATAAAGATGAACGAACCAATCGGACGCCGCGGGTCCTTCAACCCGGAGCGTGCGCGACGGATGGCGTCCGACACCGCGTGGATGGCCTCTCCCTGCCCGATGATGCGCTCGTGCAGGCGTTCTTCCATGCTCAAGAGTTTCTCGGCCTCGGTCTCCATCATCTGGGAGACCGGGATGCCGGTCCACTGATTGACGACCTCGGCAATATCGTTGACGTCCACCACTTCGTCCAGCTTGTGTTCGGATTCCCATTTGTCGCGCTGGGCCTTGAACTCTTCTTCCAGGCGCAGCCGCTCGGCTTTCTTTTCGGCGGCGCGCTCGTAATCACGCTCGACGCCCGCCTGCTCTTCCTCGGCTGCCAGGCGGTCGATTTCGGTCTTCATGGCCTTCAAGTCCGGCGGCAGGGAATAGAGCGCCACGCGCAGTTTGGCGGCCGATTCGTCCATCAGGTCGATAGCCTTGTCCGGCAGACGCCGGTCGGTGACGTAGCGGTCCGCCAGCCGCGCCGCAGCGACCAGCGCTTCGTCCGAGAAGCGTACCTTGTGGTGCGCCTCGTAGCGGTCGCGCAGGCCGTGGAGCATCTTGATCGTGTTCTCCACATCCGGCTCTTCGACGTAGATGGGCGCAAATCGCCGTTCGAGGGCGGCGTCCTTTTCGATATATTTGTGATATTCGTCCAGCGTGGTCGCGCCGATGCATTGCAGCTCGCCGCGCGCCAGGGCCGGCTTGAGCATGTTGGACGCATCCATCGCGCCTTGCGCCGCGCCCGCCCCGACGACCGTGTGCAGTTCGTCGATCATCAAAATGATCTCGCCTTCCGCACGCTGTACTTCTTCGATGGCCGATTTCAGGCGCTCCTCGAACTCTCCGCGGAAGCGCGACCCGGCGATCATGCTGCCCAAATCAAGGGAGACGACCTGTTTGCCGCTCAAAATTTCGGGCACGTCATTGCTGGCGATCTTTTGCGCCAGCCCCTCGACAATCGCCGTCTTGCCGACGCCGGCCTCGCCGATCAGCACCGGATTGTTCTTGGTGCGGCGGGAAAGGATCTGGATCAGGCGCAGTATCTCGGTGTCGCGTCCAATGACCGGATCGAGTTTGCCCTCGCGGGCCAATTTCGTCAGGTCACGGGAATATTTTTCCAGCGTGCGATACCGGGATTCAGCCTTCGGGTCTGTGACCCGCTGTCCGCCGCGCAGCTGCTGGATGGCGGCATAGACCCGGTCACGCGTCAGGCCGGCGCTTTCCAGGATGCGGGCGGCAGGGGTGTTGCGTTCGCTCAGGATGGCGAGGAAAAGATGTTCCGTCGAGATGTATTCGTCCTTCAGGCGGCTGGCTTCTTCGTTCGCCAGGTCGATGATGCGCTTGACGCGCGGCGTGATGAATATCTGTCCTGCTCCGCCGCCGAAGATGTTGGCCTTGGGGCTGGATTTCAGCGTGGCATCCAGCCGCTGTTCCAGGGCCTGGGAACTGATATTCAAATTCTCGAGAATTTGGGGAATCACACCGCCAGGCTGCTCGATCAGCGCCAGCAGGATGTGCTCGGTATCGATCTGGTTGTGGCCGTAGCGCTGGATGATCTCCGCGGCGCGCTGTGCGGCCTCTTGTGCTCGTTCCGTAAAACGGTCAAATCGCATCATGGGCTTTGTCCTTTCAAAACATGATACCCGGCATGATTATAACAAACGCGCGTTGACGAAATAGAGATACAGTATTAGAGATACGTTAGATTTCCAAGAGTCTGCCCGAAGAACAAGCTCAGATGGACGCTTTCCTCGCCGCCGGGTAATGCGCCCTGTGGGTAGGGCGCTGCCGGCGGGAGCATTTTTTGGAGGCTAGGGCGTAGCCGTCACTGGCGGAGTCCGGGAAGGCGTCAGCGTGACTGTCGTCAGGCAAACTTGCGGAAGCCAGCCCACACGCCCGTCGTCATCCTCCACCTCCAGCCAGACCAACCCGTCTGCCGTCTCCTGTCCGTACAGAACGGTGACATATTTCCCTATGCCCAACCTGCCAATGTTCGGCCCATCGTAGCCTGGATTTTGGCGTATCTCCAGACATTGGGTGTAGGTGTTGAACGGGTTGACGATGCGCGCCATCGCCGGCGTCGGCGTTGACGTGGCTGTTGGGGAGGGTGTCGGCGTCGAACTCGGCGATGGCGTCAGGCTGGGCGTCGGGGTGAAAGAGGGAGTCGGGGTAAGGGTGGCGGGCGTCGGCGTAGGCGTGAACGTCGGCGGGACAAGCGGATCAAGGCGCGCCGCGACGATCTGATTCACGATGATCGAGACCGGCCGCTGCAAGCGAAAGGCGATGTCACGCTGCAAAGTGTTCACGTCGTTGTACGAGAGCTGTTTCGACGTACGCAGTGTGATATCCATCAGCAGCGTATCGCCATCCGAGTTGACCTGCAGCTCGGTCAATTCGGCATCATACTTGCTGACTTCCTCCGTCACGACGGTGTTGATCTGACGCGTCTCGTTGGCCTGTTGGAAGAAATAGGCGCTCAACCCGGTCAGCGGGATCAATAACATCAGCGTGAAAAGCGCCGAGGCGACCAGGCTGCGCGGCAGGCGATTCTCCCCCCGCCGCACCGGGCTGAATCCCAGCACAAAGAAGATCAGCGTGGCCGCGAATGCGATGGTCACCGCGTTGGTGATGAAGAGCAGCAATGCGCCGCCAGCCACATCCCAACGCCCCATGGCGACGCCAACCCCGATCGTGCCCAACGGCGGCATCAGCGCGGTCGCGATGGCCACGCCAGGCAGCGCCGCCGAGAGGCTGGGCTGCGCCAATGCGAAAGCGGCCGCCAGGCCGCCGGCAAGGGCGATCAACAGGTCGATCGGGCTGGGACGTGTGCGCGACAAGACCTCGACAGGCAATTCCTGCAAGGTGACGAAAGGCAGAAAGCGATTGATCCAGGTCAGCAAGGTGGCAATGACCACCGCGATCAACGCGCCGCGGATCAATGCCGAGCCGGAGTCGCGCAGCAATTTTTCGTCGCCGGTCAGCGAAGCCAAACCCAGGGCAATGATCGGCGACATCAGCGGCGCGACCAACATGGCGCCGATAATGACCGCCGCTGAATTGGTCAGCAACCCCAGCGTGGCGATCATGCTGGAAAGCACCACCATCAGGAAATAATCGAAGTCGGGATGTGCTTCCTCACGCAGCTGCACCTGCACTTCGGCGCGGCGCTCCAAGGTTACTGGCTTCACCAATTTGCGAAGCCAGTAGCGTATCTGTACACGTAAAGAAGGGGTAGTCGGTTCGGGGAGAGTCATTTTCTAAGGTCCTGACCCAATTCTACACTGTTAATATGGAAATGCAAACAGAGACAATGGGGGCATATCCATAAAGGTGCTGGCATCTTTACTGAGCCCCCCGGGATTTTATGTGGTGATGGCAGTAAAACAGAGGCTTTATGAATGTGATACGTCTATTGCTGGACAGATTCGGGAAATCTCGGAGGTCTTTCCCGCAGAAGCGGCTATAATTACCCTGATGTCCTCCATGACCATTTCTGTGCCTGCCGGCGAAAGCGACAGGCTTCGCCCCCTGAACGTGACACGCGATCTCTCGGCGGTGGCCGACCTGATCGAATTGTGTTTTCACAAAACGATGGACAGTGAAGGCCAGCGTTACATTCAGCAGATGCGCCGCGCCAGCCAGGACAGCCGCTTCCTGCGCTGGGCGGTGAACGCCATCGAGACCACGTCCCTGCCGCTTTCCGGTTACGTGTGGGAGGAAAAGAACCGCATTGTCGGGAACATCAGCCTGGTTCCGTTCAACAAAAACAAACAGCGCATCTACTTGATCGCCAACGTTGCCGTCCATCCCGACTATCGGCGCAGGGGCATCGCCCACATACTGACCCAAAAAGGCCTGGAACACGCCCGCCGACGTCAGGTCGACTCCGTTTGGCTGCACGTACAGGATCACAACCTGGGCGCGATAAAACTATATGCCGATCTGGGATTCCAGGAACGCGCCCGCCGCACCACCTGGGCCGCGGCCTCCACGCCGACACTCGCGAGAGACTCTCGCCGCGTCGCCGTCACCCCGCGCCGGCCCCACTTCTGGCCCCAGCAGCACGACTGGCTGCAACGCGTCTATCCGGACGAGATCACCTGGTATCGTATGCCCGATTGGGATGTTTTCGGGACGGGCGTCCGCTACTGGCTGCATCGACTCTTTGTGGAGAGCAACATCCGTCAGTGGGCGGCCCAGAAGGACGGACAACTGCAGGCGGTCGTCTCGTGGATGCCGGCGCACGGACGCACGACCCCGCTCTGGCTTGCCGCCGCACCGGACGCCGACGAGGAGGCCCTGAGCGCGCTCCTGCTGCACGCCCGCAGGCATCTCATCACGCAGCGGCGCAGCCTGTTCATTGACTATCCTGCCGGCGAGATGGCCGCGGCCATCGAAGCCGCCGGATTCCAGCCGCACCGCACGCTGGTCTGGATGCGCGCCGACGGCACGGCCTGACCCGTCCGCGTCCGCAGTTCACCCCCTTATCTTGCCGGGACGTTCTTTGACTGGCCCCGGTTGCGAATAAGGTATTCAGCATGTTTTTTGCCGCCGAGTTTGCGGATTTTCGCGGAAAAAGCTTCGGAAATCCGTGGCCCAGAAAGGCAGGCATCAAAAAATGTCTTATTCGCAACGAGGGTTTGACCACTATTTTTTACAAGGAGAAAGGATTATGGCTCGCAATTTTTTTATTTGGGGCGCGATTTTTGGCGGCCTGGCTGTGGCGACCGGCGCGTTTGGCGCGCACGGCCTGACCAGGATCGTCTCGCCTGAACGATTGATCACCTGGGAAAAGGCGGCCCGTTACCAGATGTACCATGCGCTGGCGCTCTTGTTCGTCGCCTGGGCGTTGACCAATTGGCCGCAGCAGGCCCGGTACCTGACCATTGCCGGCTGGGCGTTCGTCATTGGCATTTTCCTGTTCTCTTTCAGCCTGTACCTCCTGGCGGTGAGCGGGAAAACGTTTTTGGGCCTTGTTACGCCTTTCGGCGGCGTATCGATGGTCATCGGTTGGTTTTATTTGATGTTGGCGGCCTGGAAATCATGAAAACGAAAACACCCCTGCGCTGGTTCTTCGTTGTCCTGGTAGTTATCGCCCTGGTGGCGCTTTTCGGCCCGGAGGAAAAATCGCTCGGATCGAATGTGCGCATCGTCTACCTGCACGGGGCCTGGGTCATGGCGGCGGAAATAGCCTTCATCGCCGCGGCCATCGCCGGTCTGATCGGTCTGGTCGGCCGGCGCGCGGCCTTCCATAACTGGTCTGCCGCGCTGGGACGCACCGGCATCACCTTCTGGGTGACGTACCTGCCGCTCTCGCTGTGGGCCATGCAGGCCAACTGGAACGGACTCTTTTTGGCCGAGCCGCGCTTCCGCCTGGCGCTGACCTTCGCCGTCGTCGGCGTGCTGCTGCAAATCGGCCTGTGGCTGTTCAACATCCCCTGGTTGACCTCGCTGGCAAATATCGTCTACATTGTCGTGCTGCGGATCGCCTTCGCTGCGGCCTCCAACGTCATGCACCCGCCGCCCTCGCCCATCTTCAGTTCGGGGCTGTGGGATGTCATCTTCTTTTTTGTGACGATGAATGTCCTGGCTCTGTCCGCGGCATACTTCTTGACGCGCTGGTGGATTCGAGTCAGCGAATCAGCGGGTCAACGAACGCCGAATCGCTGAATCGCCGAATCGCTGATTCGCTGACTCGCTGAATCAAAGGAGACGCCTTGAATTACGAAGAGTGGGAAGCCAGTGTGTCCCAGCGCATCAAATCTGAGCCAATTTGGAAATTTGCCGGGTATCGTAAAGCATCATTTCTACACGACCTTGTCTGGCAGGATACTGAAGTTTGGATGAAAGATGGTCGCGGTCGGGTGCTTGCCAAGCAGATTATTCGTAGTTCGTCATCTACCCCTGCCAACCTCGAAGAAGGATTAGGACGAGGCTATGGCAAAGAATTGCTCTATCACTATCGTGTTGCGCTTGCCTCTGCACGTGAGACGAAGGGATGGTATTTTCGCGCCCGTCGTTACTTGACCGCAGAAACCCTTGAAGATCGTCTTGCCCTGATGGACGAAATCATAGCCCTGATCGTCACCGAAATTTCCTACCAGCGCAAGCGTCTCAAGAATCGCTGATCTGCTGACTCGCTGACTCGCCGAATCGCTGACTCGCTGAATCGATAAATCGATGAATCGCCTCATCCTCCTTTTTACCGCCATCCGCACGCTCTTCAATACCGCCTACCGGATGGCCTATCCTTTTCTGGGCGTCTTCGCACGCGGCCTGGGCGTGGATATCGAGACCATGTCCATTGCCCTGACCGCCCGCTCCGTTGTCGGCGGCATAACGCCCCTCCTGGCCCCCGTCGCGGACAATCGCGGCCGCAAATTTGGCATGCTCTTCGGGCTGGGCCTGTTCACCGTCAGCACAGCGCTGGTGGTCTTCTGGCCGACTTTCCTGGTGCTGACAATCTCGCTCGCGCTGACCACGCTGGGCAAATACATCTTCGACCCGGCCATGCAGGCCTATCTCGGCGACCGCGTGCCCTACACGCGGCGCGGACTGGTGATCGCCATTACCGAAGCGGGCTGGTCGATGGCCTTCATCTTTGGCGTTCCGCTGATGGGGTTCATCATCGCCCGCGGCGGCTGGATGGCTCCCTTCCCGCTGCTGACGCTGCTCGGCGGGCTGTTGTTCCTTGGCCTGTTCATCCTGCTCCCGAAAGATGCGCCGCCCGCGTCGGCCAACGGGCAATGGGACAACTTCCACACGGTGCTGACCTCCGTCCCCGCGCTGGCGGGACTCGCGGTCGGGTTTTGGGCCAGCACCGCCAACGAGGTCGTCAATCTCATCTTCGGCGTCTGGCTGGAAGATTCTTTCGGCTTGCAGATTGCGGCTCTGGGCGCTTCGGCGGCGGTGATCGGCCTCTCGGAGTTTGGCGGCGAGGGGTTGGTCGCGTTGTTCTCTGATAAACTTGGCAAAGAACGCGCCGTCGCGCTGGGGCTGGTCGCCAACTCGCTGGCTGCGCTGCTGCTGCCCCTGCTCGCGCAAAGCGAGGTCGGCGCGCTGACGGGACTGTTCCTGTTCTACATCACCTTCGAATTTACGTTGGTCAGTTCCATTCCGATGATGACCGAAGTGCTGCCGTCCACGCGTGCCACGTTAATGGCGTTCAACGTTGCATCCCTTTCGCTGGGACGCGCCCTGGGCGCGCCGCTGGCGCCCTTCTTGTATAAGTTTGGCTTTCCTGTTGTGGCGCTGGGCGCCGTCGTCTTCAACGTTTGCGCGCTGTTTTCCTTGCGAAGGATGGAAAGATGACAATGAGTCCGCTCCAGTGGACGCTGTTGGGTATGGCGGCAGCGGTTGCGCTGCTGTACGGGTTGTGGGTGGTGATACCTGTGCTCCATGGCTTGCCCTGGATCCCGACCGGGCGCGAGCGCATCCGCAGGGCGTTGGAAATGGCCCGCGTGCGTCCCGGGGAAATCGTCTACGATCTTGGCGCGGGGGATGGACGGGTGCTGGTTATGGCTGCCCGCGAGTTTGGGGCGCAGGCTGTGGGCATCGAAGCCAGTCCGCTGCATTGTGCTGTCGCCTGGCTGCGGGCCTTGTTTAGCGGCAGCCTCTCGCGGGTCCGGGTTCGACGCGGCAATTTTTTCCGGGCCGACCTGCGCGACGCGGACGTCGTCTTTGCTTATCTGACCTCCAGGCACGTCCTCCGTTTGCAGCCCCAATTGGAGCGGCAGTTGCGTCCCGGTACGCGCGTCGTCACGATTTCGTTCGATTTTCCGGATTGGCAGCCGGCTGCCTTTGACAAGAAAGATTTGATCTTCCTTTACCGGATGCCGCCTGATGCAGGCGGCCTGGGAACATTTTTGGCGAAACAGGATTTGCCCCTGTCTCGTTAACTGTAGCTGAGGCAAACACGCTATAATGGGTCAGGAGAGAACCTGTTTTGGCGCACGTTGTAACGCTATGAAAAAAACAAAAACTTCATCGTTCGGGACAGGAAAACGCGAATCGCACGATGCGTCCACGTTTTACAGCCGAAGTTTGTATCGGGGGATTTTTGCCGAGGCAGCGTCAAAGGCCGAACTCGAGGTGGAAATTCCGGGGCATGGGAATTGGGCGGATAAGATATATTGTCACTCGGCGGAAGACATGCACATGCTCCCTGATAATGGCGTCGCCCTGGCCTTTACCTCGCCGCCTTACAACGTGGGTAAAGATTACGACGACGACATGAGTTTGCGCGACTATCTGGCCCTCATCAAAGACGCAGCCCAGGAAGTCTACCGGGTGCTCAGGCCGGGCGGGCGCTACGTGATCAACATTGCCAATTTGGGACGCAAACCGTATATCCCCTTGCATACGTTTTTCTACGATATTCACATGGACGTTGGCTTCCTCCCGATGGGGGAGATCATTTGGCGGAAAGCGAAAGGCGCGAACAACAGTTGTGCCTGGGGTAGTTGGATGAGCGCCAAGGCGCCGCGCCTGCGTGATATTCACGAATATCTGTTGGTTTTTGCCAAAAAGGCTTTTTCACGGCCGGACGCGGGGACGTCAGACATTGGGCGCGATGAATTTATGGAAGCCACCTTGTCTATTTGGGACATTCCGCCCGAGTCGGCGAAGCAGGTGGGGCATCCTGCGCCGTTTCCGGTCGAGTTGGCGGCCAGGGTCCTGAGATTGTATTCGTACGTTGGGGATGTCATTCTGGATCCGTTCGTCGGCTCTGGCACAACTTGTGTGGCGGCTGTGCAGAACGATCGGCATTACGTTGGCTTTGACATTGCCGAAGGATATTGTCAGCTGGCCGAAAAGAGAATTGCGGCGGCAGTTAGCGGAATTTGACGACTCTACGTTTATAATGGGGGGCAATTGCATACCGATCACTATTCACCGTTCCCTGATAACTGATATGCTCATTCACTCTGCCACCCAACTCCTGACACTCTCTGGCGGCCCGCAGCGCGGACGCGACCTTGGCAACCTCGGCGTCATCGAGGGCGGCGCGGTGCTCGTCCGCGACGAGAAGATCGTCGAGGTCGGCTCCACCGCCGACCTGCGCGCGGCCCATCCGCACGAACCGACGCTCGACGCGTCCGGCTGCGTCGTTATGCCCGGATTTGTCGACCCGCACACGCATCTCATCTGGGGCGGCGACCGCGCCAAGGAGTTCGAGATGCGTCTCGAAGGCGCGAAATACCTCGACATCCTGGCCGCGGGCGGCGGGATCATCTCTACCGTCCGGGCGACGCGTACTGCATCCATCGAGTCGCTCATCGCCCAGGCGCGCCCCCGTCTGCTGCGCATGTTCGCCACCGGGACGACCACCGCCGAGGCCAAGACCGGCTATGGCCTGCAGACCGCGACCGAGCTGCGTCTGCTCAAAGCCCTGCTGGCGCTCGACCGCGAAGGCCCGCTGGAGTTGGCCATCACCTTCCTCGGCGCGCACGCCATCGCCCCCGAATTCAAGGATGATCCGCAGGGTTACACTGACCTGCTGACCGAAACCATGCTGCCGCTTGTCCAGGGTTGGTGGGAAGTCCACGCCCCGCGCCGCCAGTCGCTGCCTTTTGTGGATGTCTTCTGTGAAACCGGCGCCTTCGACCTGGCCCAGTCGCGCCAGATCTTGACGAAAGCGAAGGAACTTGGCTTCCCGCTCAAGATCCACGCTGATGAGTTCGATAACCTTGGCGGGGCCAGCCTGGCTGCCGAACTGGGCGCGGCCTCCGCCGACCATTTGGTGGTCACCTCGGATGCGGACATCGCCGCGCTCGCGGCCTCCGAGACGGTCGCCGTTTCGCTGCCCTGCACGCCCTTTGGGCTGGCCGAACGCGACTACACTCCCGCGCAGAAGATTCTCGACGCGGGCGGCATTCTGGCCCTGGCCACCGACTGCAACCCCGGCACGGCCTGGAACGAGTCGATGCAATTTGTGCTCGCGTTGGCCTGCCGCCAGATGGGATTGACGCCGGCGCAGGCCATCGCCGCTGCGACCATTAATGCCGCGTACGCCATCCGCCGCGCCGACCGGGTCGGTTCGCTTGAACCCGGCAAACTCGCCGACCTGCTGGTGCTCTCTGTGCCCGATTATCGTCACCTTGGCTACCGCTTCGGGACGAATCTGGTCAAACAGGTTGTCAAACGTGGCCGCGTCTACTCCGTGGACGTGGGCTACTATCGTACGGCCTGACATACGTTCGAAGAAGAAGAGAAAGACATGGACTTACAATGGATTGCCTTTGCGGGGGTGCTCATCCTGAATACGCTGGCCGCGCTCAGCATCACAGCGCGCATGGCGCGTAGACGCCGTGCGCCCGGCAGTCGAACGATTGCCTGGATGTTTGTCGCCCTGGCGGTATGGACTTTTGGCTATGCCATGATCACGCTTTCGCCCTCGTTGGAAGCCAAACATTTTTGGCTCAAGATCGAAAATGTGGGCATCGTCAGCGTGCCGGTTTTGTGGTTCATCTTTGCGATGAAATATACCAAGCTGGATAAAAGGATGACGCCCCCTGCAAGGTTCGTTTTTTGGGTCGTCCCTTTTGTTACGTTGGTTTTGCTCTTCTCCGAGCGCTGGTTCGACCTGTATTACACCTTCACCAAACTCTATGCCGAAAATGGCGGGCCGTTGACCATCGGGCGCGGACCGTGGTATTGGGTGCAGCTGGTGCAAAACTACCTGCTGATTGCGGTCGGCACGATTCTCCTGCTCTGGCACATTTTCCTTTTTCGGGATGTTTATCGCAAACGTATTTTTACCGTGCTGGGCGCAATCGTCATTCCCTGGATACTCAATACTTTCTACCAACTCGGCTCCAACGTATTGCCGTCTTTTTACATTCCCATCGACCTGACGCCCATCGCTTTTACGCTCTCGGCCGGGCTGATCAGTTTTTCCATCTTTGGGCAGCAACTTTTCGATATCATCCCGGTTGCCCGGCATACCGTGATGGAAAATATTCCGGAGATGGTGCTGGTCATCGACGCCCAAAATCGCATTCTGGACGCGAACCGTGCTGCTCTGGCATGGATGGGAAAATCTGCCGAAGAGATCATCGGGCAGGATGTTTTACAGGTCTTCAGCGCCTGGCCGAAAATCGCCGCGTATTACGAAGCGGAGAACACGACGCGCGAGGAATTCCAGATACTGGGCGACTCGCAGCGTACCATCGAATTGGTCATTGCTCCGCTCTACAGCCACTTTGGCGACCAGGATGGACGCGTGGTCGTCGCGCACGACGTCACCAAACGCAAACAGATGGAAACCGCGTTAAAGGCTGCCAACGAATCGCTTAAAGCCCAATTGTCCAAAATCGAATCGCTGCAGGCCCAGTTACGCGAACAGGTCATTCGCGATCCGCTGACCGGACTTTTCAACCGCCGTTATCTGGCCGAAGCGCTGGACGTGGAGGTGGCCCGCGCGGAACGCGACAAGACTCCCATCTCCGCCATTATCATGGACGTGGATTATTTCAAGGATTTCAATGATACCTACGGACATAAATGTGGCGACCAGGTGTTGCAGTACCTCGGGGAACTGTTGCTCGAGAACACTCGCCGCGGCGACATTGTCTGCCGTTACGGGGGCGAGGAGTTTGTGATCCTGATGCCGAAAGTTGATTTGGAAGTGGCGGCCAGACGCGCCGAATCCTGGCGGCAGGCTTTTGAAACGGCAGTGATCGACTATGAAAAGCAGCAGCTGAGTGCAACTTTCTCCGTGGGGGTAGCCAATTTTCCGTTACATGCCAAAAACGGTGAAGATCTTCTGAAAGCCGCCGATCAGGCGCTTTATCGATCTAAAGCCAATGGCCGCAACCGGGTGACCGTGTGCCAGGGCGCGGAATCAACATTGATCAAGACAAAGGAATATAATGACTAAACAAAAAATTGCTTTTATTGGCTCCGGCGCGATGGCCGAAGCCATGATCGCTGGCCTGCTGCGCCAAAAATTGGCTGACAGCGAAAACCTTCTTGCCAGCGGACCGCGGCCCGAACGCGGCCAGGTGCTGCACGAGAAATACGGCGTCCAGCCCTTCACGGACAACAGCGCCGCGGTCGCTGACGCGAACGTGGTTGTGCTCTCCGTCAAGCCGCAGCGGCTGCGCAGTGTGCTGGAAGAGCTGCAGGGGCGGATCCCCGCAGATGCGTTGGTCTTGTCCATTATCGCGGGCGCGACGATCGAGAAGATCGGCGCGGGGCTGGGACACGACATGATCGTGCGCACCATGCCCAACACCCCGGCGCGCATCGGCGAGGGGATCACGGTCTGGGTCGCGTCTGATGCGGTGTCCGAATCGCAAAAGGAGCAGGCGCGGCAGATCCTGTCGGCGTTGGGGGAGGATGTCTTTGTCGAGGACGAGGGCTATCTTGATATGGCGACCGCCCTCTCCGGCACCGGCCCGGCCTACGTCTTCATGTTCATGGAAGCGATGATCGACGCCGGCGTCCACATGGGATTTTCGCGCCGCATCGCCGAGAAACTGGTCGTGCAGACCATGCGCGGTTCGGTCGATTTCTACGACCAGAACAACGTCCACGTGGCCGCGCTGCGCAACCAGGTCACCTCGCCGGGCGGTACGTCCGCCGAGGCGCTATACTACCTGGAGAAGGCCGGATTTCGCACGGCCGTCTCGCGCGCCATCTGGGCGGCCTACCAGCGCTCGCTGGAGTTGGGACGCGAGAAGACGGTTCACATTCCGGATGCGGGAAATGGACGATGAGTATTGACAGTGTGTATGGTAGGTGTGTATAATAGTTGCGCAAAGGAAGGTGCGCGATGTTGAATACAGGAAACAAACTCAAACGAATTCAATTTCTAATCCCTGAAAACCAAAAAGATTTTTTGGATTCAGTCGCCCGGCACGAGGGGGTGAGCTTTTCCGCATTGGTGAGAGAAATTTTTGCTCAATACCAGCAAGAAATGGCGGAGCAGGAATTGGCGGAAGCTGCTCGTTCCCTTTATGAGGAATACGAAACGAACCAGGAGTTGATTGCCTTTACGGCAATCGATGGAGATGACTTCGCGTGAAACGGGGGGAAGTGTGGCGCGTCAATCTTGACCCGACCATTGGCGCAGAGATCAAGAAGAGCCGCCCCTGCGTGATCGTCAACAGGGATTCGATTGGCATTTTGCCGCTTAAGATCGTTGTCCCCATTACAGGTTGGCAGGAGAAGTTTGCAAAAGCGGACTGGTTAATTCCAATCGAAGCCTCGCCGCGTAACGGATTGAGCAAAAAGTCCGTCGCAGATACGTTCCAGGTGCGCTCGCTTTCCCAGATCAGATTTGTTGAAAAGATCGGTGTTTTGACGGAAAACGAGATGAGAGAAATTGAGCGAGGCTTGTCGCTTTCTCTGCATTTGGAGAAATAGGGGAATTGGCGCGCGAAGAGAAAGAACATATTCCGGATACCGGTAGTCAGTAACCAGTGACGAATGAAACGTGAGCTAAGGACAAATGACAGGGAAATCTTTTTCATACCGTGATGAAAAACTTGCTGAAACCGAATTTTTCTTATAGGAGATGACATCGACAGAGTCAAATAATTTTTAAATCCTGCGGTATTTCAGCGCTTTTGTCTCTGCGGGCAGGAGTGTTACGTTTGGGTTGCAGGCAACCCTGAAAAGGGTTTCGGATTTTGATCAATGGTATTTGGCACGACTGGATATCTTGCATAAGTTGTAATAAGACCTTGTATAATAACGGCTTCGCACGGCGCACTTTCGTGTTAGCCGTTGTTGCCCGGCGAAACTGCGACTGAAGTCGCTTCCCACTCACATCTTGACTCTTATCCCTACTTTCCACTTTCTAATCCCCCATGTCCCTCCTCGTCGCCTCCAACCTCTCCAAATCCTTCGGTCACATCGACATCTTCAGCGGCCTGACGTTTTCCGTCGAGCGCGGCGCGCGCATGGCGCTGGTCGGGCCGAATGGCGCCGGCAAGACGACCTTGCTGCGCATCCTGATCGGCGAGGAGGAAGCGTCCGCGGGACGCGTCACGCGCGCCAAACGGCTGCGCATAGGCTATCTTCCGCAGGAGGCTGAGTTCGAGTCGCAAAGCACCCTCTGGGATGAGTGTCTGGACGTCTTCAGCGGCCTGCAAAAACAGCAGGCTGAACTGTCCCGTCTCGAAGCCCTGATGGCCGATCCCGGCCACGCCGAGGCCGCCCTCGTCAAATACGGCGCGCTGCAGGAAGACTTCGAGCGCAAGGGCGGCTACACTTACCAGACGCGCATCAGGCAGGTGCTGACCGGCCTCGGATTTTCGTCCGATGATTATGGGATGCCCCTCGACCACCTCTCCGGCGGCCAGCGCACGCGCGCCCTCTTGGCCCGGCTCCTGCTCTCGGACCCCGACCTGCTCCTGCTCGACGAGCCGACCAATCACCTCGACATCGCCGCCGTCGAATGGCTGGAAGGGTATCTCAGCCAATGGGGCGGTGCGGCGGTGATCGTCTCGCACGACCGTTATTTCCTGGACAAGGTTGCCAACGGCATCCTCGAAATGACCGCCGCGGGCGTGGAGACGTACCGCGGCAACTACAGCCACTATGTCCGGCAGCGGCAGGAACGTTGGGCGCGCCGCCAGCAGGTCTTCGAAGCCGAGAAGGAAAAACTGCTCAAAGAGGCCGCCTATATCAGGAAAAACATTGCGGGTCAGAACGTCTCGCAGGCGCGCGGCAAACTGCGCCGTCTGAGCCGCATCGTTCAGGCCATTGAACAGGTTGGCATGGAAACCGTGCTGAACAAAAAATGGATCGAGGTCAGCAGGGACGTCGCCATCGCGACCAGCGATCTCAGCCCGGACGAGGCCGAGCGCCGCGTGCGCGCCCTGCGTCTGCCCGACCACCGTCCGCCGCAGCTGAACCTGCGCCTGCGCGCCGAGTCGCGTTCGGGCGAGAAGGTCATCCGCACGCATGACCTGCTCGTCGGCTACGCGGGGCGCCCTCTCTTTCGTGCGCCGGATATCGAGTTGTTGCGCACTGATTGTGCCGCGTTGATCGGCCCCAACGGCGCGGGAAAGACCACTTTTTTGAAGACCATTCTTGGCCAGCTTGAACCGCTGGCAGGCGAGGTCGTTTTGGGCGCTTCGCTGCACATCGGTTACTTTGCGCAGGCGCACGAGGGACTCGACCCCCGGAAGACCCTGATGCAGGAAATCCAGTTGGCCGCGCCCAACATGCTTCCGGCCAGCGTGCGCGGTTATCTGGCTCGCTATCTCTTTTCCGGCGACGACGTTTTCAAGACGGTCGCCATGCTCTCCGGCGGCGAGCGCGGACGCCTGGCCCTGGCAAAACTGGCTTTGCAGGACACCAACCTGCTGCTGCTCGACGAGCCGACCAACCACCTCGACATCCCCTCGCAGGAAATCTTGCAGGAAGTGCTGGACGTGTATACGGGCACGATCCTGCTCGTGACCCACGACCGCTATTTGATCGATGCTTTGGCGACACAAATCTGGGAAATCGACCCGGACGAATCGCGCCTGTCCGTTTTCAAGGGGACGTACAGCCAGATGCGCGCCGAGCGGGAGAAGCAGGCGGCTCGCGCGGCAGCCGAGGCTGAATCCGCGGCCCGGAAAACGGGAGCAGGCCGATCGCCCCGCCGCGACCCGGCGCAGAAGGCGGAGCGCCGTCGCCTGGCGCGTTTGCAGGAAGTGGAGAATCTCGTCGCGGCGCTGGAAACCCGTCTGGCGGAATTGGCGCGTCAATTGGAGAATCCGCCCGCCGACCCGGACGAGGTGCGGCGTTTGGGCGAGGAGTATGCCGCCGTGCAGGCTGAAATGGACGAGAGGTTGGGGGAGTGGGAAGCGCTGGAAAGTTGAGCGAGCGAAGATCTCCGCCCCGGATCGGACGGGAAGACGTGAGTTTCGAGTTTTTCCGCGCCTCCGGCCCGGGCGGGCAGAACGTCAACAAGGTCTCGACCGCCGTGCGTCTGCGTTTTGACCTGCGCGGCGCCGGGAATATCCCGCCGGAGGTGAAAGCGCGCCTGGTTCGTTTGGCGGGCAAAAAAGTGACTGCGGATGGCGAGTTGATCATCGAGGCCAGCCGTTTCCGGACGCAGGAGCGCAACCAGCAGGATGCGCTGGCGCGCCTGAACACCTTGATCGCGCGCGCCTGGCAGCCGCCCAGGCGCAGACGCGCCACCCGCCCGACGAGGGCATCGGTGCGAAGGCGGTTGGAGATGAAGAAGAAGAGGGGGAACGTAAAGAGGCTGCGGGGAAAAGTGCGTTCGGACGATTGACCGTCCACTGTCTATCGTCTACGGTCTATCCAGGTGAATATCCTGGTGCGAAAGCTCATCCTCGATCGGCTCGATGTGGGTGAAGACGACGGCGTCGTGGATCACGGCGCGAATATCCCCTTCCACGTCTTCGGCGATGTGGTGCGCGTCATGGACGGTCCACTTGCCGGGCACGAGCACATGGACCGAAACGAAATGCCGCGAGGCTGCCTGGCGCGTGCGCAGCGCGTGGAAATCAATGCCGCGTTGGCGATATTTTTCCAGCACCTCTTCGATTGCCCGCTGTTCTTCGGGAACGAGCGAGGCATCCATCAGTCCGGCGACGGAGCGGCGCAGCAGCCGTATCCCCGTCCAGACAATGTTGACGGCGACGGCCAATGCCACCAGCGGGTCGAGTATCTCCCAGCCGGTCGCCGCGACGGCGGCCACGCTGATGATCACGCCTACCGATGTCCACACGTCGGTCATCAGGTGTTGCGAATCGGCTTCGAGCGTGATCGAACGATATTTCTTGCCAACCGAACGCAGGATGCGCGCCACGACAAAATTGATCAGTGTTGCCGCGAACGAGATGGCCAGTCCGATGCCCATTTGTTCCAGCGGACGCGGGTGGAGAAAACGGTCTATGGCGGTGATCGAGATCCCGCCCGCGGCGACCAGGATCAGCACGCCCTCCACGCTGCTGGCAAAATATTCGGCTTTGCTGTGGCCGTACATGTGACTCTCATCTTCCGGGCGGGCGGCAATCGTCAACATGCTGAGCGCCATAGCCGCGGCGAGCAGATTGATGGTAGCTTCAATCGCATCGGAGAGCAGGCCGACCGAACCGGTCAGCAAGTATGCGCTGCTCTTCAAGGTGATGGTGGTCAGCGCCGCGCCGATGGAAAGCCAGGCGTAGCGGGTGAGGGATGTACGGTTCAAGAGTCTGTCCTTTGTATTGCTGTTTCCCTTCGTTTGTTGGGTGCAAACCGGCGATAAAGGTTCCTGAATTATACCGTGCGCGCGCAGCGGGGGCGTATCTTGGAAGGCCGGGGAGACCTGCGGTCGCGCGTGCAGCGGGGTCAGGAGACCGCGCTGCATCCGCCGGGAGACCGCGCCGCATCCGTGGTCACATCCTTCAAGATACTTGATGGTTCAACCCGCTCGACCAGATGCCTGATGGTTCGACCTGTTCAACCAGATGCCGATGCCCGACAGTTCAACTGTCGGGCATCCATCTTGTTATCTCCACTTGCTGTCGGGCAGCACCGTTTTTTGTGGATATTCGTGTGTTTCGCAGCCTTAAATGACACCCAACTTCTTGCCAACCTGTGCAAAGATCTCCAGTCCCTTGTCCAGGTCGTCTTTCTCGTGGGCGGCGGAGATCATCACCCGGATGCGGGCGGTGCCGCGCGGCACGGTCGGGAAGCCGATGGCTGTTCCGAAGACGCCCGCTTCGTACAGTTCGCGGCTGAATTGCTGCGCCAGCGGCGCTTCGCCGAGCATGACGGGGGTGATGGGCGTCTCGCTGTGGCCGGTGTCGAAGCCCAGGTTCTTCATCTCGGTTTTGAAGTATTTGGCGTTGGCCCACAATTTGTCCACCAGATCGGTCGATTCCTCGAGCAAGTCCACCGCGGCCAGGCAGGCGGCCGTATCGGGCACGGTCATCGCCGAAGAGAACAGGAACGGGCGTCCGCGCTGACGCAGCCACTCGACGATGGTCTTGCTGCCTGCCACCACGCCGCCGACCACGCCAAAGGCTTTCGAGAGTGTGCCGACTTCCACGTCCACTTTGCCGTGCAGGCCAAAGTGATCCACGATGCCGCGTCCACCGCGTCCCAGCACGCCTTCGCCGTGGGCATCGTCCACCATCAGCAGGATGTCGTAGCGCTGGGCGACCTCGTAGAGTTTGTCCAGCGGCGCGATGTCGCCGTCCATGCTGAAGACGCCGTCGGTGACGATCAGCGCCCGGCGGTAGTCGGCCAGGTTTTCCTTGATGGCCGCTTCCAGCGAGATGGGGTCGTTGTGCGCATAGGCGATGATCTTGGCGCCCGAAAGGCGGCAGCCGTCGATGATGCTGGCGTGATTCAGCCGGTCGGAGAAGATCACGTCTCCCTTGCCGACCAGCGCGGGAATCGTCGCGGTGTTGGCGTTGAAACCCGACTGGAACGTGATGGCCGCTTCCACGCCCTTGAATGCCGCCAGCCGTTTCTCCAGCGCCACGTGCAGGCTCATCGTCCCGGCAATGGTGCGTACCGCGCCCGGCCCGACGCCGTATTCGTCGATGGCCGACTTTGCAGCGGCGACGATCTTGGGGTGGTTTGCCAGCCCCAGATAGTTGTTCGAGCAGAAATTGAGCACCTTCTTGCCGTCCACCATCAGCCAGGCTCCCTGTGGCGAACTCAGCGTGCGGATGTTCGTGTACAGTCCGGCCTGTTGCAGGCCGTCGATTTCTTCCTGGATCCAATCAGTTTTTGTGGACATGGGTTCTCCGTGTTTGGTAGATTGGGGGTGTGTTTGTGCTTGTTGTCACGACAATTATATCGCTATTCGTGTTCTTTTGAATGCTTTGTGGACTTGTCCTCGGCCAGGAAGCCCATCTCGACCAGCGCGGCGACGACCTTGGAAGCCGCGCCTGCCTGGACGGTCACCGCGCTTGGGCCGAGGGCCTTGCCCAGAAATCTCCCCGCTTTTGAGCGGCGCAGCGCTTCCAGGGTTTTGGGGCTGCTGAGGCGTAAAACGACCAGGTTCTCGACCCGGGCCTCGGTCCCGTTTAAATCCCAGCGTTGGAGGGCGCGTACCAGCGAGGGGGGAATCGGCGTCGCGGCGTGTTTTTCCAGCAAGCCCAACAGATGCGACACTTTGAGTCCCTGCCCGCGGGCGCGTTCCAGCGCGGCGGGCGTGATCCTGTAGACATATTCATCTTCGCGTTCGGCCTCCCAGTCACAGAAACGGGCGATGAGATAACGTGCCACGCGTGGCGCGAGCCTGGCAACCGTGATGCGTCCGTTGGAGGCGACGATCAGTTTGCCATGCTCATCCTTGAAATCGAGATTCGTTTTGCCGCTCAGCAATTTGTCGCTCGTCAGACGGAATGCCGCCGCCGGCCCGTTTTCGCTTGCCGACGCCAGATCCACGATGCCCAGCCAATGCAGCGGGCCGCTGATGAGATAGCGGATCAGCGCGCCGTCCACCTCGTCCCAGTGTTCGAAGCCGCGCAGGTACGCATCGTTGTCAGCGCGGCGGATGAACCATGAATCATAATCGCCGGCCGGACGCTGGAAATCGGGCTGTTCTTCCTTGACGGCCTGTACGAAGGCGTTCAGATTCCACCATTTGCCGCGCGGGATGGCGGTCAGGCGGTCGAGGATAAAGTGGCGGGCTGCGTGCGGGTCGTTGGTCCATGCGCCCTCGCAAACCAGGCCGGGGATTTGGCGCAGTTCGTTGAGCGTTTCGCTCTCCAGCCAGGCGCGGATGAGCTGCGTCAGGGCGACGCCGCGCTCCGCTTCGAGGAAGGATTTGACGGAACCGGGCTGAAGGCCGGAGTCGCCAATTAAACGCGCGGCAGACAAAATATCCCGCATGAAGCGGACGGGGATTTCCAGGGGGTGGGGCGGTTCTGTCCAGCCCAGTCTCAGCGCGGCCAGGTACGTCGTCGCGTCGTCCAAAATATGGTCGGTGGCGGGAATGTGATGGGCGTGCTCGTCGGGACGCGCCAGCCGTCCAAGCGGTGCAGGGGCGGACGCTTTTCCGGAGCGCTTCGCGGGTTGTTTGCCCTCAGGCTGCAGAAGATGCAGCAGATCGTCAGGGATATAGGCGAATTCCTGTGCTCCGTTGGGGGTGTCGAAAAAGGCGCGGGCCAGCAGGGCGCGGTAGAAGAGCATCTCGGCGGCTGAGACCGGGTTGAGATGCGGGCGTGCACGGTCGCGGCGGCCGGGGCCCATTTCGCGCACATCTCCAAAGCGGCGTACGAAGCTCACCCAGGGGAGGCGTCCCTCGTTCTGTGTGAGCGCATCCAGCGCGCTGCGCGCTTCTTCCGGCAGTGTCTCGACCACTTCGGCCACCAGCGCGCGGTCAAGCAGGGCTGTGGCGAGTTCTTCGCGGGCCGGGTTGGCTTCGCCTGCCTGTAGTTCTACGCCCCACAGTTGGGCGATGATGCGCAGGTGACCGAGGTCGTGACCGTGGAGGCTTTGGATGATGGAGGGCATCGGGGTGGTTGTCGGTGGTCAGTGATCGGTATGCGGCAGCCAGGTGTCGGTCGTTCACCGCTTTCCGATCACTGATCCCTGGTTAAGGTTTACTGTTCACTGTCGACCGGGCCGCGCACTACTTTGAGCGCGTTCGGGACGATCTCGAACGACAGGCCGTGCAGATTGGAGCCGAAACTGGTGTAAATTTCGCCATCGGTGTGGATGTAAAGCGGCTTGTCGGAGGTCAGGGTCAATTTGCGGAAAGTGCCCATGCGCACAGCGTCGAAGCGGCCGTGTGTGCCGTTCATCACTTCGGGGATCAAGCGGAACATCATCGGGCGCGAAACCTTTTGGATGGTGGTGTAGTGCAGCAGACCGTCGTCGACGCGGGCTTCGGGGGCCACCTGGAACCCGCCGCCCTCGCGCGGACCGTTGCACAGGGCGAGCATGAGGGTCGATAGATCCCAGCTTTCCTGGTCGGTTTCGATGTGCAATTGGGCCGGGTCAAAGTTCAACATGATGGTCTGGATGACGGCGGTCAGGTACATCAGGAAGCCGCGTACGACAGGCAGCCGATGCGAACGGATGGTGACGACCGCGTCGAAGCCGATGCCGATCGTGTTGTCGACGTACTCCTGGCGGCCGTTTTCGTCGGTGAGCAGGCCCAGGTCGATGGGCGAGGCTTCCCTGTGCAGCGCAAGGGCAAGCGCCTGGTTGGGGCTGTCCGGCAGGCTGAGCGCGTGCGCGAAATCATTTCCGGAGCCGATGGGCACGACGCCGAGTTCGGGGCGTTTCTCCTCCGGAACCTGCATCAACCCGTTGACCACTTCGTGGACGGTCCCATCGCCGCCCAGGGCGACCACCAGATCGTAGCCTTGTTCTCCAGCCTGGCGGGCCAGTTCTGTGGCGTGACCGGGATAGACCGTGCCGCTCCAGTCGGCGTTGCCGTATTCGGTGACGATTGGGCGCAGGTCGCGGGCTGCTGTCCAGGCGCGTCCCATGTCGGCCATGGGGTTGAGAATCAGTTTTGCTTTGCGGGGCATCTTGGCTCCTCCAGGGGGCTGAAAAAAATAGGATTTTTGCAAATGGCTTGCGGGAGGTCTTACCTCCGTGGTGGATCTATAAAATTATAACCCCCGACATGCAAAACGGAGGCCGTTATCGGCCTCCGCTGAAAATCTTCGTGGTATTTATTGCTTTGGGCTCAAAGTCAGCTTCCCGGTGGGAGCTTTTGCGATCAAGAAGGCGCCGCGGCGATGCTTCTTGGCGCGATAGAGCGCTTCATCCGCAGAACGCAGCAGTTGAGAGGCTGTTTGTCCGTGGATGGGATAAATGGCTATCCCGCCAGACATGCTGACCTTAAGCTGGGCGCCATCAGGCAGGTCGAACGAGAATCTGTGCAGTTTCTCCAGGAGTTTGTCGGTGACAACTTTGGCTGACAGCATGTCCGTTTGGCTCAGGATCAAGGTGAGTTCGTCGCCGCCGTAACGAGCGAGAAAGTCGCTGGTGCGTAGTCCCTGCGCCAAGTAATTGAACAGCACGCGCAGCACCTGATCGCCGACGGTGTGTCCGTAAGTGTCGTTGATGGATTTGAAGCCGTCCAGGTCCATCATGACCGTCGCGAACGTGTACCCGGTGCGGCGCGCGGTGCGAACTTCATTTTCGAGGTGTTCATCCAGCGCGCGCCGGTTGGGCAAACCGGTCAGTGTGTCACTGTGGGCTTGCTGGCTGACCGTTTCGTGCAGGCGGGCATTCGAAATGGCGATTGCAGCCTGGTCGGCCAGAAGCTGGAGAAGTCTCATATCTGATTCTGCAAATTCTCCGACCGACGAACTGGAGAGGTTCATGACGCCAACTACGTTCTCATCTGTTTTCAGGGGGATGCCGACAATTGAGCCTGTCCAGGATTTTGGAGCATTTTTGTACAAGGGATGCTTTTGCATGTCCTCGACGATGATCGTCTTTCCCCCGCGGGCGACGTTGTACGTCAGGCCATCGGGACGCGGTTCAGCCCATATCTTGTTCCGGTTGCCTTCTTCATCCAGGGCAGCGCCGAACTCGAGTTTGTCGTTGTCTGCATCGTACAAGAAAATGTGGGCGGTGCGCGCATTTTTTGGCAAATGCATGGCGTTGCTAACGACCGCATCCAGTACTGTCTTTAAATCCAGGCTGGACGTCAGGTGCAGGCTTAATTTTTTCAGTGCGTCCAATTCAGCTGCCTGCTGTCTTAGCAGGATCAGCAGTTGGTGGTTGGAAAGCAGGTTTCGGGAAATCTCGCGAGTGATAGTAACCATATTTTCTTGATCGACGGCCTCTGATATATTGGAAATTAAAAGATCGAGCAGGTTGAGCAGGAATTCTTGGTCGGCGGGAGCGACGCCGCGCTTTTCCAGGGATTGTCGAACCGCTTTTTGTGTTTCAAGCCGGACATCCAGCATATTTTTTGTCCCTACAGGGTTTCACTGAATACGATACTACAAAATACCTTAAATTAACAATCACACGTTTGTCCCATTAGGCGCAAAGGCACTTTGTGGCGTTAACCAGCTTGTCGTCAGTTCGGGATAATACTTCGGCTTTGAAGATGGGAGGGGGAAGGGTGGTGGGAATGGGAGATGAAGACGATTCTTTGTCAAATTGTCTTATCCCGAAGCTACGCTTATTATGCCATGCATATTATAAGGGATTTTTCATTGCTTTGGTACTGTTCAGTCCTTTGGTTGCAACTACGATTGGGACAATGCCCCCATGGACAACTTCTTTGGGCGCTTCAGGAAGAAGCCTTGCGCCGATTCGAGACGCCTGCTTTTGGACAAGCCGGGGAGATTGTCGACAGGGTGCTCTAAAACGCCGTAGATTGAGAAAGCGAACAGCCCGCAGGCTCATCGCTTTACGAGCATTTTTGTGCTGCGACATTCTGGTCAATCAATCCTGTATCCTGTCCCTTGTGAGCGTACCCGTCGATGCATTACTGCTCCTCCGCCAACATTTTCAGGAATGCATCGACCACCTGCGGGTCAAAATGTGTGCCGGATTGCTTGCGGATGTACTTCAACGCTTTCTCTTCCGGCCAGGCTCCACGGTAGGGACGGTCGGAGGTCAGGGCATCGTAAACGTCCACAACGGCAAAGATGCGCGCCGCCAACGGGATCGCATCTCCCTCCAGCCCGCGCGGATAGCCTGTGCCGTCCCATTTTTCGTGGTGAAAATAAGGGATGTCCAACGCAGGCCGCAAATAATCGATCTTCGTCAACAACTCGTACGCGGTCCGGGGGTGATGACGCATGATAACCCACTCTTCCTCCGTCAGGGGGCCGTTTTTGCGCAGGATACTGTCCGGAACACTGATCTTGCCGATATCGTGCAAGGACGCCCCGCGGCGGATGTGAACCAGGTCCGATTCGCTGACGCCCATGCGGCGCGCCAGCCGCTCGGTCAGCTCGGTCACCCGCCGGGTGTGGCCCTCTGTCTCCTTGTCGCGCAATTCGAGCGCATGTCCCCAACTCTCAACCGTCGCATCGTAAGCCCGTGTCAGTTCAAGGTTCGAGCGCTGCAACCCGTCCAGGAGCTGTGCCTTGTCGACCGCGATGGCCGCCTGTCTGGCCAATGCTTCCAGGAACTCAAGCCAGTCCGGCCCGGGTTCGAGCGGTGCGCGGTGATAGATCTCCAGCACTCCCTTGATCTGTCCGCTGGCCACCAGGGGCAGGCCATAATACGCCACGAAGCCCTCCCGTTCAATCCAGTCCGCATGAGGAAGGTCGGGCGCCTGACGCAAGTCAGGAATATGCAGGGGCACGCGCTCCAGCGCAACTCGTCCGGCGTAGCCTCTGCCAAGCCGCCAATGATAATCATCCGGAATAGTGCCGCGGAAGCCGAGTTCCGCAACCGGTTCGAGCGTCTGCAAATATGTTTGGAACAACAACACATCGACTGCATCCACGCCCAACAGCGAAGTCACCTCGCCGAGCAGGATCCTGAGCGTGCTGTGCAGGTCGAGACTGGCATTGATGGCCTGGTCCACCGAACGCAAGGCGGCCAGTTGGCGCACACGCTGCTCGGTTTCCGTATGCAGACGTGTACGGTGTATCGCCACGCCGCCAATGTCGACAACGGAAGTCAGCAGTTTGATCTCGGCCACAGTCACTTTGCGCGGCAGGGGTACGGAGACGAGCATTACGCCGATCGGTTCATCGCCGACGCGGATGGGGATGGCCGCGCCGCCAAAACCGGCGGGGATCTGGTCGCGCACAGCCGCAGGGATCAGCGCATCCCGGGCAAATTCCTGCACAAAATACACATCCCCCGAAAGGAACACGGACCCAACAAGCCCCTTGCCCGGGGTGATCTCCGCTATGTCCACCCTGTCCATCCAGCCGCGGGCGATGGCTTTTCGCAAGCGGTCGGTGGACAGATCGTGCAGCCAGATCATTCCGCTGTCTGTATCCAGCGCGGCGAGGGTTTCATCCAGCAGGATGGGCAGCAGCTCGTCTACCGTTTTGGCGACGCGCAGGGTATAGGAGATCTTGTTGACCGCTTCGAGTTCGGTCAACTGACGCTGGGCTTCATCGAACAGGCGCGAGTTCTCGATTGCCACTGCCGCCTGTTCCGCGAAGGCGGTCAGCAGGGTCAGGTCCGCGGGCGAAAAAGGACGCTCTTTACCCTGGCGGCTGATGGTCATCACGCCAATGATGCGCTCATGCACCTTCAACGGGACCAGCGCCAGGGTTTCGGGCATATTCGGCATCCCCGACGTCTGAACGATCCGCGAATCGCTCAGGGAATTGTTGATGATCTCCCCGATGCCGGTCTGGGCAACGTGCCCGGTTGCCCCCTGTCCCAATTTCAGGGGCAGGGCCATGGCCTCTTTTTCGTCCATGTGGAATACGACAGCGCAGCGCAGCGTCTCGCCGTCCGGATCGAGCAAATGGATGCGGCTGCCGTCCGCGTCGAACAGTGTTTTGACCTGGCGGGCGATGGTTTCCAGCACCGCATCCAGTTCGAGGGTGGAAATGGCGCGGCTGGTGGCCAGCAAGGCGGCCATTTCGTCGGCCCGGCGGCGGGCTTCCACGAACAGGCGGATATTTTGCAGGGCGGCCGCAGTCCGTTCGGCCAACAAGCTGTAGGCCGCGGCCTTGGTTGTGGAAGGCTGCTCCGGCGACAACGAACTCATGGTCAAAAAGCCCAGCAAACGGTCCTTGACCATCATCGGGTAGGCAAAGAAGGACTTGATCCCCGGCTGGACGAACAACTGCTGTAGTTCCGGCGCGTCACGATCGACATTCGAGACAACGAGCGGATCGCCGGTCTCTATCATCTGTCGCAAGATGGGCAAACTCAGGGGCACACGCAGGTTCAGGGTGTCTTCCGCCAGGCCGCTTTGTGCGGCCACAACAGCCTCATTGGTATTTTCATCCAGCAGCATCACTGTACAGGCGGCGCTCTTCGTCAGCGTGGCGGTTTGGGTAACCAGGTGTTTCAAAAGGGAATCTTCGTCCTGGAACGAGGAGAGTTCGGTACTGAGACGCAAAATTCCGGCCAGGCGCACCGCGCGCCGATATTCGGCTGCGAAAAGGCGGGCGTTTTCGAGCGCGGAGGCCATCTGCCCCGCGACGATGGAAAGCAGGCGTTCGTCCGCTTCGCTGAAGGCGTCCGGTTTTTCGCTTTCGATGCTGATCACACCCAAAACGCTCTCGCCGCTCTTAATGGGCACATAGAGTCCGGAACGGATATCAGGATAGGTCTCGACGTAACGGGGATCGCTGGTCACGTCCCCGCTGCGGATGCTCCGGCCGCTTTGAACAGCCAAGCCGCTCAAGCCCTGCCCCGGCGTCGAGATCATCCTCTGGAAATGTTTTTCCGTGACCTGTCGTTGGCGTGCGTTTTTCAACCCGGATTGGTGAAAAGCCAACAGCTCGAACGTATCCGTTTGCGGGCGGTACAGACGAATGGCGGCATGGTGCCAGTCCAATTCCCGGGTGAGCACTTTGATGACCTTTTGCGCGATTTTCTGCGGCTCCCGCGACTGGCCGATGGCCTGGCTGTTTTCGTAGAGCACTTCCAGTTCCGCCAGCCGGCGGCGGAGATCGGCGTCAGCCTGCACGCGCCCGGTAATGTCCAGCAGCGTCCCGATCACTGCCGGTTGGTCGCCAAGCGTTGTGCGCGTTCCGAAGGCTTCGGCAATGATCTGCTCGCCGTCTTTTCTCAACCCGTCAAAGACATAGTGAAGCGTGTTGGCCTCCCCGGAGAGACGTTTGCGCAGATTCTCGTTGACAGTGGGCCATGCTTCCGGCGTCGTCAGGTCTTTCGGCCCCAACCGGTCGATCAGTTCGTCGGTTGTGTAGCCGAAAATTTCCGCAAGCCTGGGATTGACGTACCGAAACAGGCCATCTTGGATAATATAAATGCCCACCAGGGATTTTTCGGCCAGGCCCTTGAATTTGGCTTCCGCTTCTCGCAAGGCGTTTTCCGCCCGTTTGCGCTCGGTAATATCGACGAAGCTTTCGATGCCTCCTATGATCTCTCCTGAATGGTCTGACAATAGATCGAAGTTTTTGAGCGTTATTATTTCTCTTCCGTCCTTGCCAACAATGACGCATTCCCTGTATTTCCCCGGTTTTTTGAAATCATCATTGAACAAACGGCATTCCTGATGGCACGTGCTCGATGCCAATATGTCGCAGCGCTTGCCCGTCACCTCTTCTGCTTTATAGCCGGTAATGCGCTCGGCCATCAGATTCCATCCGGTGATACGCCTCTCCGTATCCACGGTAAACACGGCGCTTGGCGTTGTGCGCAAAATATTTTCCAAAAGCATTTTCGATTGCCGGGTCTCGTTTTCCGCTCTCACCCGTTCCGTAATGTCAATCAAGATTCCCTGGATAGCGGGCTGGCCCTGGTAAGAGATCTTTTTCCCCAGTACTTCGACATCGATGATCGACCCATCCGCCCTGACAGCCTGGAACTCGTAACGGCTGGCGTCCGTTTTGCCCGACATCCGCAGCCGGACTTTGTCGTCCACCTGCTCCCAGTGGTCAGGCGCGATCAGTTTCTGGACATGCATGCCGATCATTTCATCCGGCGTCCGATAGCCAAAAAGGTCTGCAAAGCCCTGATTGCAGAATTTGAGAACGTGCCCCTGCATAATGTAGATGCCCACCAGTGAGTTATCCACCAACTCCCGATATTTGGTTTCCGACGAGCGCAAGGCTCTCTCTGCCTGCACCTGCTTGGTGATGTCGCGCAGGACAGTTACCCGAACCGTACGCCCTTTATACGACATCATCTTGCCTTGTATCTCGGCAGGGAAAGTCGTCCCGTCTTTGCGCAATGCCGTGGCCTGGTAGGGTTCTTCGTAGCCGGAGGTGATGTTTTTCATCATCAGGTCGCGGTCTTCCGGAACAACCCACTCTGTGCTGAGCCTGCCGACAGCTTCCGACAGTGTGTAGCCAAACATTTTCTCTGCTGTCAGGTTCTGTTCCAGACAAACGCCTTTTTCAGAGATGAAGACAGCTTCGAAAGCGGCTTCGGATAAAGCACGAAACCGTTCTTCAGCCCGTACCCGTTCGGTAATGTCGATCAGCACGCCCTGGATGGCCGGCTGACCTTGATAATCGATCTTCACCCCCAACACTTCGACATCGATGATCGTTCCGTCCACCCTGACAGCCTTGAACTCGTAATGGCTGGCTTGTTCCTCGCCCGATTCCCGCAGGCGGATTTCGTCATCCACGCGCGTCCAGTTTTCGGGAGCAACCAACTCCCGAATGTGCATGCCGATCATTTCATCCGGGGTTTGGTAGCCGAAGAGATCCGCCAACCCCTGGTTGCAAAACTGGAGGATATAGTTTTGGGTGATATAGATGCCCACCAGCGAACTATCCACCAATTCCCGGTATTTTGTCTCGGATTCTTGCAGCGCGCGAGTACGCTGTTTTACCAAAAATCCCAGACGTTCTTGACGCCTGGACAATTGGTAAACGACCAGCGTCGAGGCCCCCACAACGCACAGCCCCAGGAATTGATACAGCCACAGTATATGCTGATAGCCTGCGTCCCAACCGTTGGTGGGAACACCGGCCAGTTCCCAGGTCCCTTCGGGCAAAAAAACGGAATACGTCACCGGATCCGCGTCGAACACATCTTCCAGGCCATAGAACACCCGGCCAGACTGATCTTTGATCGCCAAATTCAACTCGTTCCGGGCGAAGACAATCCCGGCGTCTTCCAGCATGGGCGCCACATCAACCACAATATTTGCCAGCCCCCAGTACGTATCTTCCACGAAAATGGCTTGGCGGGCAATGACCCCCGTACCGCCCTGGATCAACTCATAAGGCAAACTCAAGACGATCTGACGCGTTTCAACCGCCCGTTGGACTTCGGACCGCACGTTGGGGCGCACATCTTTCGCGGGTTCGTACCCCAAAACAGATTTGTTTTCTTCATAAGGGTAGACGAATTGCATTACCCCGTCTGGGGCAAGGGCGATGTCCCGAATACCGTCCATACTGTCGTAAAGGCCGGCCGCAAAAATCGCGAATTCTTCTTTGTCCAGGGTTGCATGTCCAAAAAGTTCGGCCTTGACAAATGAATGCAGTCCGCTGACCAGGGACAGCCTGCGATTAACCGCCTGGGTGAGGCTGGCGCCATAGGAATCGATTTGGGCAGTGACCTGTTTTCGTATCTCGTTCCGAAAATTGTCTTCCAACAAAAGACCGACTTGCCACCATAACAGCAACAGCCCGGCCATTGCCAATAGTGCGTATCCATATGCAACTCGCCGAGTTTGAAAATACTCTGTTTGCCAGAACCTAAAGAATCTTGAGAACTTGAGCTTCATTGTCTTTTCTCCAGGCCTATTGCTTTGTTGCCAATTCAACGATGCTGACAATTTTCCACTTACAAGATTCACCTGCCACAAACTCTAGAACAATTTCACTGCAATACCATCGTGATGACACAAGAATCTATCAGGAACGGTCATCGTATAACGGACTTTTTGGTTTTCTTCAGGATTTGACCGGGAGCCCCCCCAAAAGGGTAGCTAAATGCCTTTACATATTAGCACTGAAACGTTGTTTGGACAATTACAAATCAATGATAGCCCAGCTAAACCGGCAGACAGTTTTCCAGGCAGATTCTTGCTGTGATGCAACTCGTCACAAAACAAAAACCACATCTCTCAGTAGAAATATCATATTCGCAAAACCTTCCTGATTGCCGCCAACGTGGCTTGTTGCCAAGTCTTGTACGCCGGACACAAGATATCCAAAATCTCCTTTGCAATAATGTTGTTGTGATAAAACCCCCAACAAATCCCTTCACCTGCCAACAACAGGAACCCGAAGAGCCATCTTTTCCCTTTACATAGTAGCACCAAATTGTTGTTTAGACAACTGCTTCAATGGCACACGACGCCCGTTCACGATGCCCTGTGTCCGTGAGCAGGGGTAGAATGACGTTTTCAGAAAAAAACGTTACAATAGAACAGAGGAAAAGATCATGCGCTTCTTATCCAAATCCAAACCCACCCTTTTGTTCATTGCGTCGACCCTCCTGCTCAGCGCCTGCAGCCTGAGCCTCTCAACGGACAAAGAGACGACCCCTTCGGCGATCCCCATTATCACAGCCACCCTGCCGCCGACGCTGACGCCGCGCCCCTCCGCGACGCCGCTGCCGCCGACCCCTGTCCCGACGATCCCGCCCATCGGTGGGATTGCCACCACCCAGGTCAACATACGCAGCGCGCCCAACACCGCCAGCCAAACGCTGGGGATGCTCAACAACGGCGCCAGCGTGCAAATCATTGGCAAGGACGTCAGCGAGGCCTGGTATCAGATCATCTATGCCGATGGGCCGGAGGGCATCGGCTGGGTGTCGGCAGCCTACATCCGCGCGACGGCCGGGGCGGAGATTCCCGTCATCGGCGCGGGAGCAGGCCCAACGTCCGACGGGGGCAGCGGGCTGGTCACCCAGAAAATCAACGTGCGCAGCGGGCCGGGGACGAACTACGACGCCCTCGGCATGCTCAATCCACAAGACGTGGTTACGCTGACCGGCAAGAACGCCAGCGGCACCTGGCTGCAAATCGAATTCGCCGACGGGCCGGACGGCAGGGGCTGGATTTCGGCGGGGTATATCCAGGCCAGCGGGATGGAGAACCTGCCCATTGTCGGCGAAACAGGCCAGGTCATCGGAACGGGCACGCCGACCACCGTCCCGGCCACGCTCACGCCAACCGTTGTCCCCGCGCCGTCTGATGATGATTCGCGGCAGTCTCCGGCCATCGACATCACTTTCTCGACGACCGAATCGCGCGCGTTCAGCTATTCCAGCGACGTTTCGTCCCCGGAAGGCGACCCCGAAGACTGGATCGCATTTACGCCCAACAGCACCCAGTCGGATATCGTGACGCTGTACCTCGACCTGACCTGCGCCGGTAACGGAAAGCTGCTGGTTGAATTGTGGCAGGGAAATGAAAAACTGGACAACTGGGGGGCACTGACCTGCGGCGCAAGCGACTACGAACTGGTACTTTTCAGAAATGAAACCTATCAATTTCGTATGCGCGCCAAATCTGGCAACGCGTTACAATATGTTAACTACACGCTCACTATCAGCACACAATAGTTTTGAAGGCCATTTATGTTAAAACGCGCTGCTTTTATCATGTTCAGCCTGCTGTTGCTGGCCGCCTGTACGCCAAGCGTTTTTTCGCCGTCTGAAGCGGCGTTTGCCACAGCCACATCTTCGCCGAAACCAACCGCGACCATAACGAGTACGCCCATGGCGCTAAGCGCCATACTGAGCGAGGTGCAGGGGGAGGTGGAAGCCAAGCAGCCGGAGCAGGTTTCATTTACGGCTGCCGAGAACGGGTTGACCTTGCAGGAACAGGGGCAGGTGCACACGCTGGAAGACGGCCAGGCGCGCGTAAATCTGTCTACCGGCACGTTGATCCGCATGGCGCCCTCGTCCCTTTTTACCGTTGCGTCGAACGAGCCTGTCCAGGGCAGCCTGCTGACGCGCATCCAACTGGAACTCGGCAAGTTGTGGGTCATCCTGCGCAGCGGCGTCGTCGAAGTGGAGACGCCCTCCGGCCAGGCCTCCGTACGCGGCTCCTACATGATGGTTGAAATAGAGCCGGAAACCCTGAACGTGCTGGTGACCTGTCTTGAAGGAACGTGCGAAGTTGTCAATCCGGCCGGAAGGATCATCCTGGGGACAGGGGAACTGGCGCAATTGCTGCATCCGGACCAAACCGGCGGCAGGTATATTACGCCGATCCGGGATAGGATGAGCGAGCGCGACATCCTTGAATGGGTGGAATTCAACCCCGAAGCAGAGGAAATTCTGCCTCTCGTGCGCGCTACGCTGGCCGCCCGCCCCACACGCGAGCCTGTTCTCCAGCGCACACCCACCCCTGGCCAAATCCTGACCCAATTGCCCAACCCGACGCTGCCCGGCATTCTGCCCACCCTGTCCGGCATTTTGCCCACGCTGCCCGGTATCCTGCCGACGCGTCCCGACATCCTGCCGGACGCCACCCGAACGCCGCTCTTCAACCGCTAACGCCCCCATGCCGCCCACAAAAAGACGATTTTCACTGCATCTCGTCCTGCTCCTGGGGACAGCCCTGCTGCTGGCGATCGCCGAAGTCGCATCAGTCTACCCGTCCCTCATCACACCCGTGGAACGATTTGACCTTGCCGCCCGCGACGCGGCCACGCGCCTGCGCGGCGTCCGCCCGCCAAATGAGAATATCGTCATCGTGGCGATTGACGACTTCTCCTTCAACTGGACAGGATATCGATGGCCCTGGCCGCGCGCCTACCTGGCCGAGATCGTTGACTGGCTGAACGATGCCGGCGCGCAGGTCATCGGCCTGGATGTTTTCCTGTTCGAAGCAGACCAGGACCCTGGGGGTGATCCCGCGTTGGCCCGGGCATTGGACAACGCCCCAAGCGCAGCCACTGTCATCCAAAAATATACCGACCAGCAAGGCGTGATCTCGCTCAGGCTGCCGCTGCCAATCTACCGCGAGGTGCTCGACGGCATGGGCATCACCCCGGTGCTGCTCGACGATGACGCCATCGCCCGCAGCATTCTGGCGTACGACACATATCTGGACCAAACCTACTACAACTGGGCTTTTGAACTGGCCCGCCTGTACACAAACGGTGGACCACCTTCTGCTCCCACCCCAAGCAGCCTGGTGCTGGGCAGTACGACCGTCCCGCTGCAAAATCGTCGCTTTTTGGTAAATTTTGCCGGCCCGTCGGAGACTTATCCGACCTACTCCGCGGCCCGCGTGGTGCTGGGCGATTATCCGCCCGAGGCCTTTCGCGACAAAATCGTGCTGATCGGCGCGACCTCGGTCACGCTCCAGGACATTTACCCGACGCCGTTTTCCAGCCGCATACGCACGCCTGGGGTGGAGATCGTCGCCAACGCGGTGGACACCATGCTGCGCGGCGCGTATCTGCGCGTGACGCCTCCCGGAGTAAACATTCTGTTCATCATCGCGGCGGCTCTGCTGTCCAGCCTGATCGTCCGCTCGCCGCGTCCAGGTCTGACGATCACCCTGATGACCGCTGCCATGCTGCTCTACGGCGTACTCTACTATGCCGCCTTCGTCCAAAGAGCCATCTTTCTGCCTTTCACCGGGCCGGAGGCGATGCTCTTCCTGGGCGTCGTTTTGCCTACGCTGGAACAGGCCATTTCGCAAGAAATCGAAAAGCGGCGCGTGCGCAACCTGTTTACCCGCTTCATTTCACCGGAGATGGTGGACCAGCTGCTCGCCATACAGGATATCAACGCCCTGAACAAACGCGCCGACCTGACCATCCTGTTCGCCGACATACGCAACTTCACCACCCTCTCGGAGAAGTTGACCCCTGAAGAGGTGGTAACGCTGCTCAATTCTTACCTGGAGGCCATGACCGCTGTCATCCACAAACATGGCGGGACGGTGGATAAGTACGAGGGCGATGCCATCGTGGCATTCTTCGGCGAACCGGTTCCCCATCCCGACCACGCGCTGAGGGCGGCGCGCGCCGCGGTCGAGATGCGTCAGGCGCTGGACGGACTGAAGGAACGTTGGGCCGCCGAAGGTCGTCTTCCCAAACACTTCGACATCGGAATTGGGCTGAACAGCGGGGAAGTTTTCGTCGGCCTGCTCGGCTCGGAGCAGCGCATCAACTACACGGTCATCGGCGATAACGCCAACCTGGCCGCCCGCCTGCAAGACCTGACCAAAGTGTACGCTTGTCCGATCATCGTCAGCGAGAGCACATGCGAGCGCATCAGGGATGAATTCGAGACCGCGTTCATTGACGCGGTGATCGTCAAGGGCAGGACGGAAGCAGTTAAGGTATACAAAGTGTTGGGGTGCAAGGCGGGCAAGTGAAAGCGCGTCCGGAATTTGGTGGGTGATGAATTGTACAAATCTGCTATTTTATGGTAGATTTAACGGCAGTTTCACATACCCAGCGCGAGGAAACCAGATGAATTCCAAAAAGATCCCTGACATTATCATCGGCCGCCTGCCAATCTACCTGCGTGCGCTGCAGCGGATGAAAGAAGAAGGCATTCAAACTACTTCCTCGCAAGAACTGGGCAGGCAGGTGGGAATCTCCGCCGCACAAATCCGCAAGGATATCTCCCAATTCGGTGAATTTGGCAAACAGGGAACCGGCTACAATATTTCCTTTTTAATCGAAAAGTTGAGTGAGATTCTCAAGGTTGATCGTGTTTGGGAAGTGGCCGTCGTTGGAGCAGGCGACATGGGTCATGCGCTGGTTAACTACCAGGGCTTCCTGCATCGCGGCTTCAGGATCACGATGATCTTTGACAACCATCCATCCAAGATCGGACAGAAAATCGGGGATTTTGTCGTTCAGGATGTCGCCCGTTTGGGCGAAGCCATTCGCGAGGCGGGCGTCAAAGTGGCCATGATCACTGTACCGGCCTCCGTAGCCCAGGAAGTGGCCGACCAACTGGTGCAGGCTGGCGTGAAGGCCATTCTCAATTATGCCCCCATCAAGCTCAAGCTCTCGCCAGACGTGCAGGTGCAATACATCGACCCATCCAGGCATTTGCAGCGAATGACGTATTATTTGTAGCTGCGTTAGACTCGCCCCCGCTGTTCAAAAGGTGTCCGTCTCGTTTTCAACGGCATCCTCGTTGTGGGAGCAAGACATAACCAGCGATGATCTCCCTGGCTTGCTCAAGGACGGGGGTCTTGAATTGGCGTATGGCTTTTTTCCTTGAAGCGTCCAAGGAAGTTTTCCATGGGGGCGTTGTTCCAGCGTACAGGGTGCACGAAGATTTTATGGGGGTTTCTCTGCGAACTCCGTGGTGGTGCAACTTGTCCGTTCCCTTCGCAGCTTAATGGTGAAAAACTATGTTCGGTAAAATTGCCTTCCTCGGCTCCGGCGAAACCTCGTTGGCCGGCGGCCGCATCTTCGAAACCCTCGCACGCGGCTTGCCCCACCCGCTGCACATTGCCATTCTGGAAACCCCGGCCGGATTCGAGCTCAATTCCGCGCTCGTGGCCGGACGCGTGGCCGATTTCCTGAAAACCCGTCTGCGGAATTACAACCCGCTTGTGGCCGTCGTTCCGGCTCGCAAACGCGGCACGCCTTTCAGCCCCGACGACCCGGAAATTCTCGCCCCGCTCCTGACTGCCGACCTGATCTTCATGGGGCCTGGCAGCCCGACCTACGCCGTGCGTCAGTTGCAAAATTCGCTCGCCTGGGAAGTCCTGCGCGCCCGTCACCGTCTCGGCGCGGCCCTGGTCTTTGCCAGCGCGGCCACCGTTGCCGTCGGCGCGCATGCCCTGCCTGTCTACGAGATTTTCAAGGTCGGCGAGGACGTGCACGTCAAGCCCGGCCTGAACCTTTTCGCCGACTGCGGCCTCCCGCTTTCCTTCATTCCGCACTGGAACAACGCCGAAGGCGGCGCAGACCTGGACACCAGCCGCTGTTTTGTGGGGCGCGAGCGCTTCGATGCCTGGCGCGCGCTCTTGCCGCCCGGTCAGGCCGTCGTTGGCCTCGATGAGCATACCGGCCTGATCGTGGATCTCGAAGCCGGGGAATGCCGCGTCAGCGGCGTCAGTTCGGTGACGCTTTTGTCGCCAAAGCACGACGAAATTTATCCCGCCGGCGCCGTTTTCCCGTTGGACGACCTGGGGGATTTCCACCTGCCGGACGCGCCGGATGCCGGAATCCGTCCCGACGCATGGCAGATGGCGCGCGCCGCTCCCGACCCCGGGCCTGCCGAGGCGGGACCCCCGGCGGAGGCCCTGTCCCTGGCGGAGGAACGCCGGGAGGCGCGTCTCCGCCAGGACTGGGCGGCCGCCGACCGTCTGCGTGACGAGATCGCCGCCCTTGGCTGGGCGGTGCAGGACGGCCCCGATGGGCAGCGGTTGGTGAAGAAGTAGAAGCTCGCAGCGCAGTCGCAGGGCGGCTCTGTGCGCCCCTCGCTTGTTTCCCATCCGCCGCCAAATTTCGAATCGGGCTATAATTTGTCCTATGGATAACCCACCCCTCCGCCAGCGCCTCGAAGAACTGCGCCGCGAGATTCACCAGCACAATTATCGCTATTACGTGCTCAATGCGCCGACCATCAGCGATCTCGAGTACGACCGCCTGATGAACGAACTTAAGCGCATCGAGGCCGAACACCCCGAATGGATCACCCCCGATTCGCCCACCCAGCGTGCGGGCGCGCCGCCTTCGGAGAAATTTGCGAAGGTGCGCCACCCCGCGCCGATTTTGTCCCTGGCGAACGCCTTCGGCGCGGACGAGACGCGGGCCTGGTTCGAGCGCGTCCGCAAACTGGATGAACGCGTCGAGCGGGCGCAGTTCGTCGTCGAGCCGAAGATCGACGGCCTGACCGTCGTCCTGCACTACCGCCGGGGCGTTTTCGTCCGGGGCGCGACGCGCGGCGACGGCGAGGTCGGCGAGGACATCACCGCCAACCTGCGGACGATCAAGGCCATTCCGCTGCGGATACCGGTCGACCCTTCCAGCCTTTCGACCTTCGACCTGCCGGCCACCCTCGTCGTCCGCGGCGAAGTCTTCATCACCCACAAGGATTTCGAAGCCCTCAACCGGCGGTTGGCCGAAGCCGGGGAAAGGACCTATCTCAACCCGCGCAACACGGCCGCCGGCGCGCTGCGTCAACTCGACCCCGGCGTGACCGCCTCGCGGCCGTTGACGCTGCTGGTCTACGAAATTGTCCATCATGAGGGCGGGGTCGTGCCGTCCTCGCAGTGGGGGAGGCTCGAATACCTGCGGGCGCTCGGCTTCCCGGTGACGGATGCGGCCCGCCGCTTCGACGACATCGAGGAGGCGATCGCGTATATCGAAAGTTGGGGCGAGCGCCGCGCCGACCTGCCGTATGACGCCGACGGTGTTGTCATCAAGATTGACGACCTGAACCTGGCCGCCGACCTGGGCGTGGTCGGCAAGGACCCGCGCGGCGCGGTGGCCTTCAAATTCCCGGCGCAGGAAGTGACCACCAGGCTGCTCGACATCCGCGTCAACGTCGGGCGGACGGGCGTCCTGACGCCCTACGCTGTGCTGGAGCCGGTCGAGATCGGCGGCGTGAAGGTGGAACGCGCCACGCTGCACAATTTCGACTTCATCGCCGGGAAGGATATCCGCATCGGCGACCGGGTGCTGGTCAAGCGCGCCGGGGAGGTGATCCCCTACATTATCGGACCTATCGTCGAGGCCCGCAGCGGCGGGGAACGACCCTATGACCCGCCGGAGGTGTGTCCGGCCTGCGGCGAGCCGGTTGAGCACTTCGAGGGCGAGGTGGCCTGGTATTGCGTCAACGCGGCCTGTCCGGCGCAGCTCATCCGCAACGTGGAGCATTTCGTCTCACGCGGCGCGATGGATATCGTCGGGTTGGGCATCAACATCGTCAGGCAGCTCATCGAGGCCGGCCTGGTGGGGGACGTGGCCGACCTGTACACGCTCAAGAGGGAGGATTTGCTCGCGCTGGAAGGTTTTGCCGGGAAGAAAGCCGACAATCTCTTGTCCGCCATCGCCGACTCGCGCAAGCGCCCCCTGAATCGCCTGATCACCGCCCTGGGCATACGCGGCGTGGGCGAGGTCGTCGCGGCGGATTTGGCGCGCCATTATCCCAGCCTGGACGAGCTGCGCCGCGCCGCCGTGGAAGATCTGCAGGCCATCGAGGGCATCGGCCCCAACGTGGCCCAGTCCATCGTGGACTGGTTCGCTCGTCCGCGCAATCAACAGGTGCTGGCGAAGTTGAAGGCGGCCGGCGTTTGGCCGACGGGCCCGTTGCCCGTTGCCCGTCGTCCGTCGTCAGCGGCATTGAACGGATTGACGTTTGTTGTTACCGGCACGTTGGCAGGTTTCACACGCCAGGAAGCGAAAGAATTCATCCAGGCCCACGGCGGCAAGGTGACCGGCTCGGTCAGCAGGAAGACCGATTACCTGGTGGCGGGGGAGAATCCCGGCTCGAAGCTGGAGAAAGCGCGGGCGTTGGGGGTAAGGGTGATCGGGGAAGATGAGTTGCGAAAGATGGCGGAAAACTAAAAACCTGTCCGAAAAA
>JAADGN010000081.1:0-946 GCA_013152325.1 Chloroflexota bacterium
TCGCGAAACTGCTGAAGAAGAACCCTTATCTTTTCAAGGCCAAGAACATACGAACGGCTGGGGAGTTGATGGAAGGATTGCTTGATGCCTTTCTTTCGTCATCCGAAGAAAAATTGTTTGGAGATTTTCTGGAAGACCTCGCGGTCTTCATAGCAACGCAGACCTGTGGCGGGCATAAATCAACTGCTCCGGGAGTGGATTTAGAGTTTGGGAATAAAGGTATCCACTACATCGTTTCTGTAAAATCTGGGCCAAATTGGGGTAATAGCTCTCAGCAGAGTAAACTTGCAGAAGATTTGCAAAAAGCCGTAAGACGCGTAAAGCAATCACAGCTTGGCAAAAATGTTCAGCCAGTGCTGGGTATTTGCTATGGAAAAACACGCACCAACTATCTGCGCGGCTATCTAAAAGTAGTGGGCCAGAATTTTTGGTATCTGATTAGTGAGGACGAGAATCTTTACACTGACATTATTGAACCGATAGGCTATCGCGCAAAAGAACACAACGAAGCATTTTTGAATAGAAAGGCAAGGGTAACGAATAGATTTACAAAAGAGTTCATCGATAGGTTTTGCGATAATGATGGCGCGATAGATTGGGTCAGGCTTGTTGAATTTAATAGCGGGAATTTCGATTTAGACAATTTTTTGCCGTGACGTTTCGTCGTGAACGGTCAGCCCACCCGTTAACGCAAGCGTCAAGGGCGGGCAAGAAAAACCAGCCGAAATCATAACGACCGTCTTCCTCGCGGCGACAGGTATCACTTGCGTCTGGTCGCTGCCCTATTGGATTACAAGGAGATTTACATGCCCTTCATCAACCTGTCTGCCCTCGAAGAGAAGGAGATCATCCCCGGCTACAAGGCCACCTTTGTCCACTCCGGGCACATGACGCTGGCCTACTGGTCAGTCACTGCCGGCGCGTCGCTGCCGGAACACAGTCACCC
>JAADGN010000081.1:1007-13294 GCA_013152325.1 Chloroflexota bacterium
TGCTGGAACCCGGCGCGGTGGCGGTCATCCCGCCGGACGTCCCACATGCGGGCCGGGCGGTGACGGATTGCCGCATCATCGACGTCTTCTATCCCACCAGGGAAGAGTACAAATAGGCGTCTGTCCATGACAAAATTAAGGCTCGTTGTCGCTGGCCTGATCAGCATTCTCCCCCTGAAAGCCCTGCGGGCTTTTGCCTATCGTGTCATCCTGGGGTACACCGTCCGGGGAGCCGCGATCGGCTTCGGGACGGTCATCGCGGTCGAAGAGGCCACCCTTCAACGATGCACAATTGGCTGGTTCAACCTGTTCGCAGGCCCAATGTCACTGACAATCAAGGAGAATGCGTCCATCGGCCACCGCAACACGTTCACGTGCGGCTACTGGACAACCCGCGAAGAGTATCGGGAAGCAAACTACGAACGACGGCTCGAGATTGGCGAAAACTCGCTGATCACGTCCAACCATTACGTGGACGCAGCCGGAGCCTTCACCTTGGGGAAGGGTTCCTGGATCGCCGGAATGGGCTCGCAGTTCTGGACCCACGGGGCGGGGATCGTGGACCGCAATATCCACATCGGGGAGGACTGCTACCTCGGCAGCGCCGTCAGATTCGCGCCGGGCGCTTCGATTGGGAACAACATCCTGGTCGCCATGGGAAGCGTTGTCGCCGGGAAATTCGAAATGGACAATGCCATGTTGGGGGGCGTTCCGGCCGCTGTGCTAAAAGAAAACTACGATTGGAAAACAAAAGACCCCCACACGACGCCAAACTGAATCCGCAAAAGCGGATCGTTCACGGTTTCCCCGCCAGCTCCATCACCAGCATATCCAACGACAGGTCCAGCGCGACGCGGCTCGTCTTTGCGGCCTCGTCGATTTTCAACAGGCGGCGGTAGATGGCTTCCAGCGCATCCAGCGAGAAACGACGCGCCTGCGCGGCGACCTTCTTGGCGACGAATTCATGCACCTGCAAGGCGGACTGCACGTCCCGGACGCCCCCGCCCGCGTCCATGACCTCGCGCGCCAGCAGCAGCAGCCGGAACTGGCGCACGACCATGCCGAAAATCGAGAAGGGATCCTGCTCGTCCAGCAGACGGTGCAGCATGGCTTGCGCATCCCTGCCCTTCCCGTCTCCCAGCGCATCCACCAACGCGAAAATATCGCCCTGCGCCGTCGCCACGCTGACCTGCTCCACGTCGCCCAACGTGACGGGGCGCTCGTAATTGACATAGGTCAGCAATTTGGTGATCTCTTGCGCGGCCTGACGGGTGTTTTCCCCGACCATCTCGGCCAAACGCGCCGCGGCGCGCGGCTCCATCTCTCCGCCCTGTTCCTTCGTCTCTTTCTGGATCCACTTGATCCACTCGGTGGTCTTCCAAACACGCGGCATCATGAAGCGTTCGGCGCTGATTTCCTTGCCGGCCTTTTGCGCCCACTTTACCAGCCAATGCCTGGCCGCCTTTTTGTCGTCCAGCGTTTCGTGCATCACCAGCATCGTGGTCGGCGGGGTGTTCTCCAAAAAGCGGATGAATTTCTTGCGAGCGGAGGGGGTGGTATAGCGGGCGGACGGGTTGGACAGGATGACCAGCCGCCGCTCGGCCAGGAACGGCGCGGCATTGACCGCCGTGTTCAGATCGTTCTCGCTGACCAGGCGCGCCTCCAGCCGGGAGGTGTTCATCCCGTCCTTGTCCACGGCGGCCCGAAGTTTGCTCAAGCGCCTGGAGATGGCAAACTCGTCGCTGCCGTACAGGAAGAGCACGCGCATACCGGCTTCTGACATTTCAGCTCCGCGTCACGATACGGTGCACAGCCGACCGGCCGCGCCGGATCGGCGTGATGCGTACGATTTCCAAATTCCCCATCTCCGCTTCCGTGGTCACGCTCGCCTGGAGCGCGGGGCCCAGCGGCTGGCTGACAAAATAAGCCGCCACCGCCAGGGTGACCACGATCGGCAGACGCCACAGCCGCTTGCGCCAGGGTTTTCTGCCCGACATGCCGAACCAGGCCAGGGAGCCGGCCAGCAGGCCCGAGGTCGCGTAGTTCGTCCCGCATCCGGGGTGAATCGCCAGGTCACGCTCCCCGGCGCGCAGGCGCGTCAACGCCTGCGCAACCGCCTCGCTGACGCCCTCCGTCGGCACGTCCCCCAGGATGAAAAATCCGGTCGGGTTGGAATGACCGGCTATGGGGCGGCCCGGATAGTTTTTCGTCAAAATGTGGATCGTGGCGTGCTCGAGGGCGTGGTTGCGGCGGGTTTCCAGGATAAGGGGCAAGGTGAGCAGAGACATCAGCAACTCCAGAATCAGTGTTGAAGGGATTATACCCGTTAAAGCAAAAAGCTCCGCCGGTTCGAAAGGCGGAGCTCGGAAAACGCCCCCGATCAAGTGGCAGATTCGACCGCGAACATCGTCTCGCCCATCGGCGTGGTCGCACGCAGGAACCCGATAAAGAGCAGGATGATTCCCAGGAACTCGCCCAGGTAGAGCGCGCCGGGGAGCTGCAAACGGCTGAAGAGGCCGCCAAAAGCTGGCATGATCGCGCCGACGGCGATCAGGATGTTGCCGATCGTGCGGTGCAGCAGGATCCGCTTGCGCCAGAATATCCAGGCCGAGTAGGCCGCGCCGCCGACCAGCATCACCACGCCGTACAGGTTGAAGAAAGGCGTCAGGACGCGCACGCCGGAGGACGTGATGGCATGTCCGCTCAACTCACGTCCGGTATGTCCGCTGGAAATCATCAGGGACGGATCGAGCTGGGCGGTGAACACTTTGAAAACCGCGTACAGTGAACCCACCACCAGGACGGCCATCAACACGTTGGCCCATTTGCGTCTCACCAGCAGGTAGACTGTCCCTTGTCCCAGCCAGGCCGCGACCAGCACCGCGCCGAACAAATACCAGAGACGGAAGATGAACGGATTCCAATCGAAGGCTCCGTAGTAGAACTCACAGAATCCGCCAATGCCGTAGAAGATCGTACCAATCCCCCACAGCAACAAATGGGCGCCTTTGCGCGCCAAGTAACGCTTCAGGACAAAGAACGCAAACACAAAACTGATGATACTGGAAAGTAAAGGGAGTAAAGTATTCAACATGTTCTATCTCCAAAAAAATCAGGATCTGCAGCCCGGCGGCAAATCCTGTGTATCCATTATGCTGCGCCCGGGATCAATCCCAGGGCGACGCCAATGGTAATGACCAGCAAAACGACAACGATCACCACGATGATCGTCAATGCCACCGGAACGATCTTTTCATAGATGGGCGGGTACTTGTGAGAAGATGAATGCTTGTCTTCCATATCCTGTCAGTCCCTCACGCCGGATGGCGCTAGTGGTGGTTTTTCTCAAAAGCCTGATATGTCTCAAGCAGAGAGATCATGATCTGGTCTGTAAAGTCGTGCACACGTTTCAGCATCTCTTGCCACATGGCGCTGTCGGAGATATTTGCATCTCGATAGACTTCGATCATTGCTTCGAGCAAAAGGCGGCGGAAGAACAAAAATGCCCCGGCGGCATCGACGTAGCTCAATTCGTAACGGCGGCCGCGCGAGGCATATTCATAGCCCAGTGAACGCGCTTCGGCAATGGCCTCATCCCCGTCTGACGCCAGATAATTGGCCAGTCCCTGCACCAGCACTTTCCCGCTCATCCGATACTGCTGGCGGGCTTCATCATCCAGTTTTTGATACCAGAATTCAGCCTCGAGACGGCTCTCGCCAATTTGAAAACGCATGCGGCGCAAGGTGTACTGTAGCGCATGTTCCGGTGCGACCTCGCGTTGCTGGCGGGTCGTCTGCGTCCACAATTCGATCTCGCTGCGGCGGTAGCGGCGGTGCCCGCCCTGCGTCCGGTAAACGGGCAGAACGCCCCGATCGGACCAGGCGCGCACGGTGCTCGGATGGACCCCAAGCAGTTTCGATACATCACCAAGAGAGAGCCAGTCATTAACTATTTTTTGATTCACGCAGCAAGCACCTCATCTTCCATGCCCAAAAAAGCCGAAGTCTTCCCTCTGGTAAATTCACAAAAGTTGTAGAATACTGCAACTTTATCAAAGAGATGACGCCTGGTCAATGTAGATTTGCGTAGATTCTTGCTAAGGGAAGGATGAGAATGATGGAAAAAGGAGGCGATTGCGCGACTTGCGGCAGCAGGTTTCACAGCGACAGTCGAAAGATCAAGTTCCAGCCGCCCGGGAACACAGTCGAAGACAGGGTTGCACAAGCGTCTCCGCCCGGAATTTTTTTATCAGAATCAGGTGACCGGCACTTTGGTCGTGCCGGTCACCTCCGCACTGCGACGAAGCGACAGCTTCGTCTCTGCTCAACCCCTTAAAATTCAGAAGTCGGTAGTGTCTCTCCACAACTACCGACCTCCGACCGCGTGGGGTCCCTTTAGACCACGCCCAATGGCAAATGTAAGTGAATACATCCTAGCACACAGGCGTTGCCAAAATGTGGACACGGAAATTAATATTCCGTAAATATATTTCGAATGTCGTTGTCGAATGCCTGCCAGGCATCATGCAAAGGTGCACTTGTTAATGACGATTCGATCTTCTCCAGCATGGGCTGTAGCCGCGCGACCACGTCGCCAGCGTCGCGATCCAACCGCTGCAAGATGCGTGCATGCAGCGTCAGCGTACGCATTTCCAGCCAGAACATGGGCACTTTCGCAAAAACGGGATATAACGCTTCCACCCCCGACAGCGCTGATTCCAGGTCATCCCGCAGAAAATCCACCTTGGCCTGCAAATAGTCGACCCAAGCCATGGTGTCTGGCAGCGAACGCTCCTTCAACAAAACTCTAACGACTTCCGCCTCGCGTTCGAAAATTTCGTATTGTCCCCTTTCCACGAACAGACTCAACCGCAGCGCCCTGGCGTAGGCCCAAAAAGCGCCCAGACCGGCAGACCGGCTTATCTCGATGGCCTGCTCCAGTTGCGTCTCGCCCCGGCTGTCTCCCATCAAGGCCAGCGTCAACCCCAAACGATGCAGGCTTTCCAGGCTGACAAAATTCTCCCCCCCGATCGAGACCCCGCGCTGATAAGCCTCAGCCGCCTGGGGGAACGCCGTCAAACGGGTGTAAATATCGCCGATCACTTTGTAGGCCAGCGACATGATTTCGTGATGCCCATATTTCTGGCCGATTTCCAGCGCCTTCTGGGCGTGTCCCCAGGCCGAGCCCAACGCAGCCAACTCTGTCGCGTTCATGCCGGCAAAAACGTGCAGGTATCCCAACATCCGCCAACCGTCGATGCGCTTTGCCAATTCTATGCCTTGCAGCGAGGCCTGGAGACCGGCCTTATAGTCTGCCAGAAGATGGTAAGCCAACCCCATAACGCTATAAGCGGTCACCGGACCATACGGCCATCTGGAGCGGGTCGTATCTTCCAGGCAGCGTTTGGCATATTCCAGCCCTTTGGACGGCCAGCCCATCAGCGTACAGGTAATGGCCATCTGATAGTTGGCGTGGCCGCGTACGCGCAAAAACGCCGGCTCGTTGGTCTCCGGCACCAGCCCCAAGGCAGTGTGAAAACATTCCTGCGCGTCGGGAAAGCGACCAAGCATGTAAAAGAAGACCCCGCGATGGGTGTGGGCATTAATCTGTCCGAACAGGTCGCCGCTCCGCTGCAGGTACGGGAGCGCCTGCTCAGTGTATTTCAAGCCCTCGTCAAATTTGTTGGCAGCCATGCAGGCGTCGCTCAACCCGTCCAGCGCCGTTCCGACCAGCAAATCACTGCCGCGCTCCTGTCCGATTTCCAGAAACGTCCGATTCAAGCGTTCCAGCGTCTCAGCATCGTCATTGTCAAAAGCCATTGTGCTCCATTTGGCGTAGAGCGCGTATATCTGCTCATCCCGTAACGTGATCCGCGCAATCAAACGCTCAGCGCGTTTGTACGCTGCTGTCGCATCTTCGACGGAGTAGAGGCGGTAGGCGTGATTTCCAGCCTGTACCCAGCAATCAAAGGCTCGGGAAAAGTTGCCCGCTTTTTCATGATGGTAGGCCAGTACGGCAGCCTGCGGATCCGTATGCTCGCCCAGGTGCCCTTCCAGCGCCTTCACCGTCTTGTTGTGTAGCAGACGGCTGCGTGCCTGGCTGAGGTCGAACAGCAGCACGTCGCGGATCTTCTCGTGGATAAAGGAGTATTCAAAACCGCCATCCTGACCCGTACTGCGGATCAGACAGGCCTTTTCCAGAGAATCAATCGCCTGGACGACATCTTCCTGTGACAGGGAAACGGCCTTTTCCAAGATCGGGATCTCGAAACGGCTGCCCTGCACGGCGGCGTGGAGCAAAACTTCATACGCCGCAGGTGAGACTTTTTGCAAACGCCCCTGGATCAAACGAACCATACTGGCCGGAATGGGTAGGTCAGCCCGTGTGCCAATTCCCGTTTTGTCGGGCATCGCCAGGATTGCCTGGAGCATTTCAAGCAAAAAGAACGGATTGCCTCCCGTACTGCTCACAAGACGTTTGATAAAGGCTTCGGACAGTTGATGGCCCAGGATGTGGAAAGCCAAGGCGGACGTTTCCTCTTCGTTCAGGCGCGCCATTTCGACCTGACCCAAACGGCGGGGGAAAGACGTCAGCACCAGTCGGTCGAGATGTGCATTCATCTCTTCCAACCGGGAGGCCATCACCAACATGCCATTTTGCGGGCTGAAGAAAGAATGTTCGAGGAGATACGCCAAAACGGCAAGCGTGGCCTCGTCGGCCCAGTGAGCATCGTCCACAAACAGCAGCAAGCGCTGATTTCGCGCCAGCATCGCCAGCAAATTGCTGATCGCTTCGAAGACCGCGGTGCGCGCGTAGCCTGTGTTGCTCTCCAATTCCGAGGCGAGGTCGCTGCGCCAGGTCTTCAGTTCGGGCAGGAGCATCGTCAATGGCGCGACCCACACCGCGGGCAATTGCTGCCATTCGTCCTGCGTGACGGAATTGCGCAGCATGTCGATCCAGGGTTGAAAGGGCAGATTCTCTTCGATCGGGTGGCAGGCTGCCAGCAGCAACCGCGGCGGTACTTCGAGGTGCTGGTAGAATTCCTGCACCAACCGCGTCTTCCCGGCGCCCGCTTCGCCCAATATCAGCACCCCGTCGCCAGTTTGGTGGGCGCGCCGGAGATGCTGCAAAACTGCTTCCTGCCCGATAAAAGGGGATTGAACGCTTGGGCGGATCGGCCATGCCGCCTTGGCCTGGAAGTGCACCGCCGCCGCATCCTGAAAGATGCGCGGTTCCAGGGAACGAATCTCATCGGACGGCAGGGCTCCCAACTCTTTCTGCAACAGGTCTTTCAGCGCGATATAGTGCTGCCGCGCTTCCCTGCGTTGTCCCGTCTCCAACAGGGAAAGCAGCAGCGGATAGTGCAACTGCTCATCCAGGTTGTCGATGGTAAGCGCGATGCGCAGCCATTGGATCGCTTTTTCCAACGCGCCCACTGCCCGTTCATGTCCGATCAACCGCTTCAATAGGTGGAGACGGTCTTCCTGTAGACTTCGGGAAGCATCCAGATGCCACTGTTCCAAGGCGGAGGAAATGGACATATCGGTGCCTTGAATAAAGTCCGGACTGCGCCAGAGCGCGGCAGCCTGCGTCAGGAATTGATAGATGTGGGCGGGCAGAGGTTTTTTGGCGGGCCAGATCCAGGTCAGTTGGCCGGTTGAATCCAGCAATTTGCGGAATTCCAGCACATCCACTGAAACACGCTTGAAATCCAAAGAAATCGTCCCCAGGTGGGATTGGATGAAATCAGGCATGCGCAGCGCGTTGCGCAATCTCGTCAACGTATAGCGCAGCCTGCTCCGCTGCTCTTCTTCGCTTTTATCCGGCCAAAAAAGTTCGCGTAAAGAAGAGCGGGCGAGCGGTTCCCCGCAAGCTGCCAGATAGAACAACAAGGCCCGCGGCGCACGCCGTTGGATGCTTATCGGTTCATCATCCAGATAGACGAGCGGGGGGCCAAGCAAGCGAATGTCTAGCATACGGTTTTAGGGACGATCTTGTTGTTTCTCCGCCGACACGCCGGTGAGTGACTGTGCTACCTGCAATATCTCATGCGCGGAACGCAGCGTCCCTTCACCGACATCCCCCAGCATTTGCGCCAACTCGAGCAGGCGGGCATCGCCCTGCAATCGTTCCACGCGAGTGAGCGTGCGCCCCTCCTGGATGGTCTTCTGCACCTGCCAGTGCTGATCGCCAAAGACAGCCAGTTGCGGCAGATGTGTGACGCAGAAGACCTGGTGCTGACGACCCAGCTTCCAGAGTTTTTGCCCGACCACCATGCCGATCCGCCCGCCGATGCCTTGATCGATCTCGTCAAAGATCAGGGATGGGATCTGGTCGGCGCGCGCCAGCACGTTCTTGAGCGCCAGCATCAGGCGCGAGGTCTCGCCGCCGGAGGCGATCTTGACGAGCGGTTTCAGCCCCTCGCCGGGATTTGGCGCGACCATGAACTCGACCCTGTCCAGCCCGCTGGCGTCGAAGGCCAGACGCTGACCGTCGGGCATGGGCGCGCCGTTCTCGTCCGGGAGCGTCTGGAAATCCACCGCGAAGCGGGCTTGCGCCATCCGCAGGTCCTTCAGTTCGGCCTCGATGCCCTGGCCCAATTCTTCCGCCGCAGCTTTGCGTTTTTCGGAAAGCGCCCGGCCCTGTTCCGCCAGTTTCTCGAGCAGTGCGGCCTCTTCGGCTTCCAGTTCGGCGGTGCGCTCGGTGGCGTTGGTGATATTTTCCAGCTGCCGGCGGGCGTCCTCCGCGAAGGCAAGCGCGGCTTCGATTGAGCCGCCGTATTTGCGCTTCAGGCTCCCGATCAGGTCGAGACGTTCTTCGACTTCCTCCAGCCGCGAGGGACTGAATTCGATGTTTTCGAGATAAATGCGCAGATCGTGCGCCAGGTCGGTCAGGTTCTCGAGCAGGAGTTCGGCCCGCTCCGAAAGCGCCGCCTGGGAGGAGTCCGTCTTCGCCAGGGTGGCCAGCGCCCGGGCTGTCCGCCCAAACAGGTCCGTCGCGGCGGACGATTCGGTCGTATCTTCGTCCAGGGCGGTCAGCGCCTCCTGCGCCAGCGTGGCCAGGCTTTCGGCGTTGGCCAGGCGGTCGCGCTCCTGCTTGAGCTCATCGTCCTCGCCGGGACGCAGTTTGGCGGCCTCGATCTCCTCGGCCTGATAGGTCAGCAGCTCGGTGCGGCGTTCGGCATCCTGTTGAGCCTGGCGCAGTTCGCCCAGTTCGCGCCGGACAGCGGAAAGTTTTTTGTAGGTCGTGCGGTACGCGCCCAGGGACGGGGCGATGTTCGCGTAGCGGTCGAGCAGGCCGAGGTGGGCGCGCGTATCGAGCAGCGAGAGATGCTCCGACTGCCCGTGGATGTCCACCAGGAAAGCGCCCAATTCCTTGAGCAGACCCACGCTGACCGTCCGCCCGTTGACGCGCGCCACGTTGCGCCCCTCGCGGCGGACTTCGCGTCCGAGCGTGACGTAATCCTGGTCGTCGAGCAGGTCTTCACGTTTGAGTATCGCCTGCACCACGGCGCGCTCGCTCCCGGTCAGGCGGAAGACGCCCTCGACCGAGGCGCGCTCCGCGTCGCTGCGGATGATGGTGGAGTCCGTCCGTCCGCCGATCAGCACCTCGACGGCGTCCAAAATGATGGACTTGCCCGCGCCGGTCTCGCCGGTCAGGATGATCAGGCCGGAGCCGAATCGCAGTTCCAGTTTGTCGATGATGGCAAAGTTTTCGATGCGAAGTTCAGTCAGCATAAGCGATCACAATTGGATACCAGAAATACGGTAGAGCACTGTCGGGGTGGCCATGAGGACATAGATCCCCTGCCAGATCAGCGAGAACCAATCGCCGACAAGGATCAGGAAGATCGCAGCCGGGACGACTCCCAGGATGACGCCCGCCGCCGTGGTATAGAACAGGGCTTTTGAACGTCGGCCGCGCAGCGCCTTGAGGGCGATCTTGGCGATCAGGACGCCCGCGCCCGCGGCGATGCCAACCGAGATGAACCACATGAAGAAGCCCGCGAAAAAGGAGACGAAAACGATGATGCCGCTGGTGACCAGGGACAATAAGGTGGTCGTCCCGATACCGACCAGGTAGTCGTACCAGGCGGCCGTATCGAAAAGCCTCTGCTGTTCGCGCACACACTCCCTGCAGCGATAGCCGGTTGGGGTGTGAACGGCGCAGCTCGGACAGATCGGTTTCTCGCAGCGATTGCAGCGCAGCATGGTTTCACGGGTGGGATGATTGGCGCAGTAGAGTGTTTCGGTCATCGTGAGACCCCTGTGAATGGATTTTGGTTCATGTGTGCGGTCAGGTTGCGGTAGAAATAGCCGGGATCGCCGAAGCGCACGAAGCGCGCCGTGTACTCGCCGGCGCGCACGTTGACCCGGTCGCCCTCCGTCAGACCGATGGGCATTTGCCCGTCCACGCTCAAGACCGCGTTGTCGCTGAATACGGTGATGCTGACCGCCGACCCTTCGGAAAGGACGACGGCGCGATCCACGGACAAATGCGGCGCGATGGGGACGAGCAGGATATTGCGCAGCTCCGGCGGCAGGATCGGGCCTCCGGCGGCCAGCGCGTAAGCGGTGGAGCCGGTCGACGTGGAGGCGATCAACCCGTCGGCGACATAGTGGGTGAGCAGCTGCCCGTCCACGTTGGCAAGCAAATGCACCGGGCGGATATACTGTCCGCGGCTGACGACCGCCTCGTTCAGCGCGTGCCAGACGCCCTGCGTCTCACCGGCGCGGACGTGCTCGGTGCGCAGCATCATGCGTTTTTCGATCCAGAAATCGCCGTCCAGCAAACGGTTGAGCATCTCCGGCCATTCCGTCCGCTTGACCTGGATGAGAAAGCCCAACTGCCCAAGATTGATGCCCAGGATCGGCACGTTGCTGGGCGCGCAAAGGTGACCGGCGCGCAACATTGTCCCGTCGCCGCCGACGGCGATCAGCAGGTCGAACTCGCCGGATTTGACGCGCTGCCGCAGGTCTTCGTTGTACAGCGAGCCTTTGGGGGCGGTCAACCCTTTTTCCTGCAGGTACTTGACGATCGCGTCTGTTTCGGCAGACCCCTCTGTCATCTTGGGGTGAACGGCGACGACGATGCGTTTTGGGATAAAGGCTTCGGCCATAACGCTCTTATTATAGTCTGGAATCAGGCCAATCGCTGGTCGCAAAGATCGCGATACCCGCAGCCGCGACAGCGGGCTGGCAGTTCGTGCGAACAGTTCACCCGGGCGCGGGTTTCGTCGCGGCGCATCTCGGCCAGCACGTCCATCAGCGCCGATTCGAGTTCGGGGGTGTAGTCGACCGCGAAATCACGGTTGGGGTAGTGCAGGATGCCATACGGCGGGCGTTTCCCCATCGTCCGCTCGACGAGCAGGCAGTAGGCCGCCAACTGGTAGATGTGCGAATCGTACGGCGCGGCCGGCGCGCGGCCGGACTTGACCTCCACCGGGATGATCTGCCCGCCGCGCTCGACGAGATAGTCGGGCTTGCCCGTCAGTCCCAGCGAGGCATCGTAGAGCGGTTTCTCGACCGGCCCCCAGCTGCGCGTGTCGGTGTAGATGACGCGTCCCCCCGGCAGGCCGGCCTGCCTCTGCTGGCGCGAGGACTGCCAGAAGAGGATCAGCGCGAGGAGGATGAGGGCGAGAGAGAGGTAAAAGACAGTCATCGGCAAACAGTGACCGGCAGGGGCGGACGGCCGCCTGCCATTACAGGATCTGCACCGTGCAATACGAGGCCAGCATCACCAACGCGGCCAGCAGCACGATGACCGCCAGCGCGCGCGTCAACCCGGCCGCGACGACCTGCCGTCCGTGGCGATGATGGAGTTCCGTCCCGGCTGTCAACTCGGCCTGGTTTTCCGACTTGAAACCCTGCTTGCGGTACCACCAGGCGCGGCGGCAATACAGATAAGAACCAATTTCGGAAGCACGAATGACGGGCATACAGCTCTTCTTCCTCCGGGCACAAGGGGAGTGGCGTACTCTAGCACATTTATTCTAACAGACATTTGGGCAGCGCTCAAATGTTGTTGGAATCTTTTGGGGTCAATAGGGAATGGTGGGGGGCAATGTCGTTGCGAGGAGTGAAGCGACGGAGCAATCTGCTTGAAAACGGGCGGATTGCTCCGCATTTTCGACGCCCGCAATGGGGTTTGAAACGGTATAATGCTCCCATGTCCGATTTCCATTTCTACCATCCCATCGTTGTGCGCTACGGCGACCTGGACCCGCAGGGTCATCTCAACAACGCCCGCTACCTGACCTACTTCGAGCAGGCGCGCATCCACTACC
>JAADGN010000009.1 GCA_013152325.1 Chloroflexota bacterium
GAGCTTCGTCCATGTCGAGGCGCGTGGCGGCTTCGGACATGGAAATGAAACGGGGGAGAACTGTGGGCATGGTCATGGTTGCAAATCCTTTTTAAACACAACGACCCCAGGGCCTATGCTACTGGGGTGCATGGTTTAACGAGGCCCTTCGAAAAGTCGGGGTGGGCGGACTCGAACCGCCGACCCCCGCGTCCCAAACGCGGTGCGCTGGCCAACTGCGCTACACCCCGGCGGATGTGAGTATAATGCGAAGAATGGTGAAACGTCAAGCAAAAAAACTCATCCTGTTGATCTTTGCGCTTCTCTCCGCAATTTGGGCCTGCGCGCCGTTAAACGAGGCGCGCCCTGTCCCTACGCGCGCCCCTGCGCCCTCTCCCCTACCGACGGTTGTCCCCTCGGCGACGGCGACTCCCTTCCTCGCGCCAACGCACACGTCCACGCCTCTGCCATGTCTGGGACAGCCGGGGCAAGTTGAAATTGTCGCCCTGGACGCGCCCGCGTTGCCGCAATTCCGCATTTACCTGCCGCCCTGTTATGCCGTCGACAGCACACGGCGTTACCCTGTGCTTTACCTGATCCACGGACAGGGCTACACCGACGAGCAGTGGGCACGGCTGGGCGTGCCGTCGACTGCCGACCGATTGATCGCGTCCGGGGAAATGTCGCCTTTTATCATCGTCATGCCTTACGACAAAGCCTCCTGGAAACTGGCTCCGGATGATTTCTTTGGCGAGGCGCTGATCAACGATCTGCTCCCCTATGTCGACGAACACTATCGCACGTTGGCAGATCGCGAGCAGCGCGCCATCGGCGGCCTCTCGCGCGGCGCGGGCTGGTCCATCCACTATGGCCTGACACGCTGGGACCTGTTCGGCGCGTTCGGCGCACATTCCCCGGCCATTTTCTACAATGATGGGCCAAAACTGGACGAGTGGGTGGCGGCTATCCCGTCGGCTGCCTGGCCGCGCATCTACATTGACATTGGCGACAACGACACAGAGCGCGGCTACGCGCTCAAGTTTGACGATATTTTGACGCAGTACGGCCTTCCACATGAGTGGCATCTCTATCGCGGTGTCCACGACGAAGCCTACTGGCGCGCGCACGTTGAAGAGTACCTGCTTTGGTATGGTGGGACGTTTGAACGCTGAAACGTTCTAACGTATAATGTGAGCTATGTCATTAACCCTGAAAGAAGTTGAACACATTGCATCACTGGCGCGACTGGAGCTGAGTCCCGGGGAGAAAGCCCGTTACCGCGAGCAGCTCTCGGCCATTCTGGATTACGTCGCCAAATTGCAGGAACTGGACACCTCCGACATCCTGCCGACCGCGAGCGTCCTGTCCGAGGCCAGCCCGCTGCGTGACGACGAACCCCGTCCGCCGTTGGGTACGGACGCGCTGCTGGGGAACGCGCCCGAGACGGAAGACGGTCAATTCAAGATGCCCCCGGTTTTCGAGTGATATGAATCTGACCGACCTGACCCTCACCCAAGCGATCGCTGCCCTGCGCAATCGCGAGATCTCCAGCCATGAACTGACCCAGGCTTGCCTGGAGCGTATCGCGCAGTTGGAGCCGTCGCTGCACGCTTTTTTGCATGTCGCCGCGGAGGATGCGCTGGCGCAGGCAAAAGAAGCCGACAAGACAGGGGCGAACGACCTGCCCCTGCGGGGCATCCCTGTTGCGGTTAAAGATGTGTTGATGGTCGAGAATATGCCCGCTACCTGCGGCTCGAAGATTCTGGAAGGCTTCGTCCCGCCGTTCACGGCCACCGCGGTCAAAAAACTGCAGGAGGCGGGCGCGATCGTCATCGGCAAGACCAACACCGACGAATTTGCGATGGGTTCCTCGACCGAAAATTCGGCCTACGGCGTGACCCATAACCCGTGGGACACCTCGCGTGTTCCCGGCGGCTCGTCGGGCGGCAGCGCGGCGGCAATCGCGGCGCGCCTCGTCCCGGCTGCGTTGGGCACGGACACGGGCGGTTCGGTGCGCCAGCCGGCTTCATTCTGCGGCGTGACCGGTCTCAAGCCGACCTACGGGCGCGTCTCACGCTACGGGTTGGCGGCCTACGGCTCGTCGCTGGATTCGGTCGGCGCTCTGGGGCGCACGGCAGACGACGTGGCCGCGCTGTTTTCTGTTATGGCCGGTCGAGACCCGTTGGATGCGACGACAATGGATGTCGATGTGCCCGCGATCGACATGGCAGGAGGCCGGCATGCTGCCTCCCTGCGGGGGATGCGTATCGGCGTCCCGCAGGAATATTTCATGGATGGGATGCAGGCCGAAGTCGAAGCCGCGGTGCGGGCGGCGATCGAGATGCTGAAAACGCTGGGGGCCGAGATCCGCCCGGTCAGCCTGCCGCATACGGAATATGCCCTTCCGGTCTATTACATCATCGCGCCGGCGGAGGCCTCCGCCAACCTGGCGCGTTACGACGGCGTCCGCTATGGGCCGCGCGCGGCAGGCGAAAAGATGTGGGACGTGTTCCGCCGCACGCGTGGCGAGAAGTTCGGACCGGAGGTCGAACGGCGCATTATGCTCGGCACGTACGCGCTCTCGGCAGGTTACTACGATGCTTACTACGGGCAGGCGCAGAAGGTGCGCACGCTCATCAAACAGGATTTCGAGCGGGCTTTCGAGCTCGTGGATGCGATTGCCGCGCCGGTTGCTCCGACGACGGCTTTCAAGATCGGCGCGCACGGCGACGACCCGCTGGCGATGTACCTTGAGGACGTGTTCACCCTGCCTGCCAACCTGGCCGGTGTACCGGGACTGACTTTCCCGGTCGGGTTTGATGGAGAGGGCCTGCCGGTGGGGATGCAGTTGATGGGCGCGCATTTCCGCGAGGATATTTTGCTCCGCATGGCGCACGCTTATCAGCAGGTCACCGACTGGCACACGCGCCAACCAAATCCGTAATGTCCGCCGCAGGGCATACTGGCCGGCAGGCCGGGGAGAACACAGGGAAAAGCTCGAATCGCTCTGTGGGCTCTGTGCCCTGCGGCGCATTTTTGAAAGGATGATGGCATGAACATCTTCGTTACCGGCGGAGCCGGGTACATTGGCTCCGCGACCGCGGAAGCCCTGCTCAAGGCCGGGCATACCGTCACTGTTTACGACTCGCTCGTCACCGGACACCGGCAGGCCGTGCCGGATGGCGCGCGTTTTGTCGAGGCCGACTTGGATGACAGTCAGACTCTGACGGGGGCCCTCGCCAGCCAAAAATTCGATGCCGTGATGCATTTCGCGGCTTTCATCGAGGCCGGCGAGAGCATGAAAGACCCCGGCAAATTCATCCACAACAACCTGGTCAATGCCGTACATCTGATCGAAACTGCTGTCCGGGCGGGCGTGGAGCGCTTCGTGCTTTCCTCGACCGCGGCGGTTTATCAGTCCAGCGACGAGCCGCTCGACGAGGATTCTCCCCTCGGGCCGACCAACACCTACGGGTATACCAAGCTGGCCGTCGAGCAGGCCCTGGACTGGTATCGCCAGATTCACGGCCTGCATTTCGCCGCCCTGCGCTATTTCAACGCCGCCGGCGCGCTGCCGGGACGCGGCGAGGCCCACCAGCCCGAATCGCATCTCATCCCGCTTGTGCTGCGCGTCCCGCTCGGCCAGCGCGAGAATATCGGCATCTACGGCACCGACTACCCCACGCCGGACGGCACGGCCATCCGCGATTACATCCACATCGCCGATCTGGTCTCGGCGCACCTGCTGGCGCTGGACGCGCTCGGCGAAGACGATAAACTGATCTGCAACATCGGCAACGGGACGGGGTATTCCGTCCGCGAGGTGATCGAGACGGCGCGCGCCGTGACCGGTCACCCGATCCCGGCTGTCGAGACGCCGCGTCGTCCCGGCGACCCGGCGCGGCTGGTGGCCTCGTCCGAGAAGATCCGCCGCGAGTTGGGCTGGCAGCCCGAGTATCCCGACCTGCGCGACATCATCGCCTCCGCCTGGGAGTGGCACCGAACGCATCCGGACGGTTACGAGGAGGGCGCGCCTTGACCTTTCTCGTCGTCATCATCGGCTGGGTGTTCTCGCTCAGTCTGCACGAATTCTCGCACGCGCTGGTGGCCTACCTGGGCGGCGATACCAGCGTCCGCGAGAAGGGCTACCTGACCTTCAACCCGCTCAAGTACACCCATCCGGTCTACTCGCTGCTCCTGCCGCTGCTGTTCCTTGTCATGGGCGGGATCGGCCTGCCCGGCGGCGCGGTCTACATCGAGACCTGGCGTCTGCGCAGCCGGCGCTGGGAGAGCGCGGTCTCGCTGGCCGGGCCGCTTTCCAATCTGCTGCTGGGAGGCCTCCTGGCGGTCATCCTGCGCTTCGCGCCCGCGGCGGGCGGCGGCATCTGGCCCGGATTGGCCTTCCTGGCCCTGCTGCAAGTCATGGCCGCGATCCTGAACCTGATCCCAATGCCGCCCATGGACGGCTACGGCGCATTGGCCCTCGGCCCCGGCCTGCGCGCCCGCATCGGGCAGGCCGGCAGTGCGTCCATGTGGATACTCTTCCTGCTGTTGTGGTACGTGCCCTTCATCGGCAACCTGTTTTGGGGATCGATCTTCGGGGCGGCCAGGGGGATCGGCATCCCGCTCGACCTGGCCGTGCAGGGACTGGTAAATTTCCAGTTCTGGAAAAAATGAGCGCGGCCATGGCACGCTGGGCATGCCCGATGCGGTTTGCTCCCAACGCGTGCGCCGCGGGAGATTTTGCGTGATCGGGGCTGGCAGCCAGAGCCCCGGTTCAACGGATATGAGGAGAGTACAGCATGGCCTTCACCTTTCACCGCATTCCGGTCGGCATCGACAACTGCTATCTGCTGCGCGGCGAGCAGACCGTCCTGGTTGACGGCGGCGCGCCGGGGGGCTTTCCAGACTTCGAGCGCGGCCTGCAGGCGCTGGGAATTGACCCCGCGGAAATCAAACTCATTTTGCTGACCCATGCCCACGCCGACCACATCGCCGCGCTGGCGCAAATGAAAACGCTGACCGGCGCGCCGGTGGCCGTGCACCGGAACGAGCGCGCCTGGGCCGAATCCGGGAACCCGCCGCTGCCGCCCGGCGTCAACCTGTACGGCAAGATCATGATCGGGCTGGCGAAGCGGCTTTATCGTCCCGACATCGAACCGGTCAAGGTCGAGCGCGCCTTTGGCGACGAGGGCTTTTCGCTGGCGGAGTATGGCATCCCCGGACAAGTGATCTTCACGCCCGGCCATTCCCCCGGTTCCGCCAGCATTCTGCTGGACAGCGGCGAGGTCTTCGTCGGCGATACGGCGATGAACGCCTGGTTCCTGCGCCTGACGCCCGGTTTGCCCATCCTGGCGGAGGATATGGAAAAGGTGATCGAGAGTTGGCAGACGTTGATCGCACAAGGCGCAAAGACGATCTATCCGGCGCACGGCAAGGCATTCCCTGTGGAGGTCATCCGGCGCGAAATTGCCGGGCGCTTCAAGGTTTGACCGGCGAGGGGGAGCATCCGCTTGCGCATGTTTTGTGCGGCGGGGACAGATGGGGACAACCCATCCTTATAAAAGCACACTCACGATGAGGTTTCGGAGTGTGTCATTTTTTGCCTGCGGGGGAAGTGCTCAATGGCAGTATCCGTCGAATGCGCCGCCCACCGACCATTGTCCCGTATCCAGGTTGTAGGTCTGCTGCGAATCGCTGCCCAGGATGGGAACCATGAGCAGCGGCTCTTCCCCGCCTCGGCAGGGGTACAGGCTCCAGTCATCGCTCAGGAAATGTGATCGTCGGGAGGTCGGCAGCGCGCAGGCCACCGGCGGGATGGCATCCAGGTAATCGGGCACGAGGAACGTCAAGTCGGTTTGTGCGACCATTTCCGGGTAGCCGCCGTGGTCTTGCCGGTAGGCTCCCAGCGCGGCGATGACGGGGCGCGCGGCGCGGCGGTTGAGCGCGTCACAGGTACGGGCGTAGCCAAATCCGATCACGGGGGCGCCCAGGAACAGCAGCGGGACGATGATTGTCGCAAGCGTAATGCGTTTGCGCAGAGACGGGTCGTCCACGCGTTTTGAGAATGACCGGAAGGCCAACGCTGTGATGATCGCCGCGAGGGGGGCGAGCACTGTCAGGATGCAGCCCGGGCCGGGGAAGAAATCCCCGAACGTATACGTGATGAGGATGCCCGTCGCCACGGTCGCCAGGCCGAGGATGCCCCAGAAAGCGGTCAGCGCGGCGCGATTCCCGGCTTTTGTCAGGTAGACGTAGAGGCCGGCGGCCAGTGGCCCGGCGAATAAAAAGATGGCAAACGCGAGAAGGTACAGGACGATGGCTATCATAGTTTGCCTCCCATTGGTCTGCAAGGCGTCAATTTTCTTATTTTTCCTGGTGAAAATAAGCCCAGTCCCAAAACCAGTAAGCCAGTCCTTTGAACGCTCCCCAGCGCTCGAAAGCGGACTCGACTTCGGCTTTGCCGATGGGCTGTCCGTCGTGCCACTCGTGCGAGACAACTTTCAGCGCCCACGAATCGACCGGCAGAAAGTCGTAACGTCCCAGGATCATCAGCAGGTTGGCGGCTGCGTATGCGCCGACACCCTTGATCGCCAGCAGACGTTTGCGCAGTTCGGGTGTTGGCAGGTCGAAACCTTTGAGCGCTTCCAGGTCGAGCTCGCCGGATGCGACGCGCACGGCCAATTCGTGGACGTACGGCGCGCGGTAGCCCACGCGGGTTCCGTTCTTGAGCGCTTCCGGCGTGGATGCGGCCAGCCGTTCCGGGGTCGGGAATGCTTTTCGATCCGGATCGCCCGGCAGCGGGTCGCCGAATTGTTCGACCAGGTTGGCGGTCATGCGTTTGGTGGCTGCCCAGAGCGTGTTGGTGGTCAGGATGGTCTTGACCACATCCTCGAAGAGCGTCGGCGAGCGCAGCACGCGTCCCTGGGCTTTCGCCTCGACGTGGGCCAGTTTGGGCTCTTTACGAGCCTCGGCGTAGAAGGCCGAGAAATCCTGATCGAGGGCCAGCATCCAGGCCACGGTGCGGGAAATTTCGTCCTCTTCGGCGGGTCCCAGGTCGTCGGTTTCGACGCGAACGCCGCCGGGCGCGGCGAGCAGGATCAAGTCCAGCACGCGGCCCGAACTGAGACGCAGGATGTAGGTCAGCGTTTCGGTCCCTTTGTCAAAGTTAAAGGGGGCCAGCTGCACCCATCCGTGCGAATTGACGACCGAGAGAAAAGAAAACGGCTGGCGGGCGGAGATGGTTAGTGTGGTCATGAACGTATTGTAGCAAAAAAAGACTGGCGTTTTCTACCAGTCCTTGAAAGCTAACGTTGTCGCAGATGCTATTTTGGCGAGCGCTTTGGGGCGCACTTGTTCCAAAGCGAGGAGCAGCGATACTAGCACCCACCCGGTTGGAATACCGAAAAACTACAACAATTCCGGCGCCAACAAAACGATATTGCCGATGACCTGACCGCTTTCCAGCAGTTCATTGGCTTTGGCCGCTTCCAGGATGGGAAACTTTCCGGCAATGATGGGGTTTATTTTGCCTTCTTCCAGCAGCTTGAACAATGTTGCCCAGTCTTCCAGAAACGGGCGTCTGTAAATTCGGGAAGAATTTCCATAAAGCTTGACCGTTTTCCCGTTCGGCAGCACGTTCAGCACGATGACCTGATTCTTGCGACCGATCTTGGATCATTCCTGCTCTTTGAATATGCCCAGCGCGATACTGAGCGCGAAGGCAGCAAGCTGTATCAACAGCCCTCCAACAAGCCAGCGCCGTTTTTTGAATGCTAAAGCCCCTGCCATTGTCAATAACACCCCTAATACGCCGTCAACTTTCCGTACGGTCATATCGGCTTCTTGAGGCGTATGCCCCTTTGCGACCAGTGACCACTTCAGGATCGGGCCGCCGTCAATCCCCGGTATTGGCAACAATCCTACCGCTGGGAGAAAGGCATTCGTTCCGACGGCAGCGTTTGCCATATCGCGGGCTGCAGATTCCGGGTCGGTACGATTCTTCATGAGCAAGGCTATCGGCAAGACGAGGAGATTAAACACAGGACCACCAAGAGCACGAATGATATGCTGTCTCGGCGTCACACGCCCATCGTTTATGTCGTAATACACTACCAGCGGCATTCCCCACGTAATCCGGATGGCATCCATTGGTTTTCCAACGATACGTGCAGCAGCGGCATGTGCGAGATTGTGACACCATTCCGAGCCCAAAACAACAGGCATGGTTAACGCTCCCACACCCAAACTCTGCAACCATGAGCGTTCCGGAACGCGTTTTTTGGCAACCCAAGCCATGATAGGCCAAGCTATCAGTTGGGTTACCGGAAACCAGGTTTTCCCTTTCACTACCAGCGGGGTGGTAAATACCCTCCCCACTGTGGTCACTTCATCTGTTGGGGCAACTATTGTTGGTTTTATCATCGACCGTGCTCCCGAGTTGTCCGCCGCCTGATCCCGCCCGCCGCGTACCTGCCGCCGTCGCGAAGCATCCCCGCAGGGGGAGGGCGGATCCGGTCAGCGCGGGGCTTGAGCAGCGTCAAAAGTTGGAATGCTCCTACTCCCAGGGCAAAGTTGGCAATCTTTTTAGCGCAGCCACATAGCGACCTTGGTCATACGGCTCCTGATTTTTCAGTATGTCGAAAATCTCGCTGCTGACCACACAGCCTATCAAATCGAGCCCTGTCTACTGCTCATTACTCATCCCTCGTACTGTCTCCAAATGCTCTTCAACGTGCGCCAGGCCGCGCTCGACCCAGGTTTGCAAGGTAAAGCCGCCGCCATATACAGTGTGCCGGCTCTCGCGGCTCCAGGCCTCGTTGGGGAGGCCGCGCAGCCAGGCTGCCATTTTGTGGACGCTGGTCACAAACGCATCCAGTATTTCTTCGAGCGGCTCCTCCGGATCGTAGTGCTCGGCAATCCAGGCCTCCGTGTCGAAGTTTTGGAATTCGGGATTGTCCTCCTCCATCGTGCGGCGGACGCGCAGCCCGTAGGCGTGCTGCTCCACGTCACGCACGTGCGCGGCGACCTGATGTGTGTTCCAGCCGCCCGGCTCCAGCGGGGATTTGTCGTCCGCGACGGCGAGACACGCGGCGCGGAATTCTTCCGCCGCCGCGTCGATGCGTTCCAGCAGGCGGCGGCGATAGTCGAGTAATTCTTTCATGGCGTCTCCGTAGTGACATTGATGATCTGTCCATTCAAATGCGCGGCGGCCGGGCTGCATAAATAGAGCGCGGCCGCGACCATATCCGCCGGACAGGGGCCTTCGGCGTGATGCAGTTCGGGCATCCCTGTGCAGACGGCGTGCACGCGGATATTGTGCGCGGCCAGTTCGCGCGCCGCCTGCCGCGTCAACCCAAGCAGCCCGGTCATGCTGGCAACGTACGCAGCCCGACCGGGGGACGCATCCCCTCCGGCGAGGGGCGCGATGTTCACGACCACACCGCCGCCCTGTTGTCGCATCACACGCCCAACCGACTGGGTCACCAGGAACGCGCCGGTCAGGTTGACGGTCAGGGCGCGCTGCCAATCCCAGTCGTCCATGTCCAGCAGCGGCTTGTGCGGCTCGACCGCGGCGTGGTTGACGAGGATGTCTATCCGTCCGAAATCGTCCAGCACCTGATTGACCAGCGTCTGGACGGGCATCTTCTTGGCGATGTCTTCCACATAGGCGCGTGCCTGCCCGCCGTTGGCGTTGATCTGTTCGACCACGCCATCGAGGTGGATGGGTGTAATATCGTTGGCGGCTACGCGCGCTCCTTGCGCGGCGAAGGCTTCGGCAAGCTTCCGCCCGCTACCCCGCGCCGCGCCGGTGATCAGGACTACTTTTTCGGCGAAATCGGCTGCCATTTCCTATTTCCCATTCTCTTTCATCTATTCTCTTTTCTCTGTATCCTATCACTTATTTCCACAAACCGGTATCTCCCCTTTGTTTTCGCGGGCATTCAGCGGCAGACCCAGATAAGGCGAGGGATCGAGCGTATTGTGGATTTCCAACTCGTTGCGGAAACTGCCATTGCCATCGTCCAATACGATGGAAAAATGCAGATGCACACCGACCGGATTGAATGGATCGCCGGAGTAATTGCCCTGGTAGCCGAGCAGGGTCCCCGCAGCGACGGAGGTGTTGTAGGTGCCGGGCGGGAATTCGGGCGCGATGTAGGAAGCGCCGTTCTGGTCGGCCATGTGGGTGTAGTAGAGCCAGATTTGCCGTCCGGGGCGAAGCGGGTCGTCCGGTATGCGCACGATGACGGAAGACTTCCACTCCGGCAGGCGGGTCAGATATCCGCCATACGCCGCGACGACGGGCGTCTCGCCGGGGGCGTTCCCGCCGAAGATGTCAATGCCCTGGTGACGGTGTCCGGGGCGGAAGGAATCGTCCCACAGGTAACCAACAAATCCATCCGTAGGAAAAATGAAAGGCGCCTCGTTGCAGCGTGTCCCGGCTTGCATGGCCCAGTCCGCGTGCGCTTGCGGATTGCGCAGCCACTTCAGCACGGAGATCGTGCGGGATGTCCTCGGCTGCATGGCGCGGTAGACGAGATAACCTCCGGCCATGCCGCCGACGATCAAGGTGGATAAAATCAGACGTTTAGACACCAAAGTTGTTCCCAATCAAGAATCCATTGCGAGACCTGCGCAGCAGGCCGCGGCAAGCTCCTCGTTTTGCCGGCGTTTTTGCGTTGCAACGTTCCAGCCAATCAAACCCGTGTTCTACACCTTTTGCGTGCACCCGGTCCAGCATTGTATCGGCTCGTTCGTAAAAGTTCCACCTGTTTTGTCAAAAACCCAATATTCTTAAAGTCACTATTTGGCTTCAATAAGAACAGGTATTGAATCCAGTGTTATTGAGACTGTTCCACCACTTACATTGAGGGTATAAGTGTTAAATATGTTGGGGTAGTCTTGATCATCTACATATGTGCCTGATGTGTTGTTGGGTACAACTTCTGTCACTTTTAAACTATCGGAAACAATATTTGTAATGGTAATTTGTGCAGCACCCGTATTGTCGTTCCATGCTATCCATGCAGGATTGTTATTGTTGTCGAACTCGAACACATTAACACCATTGCTGTCCTGAATTTTATCTATACTTTTCCAATCTGAACCATCGAGAGTTTCAACCATTAATTTGTAGGTGTAATAGGCAAGTTTTTTATCCGTGCTGCCACTGATATTAGGATGTCGTACCAAACCGCATCTGTTGAACATAAAATCAAACCATGGACCCTCGGTTAGTTTATTCCAGAAGATTTTTTTTACTCCAAGCGACAAGGCTGTTATATGTGTTTTGAACAAAGCGGTTGCTTGTTGTGTTTCGGAAATTGTCTGATATTCAACTGGCAGATTCAGGATTTCGCTGCTGCTCATTCCGTCTGTAGTAAAAATCATTGTCTCTGTAATCCATACTTCAGAATCAGCGTAATTATATTGTCCCAATAAATTTTTGACTGAAGCTATGCCATCGTCGAGAGCACGATAATATGTTTCCGGAGTGGATCCCTTCGGAGGGAAAAAGTGGTAGTCAAAAACATCGAAGTAATTATTGCCCATTCTGTTTAACGCTTGAAAAAATGGCTCGAAATAAGTTTCCATCTGTAAAGGTTCACCTGAAGCATTAATATTAATGCTTGATCCCAAAACAATTTTACAATCGGGGCAATTTTCTCTTATAGCGTCCGATGTGGTTCGTACCAGTATCGCATAATTTTGTGGCGTATCTTTCCAAAATACATTGCCATTTACTTCATTGTGAATTTGCCAATGCTTAACAGTAGGGTAGCTTCGTACAAGGGATTTTACAAATTCAGAATATGCCTTAAGGTCGGTTGGAAGATAATCGCCATATTCCTTTTTACTATAGCCGGGATTGATCGTAATTAAAAGATTGACGTCATTCTTGTTCGCGACATTTACATACCTGTTGAACATGTCGCGATAGCCATCGATATTTCTTTCAAGCGCCCCCCAGGTCGCAGCCCCATTTTTACCGCTGCCTCTGTCCCAATGCACGCCTAGGTCAACGTAGGTTGCCTGAATTTCGGAATATCCGCCATAGGCGGCATAGACTCGTTCCGTTATTGGACTATCCATATACTGGCCAAGAAACCCGAAAGGAGAATCTTCATATGGGTTATTTGATGATGGCATGACCGGTTCTTTTCCACAACTGGCAGAAAGCAGCATTAAAAAAAGCAGGGCAAAAACGGACATGTTATTTCTCATTGTTCTGTCAGGTCGACCTCATCTTCTTTGTCTGTCCGGCGGGGGCCTTCGCGATGGAGAGCAAAGCGCCATCCAGAATGGGAATACCTTTCGGGCCTTTCATCTCCCGGAGCTTTTCAAACGAAACGGCTTTGAATCTTGCCAGATTTTCCGGCGACATACCTTCCACCCAGAAGCGCGATCCCTGCGACCATTCCCAGTCCCACCAATCTTCTTCATCGAGAAAATACATCACAGTCTCTTCTTTTGCTACAAAAATATCTTTAAAGCCGGCTTTGTGTAGAGCGGCCTCGATGCGTTCAGGGCTGTTCAAACGATTTGGCGCAACCCAGGATGCTGGCGGGACAAAATCCGGTGGGAACACTTCCCGCGTCAGTTCGAACAGCCACTTCCAACGTTCGAAATTCTCCGAATCGCCGGTAGGGACATATGGATGAGTCGTGGCAATATATCCGCCAGGTTTCAGCATATTGCGGAAGCGTACCAGGGCGCGAGGGTAATCCAGGAAGTGAATCGCAAAACCACACAAGATGTAGTCAAATGAATGGTTGGGGAAGGATGCCTCATCAGCATCCATCATTCGCACTTCGGCTTGTGTGAGTCCACGCGCCTTGATCTCTGTCGCGGTTTCAGAAATCATATTCGGGGCAAGATCGATGCCAAGAACGTGTCCTTCGGGTCCAACTTTTTCCGCGGCAGCAAACAGGAGCGCGCCGCGTCCGGTAGCTACGTCGAGTACTCGCGCGCCCGGCTGGATATTCAGCCTTTCGACCAGCAAGTTAGCGTAATAAGTGAACTGCTTGATGCCAACGCGGTCATAGATGTTCGCTGCCCGGTCGTAAACGCCGACGATTTCGCGTTTGAATTGTTCATGCACAGCGGGATTGAAACTGCTCATATACTTCTCTTTCATGCCCCCCCTCGGCCCAAAAAGAAAAACGGTGCAACTGCCGATCATTATAGTAACGCCGCGGGAAAAGTCAAGCACAACTGGCAAAAACCCGCGGCCACCCCGGCAAGACCGGATCACCGGCAGGGACGCAGGGAGCGCACCCCTACTCTGGCGCGAGTTTCTCCAGGATGGCGATCGTCTCCGCTTTCCCGCCAACCCCATTTTCCCCGCCCGGCCCCACGCAGGAGGGGCAGCCATCCTCGCAGCCGCATTCCTGCACCAGTTCCAGCGCGCTCGCCGACAGCTCATCGTGCAGTTCAAACAACTTCCGGCTGAATCCGATCCCGGCCGGGACCTGGTCGTAGAGCACCACCGCGGGCCGGCCCTCGGCGAGCGCGGCCTGCGGGTCGGCAAAGACGCCCAGGTCGCGGCTGTCGCACATCAGGAAGAGCGGGGCCAGTTGACCGAGCACGGCGGCCAGGCCGGCCAGTCCGCTGCGCATGCGGACGTTCTGCTCCACTTTGCGGTGGCAGGCCGCACACAGCGTGACGAGGTTGTCCATCCGGTTGGCCTCGGCCGCGGATGCAAAAGAGCGGAACGGCGTCTTGTGGTGGACGTGGTGGGCGCGATCCGTTTCGGGCGCGCCGCAGACTCGGCAGCGGCGGCCGTCACGGGCGCGGACCGCATCCCGCAGGCGCGGCCAGTCGGGGCCGTATTGGTTCGGGTCGCCGCGCCAGGCTCCGGCGGCGCGCAGAGTCCCGATGGTCTCATCCGAAAGAGCCAGCCAGTAGCCGGTGGTCTCAAATTCGGCGGGCGGCAGGTCGAGCGGTTCGTCGCCCAAATTTTCACCCGTCCCCCACTTCCGTTTCCGGAAGCCGGTCACCTGCTCGCTGACCCGTAACTCGCCGTGGGATTTCGACCCGCCGGGGACAGCGGCTTGCGCGCTTGTCGAGAGCAGGCTGATCTCGGTCTGGCGCTGGGGCTCGGTGTAGTAGTCGAGCGCGACCGGGATGAGCGCGGCCGTGTTTTTCTCCAGATCAAGTTCCTGGACGTAATACTGCTGCCCCTGGTGCAGGTAGACGGCGCGCGGATGAACCATCCAGGGGGCGGAGGCCAGGTCGACTTCCCCCAGGGTGCGCGGCCGTCCGCCGTCGTCTACCTGCAAAACCACGTTCTCGGGCGATGCCGAGCGCAGCGAAACGGACGCGGCCGGATAGGCATCCGCCATCCAGAAATATTGCTCGTTGGACGCGTGCACCTCGCCGCCGCTGACGAGGAATTGCAGGAACTCCCCGACTTGCGCGGCGGGCAGACGCCCGAAGGCCTCGCCCTGTCGAAACGGCAGCTCGAAGGCTGCACAGCGCAGGTGGTTGAGCAAGATCAGCAGGTGATCGGGGTTGACAAGGGCCTGCTCCGGGGAGCGGGCGAAAAAATATTCGGGATGGTGGGCCAGGAACTGGTCGAGGGGCGAAGCGGAGGCGACCAGCACCGCCACGGCGGGAGCGTCCCCGCGCCCGGCGCGCCCGGCTTGCTGCCAGGTGGAGGCGATCGTCCCCGGATAACCGACCAGGAGCGCCGCGCCCAGCCCGCCGATATCGATGCCCAGCTCGAGGGCGTTGGTCGCGACGACGAGGCGGGTGGAGCCATCGCGCAGGCCTTTCTCGATCTCGCGGCGCTGGGCGGGCAGGTAGCCGGAGCGGTAGCCGCGAATGGCAGGTGTGTTGGGCGTAGAGAGGCGAGGGTGGTCAAGCGCCTTCTTCCTGTTCCCTTTTCCCCAATCCCCATTCCCTTGCAAGTACTTCAGGATGATCTCCACCGAACGCCTTGAGCGCGCAAAGACCACCGCTTGCACATCATGCGCCAGCAAATCTCCCGCCAGGCGGACGGATTCCAGCAGCGAGGATTTGCGCAGTCCCAGCGCCGGGTCGGTGACGGGCGGGTTGTAGATCAGGAAGTGCCGCTCGCCGCGCGCCGAGCCGTCCTCGTCGATCAGCGTGACGGGCGCTTCGACCAGCCGTTCGGCCAGTTCGGCGGGGTTGCCGATGGTTGCCGACGTCAAGATAAATTGCGGCTCCGCGCCGTAGAAACGCGCCACCCGCCGCAGACGGCGGATCACGTTGGCGACGTGCGAGCCGAACACGCCGCGGTAGGTGTGCATCTCGTCGATCACGACAAAGCGCAGGCCCCGGAAGAATTCTTCCCATTTGGTGTGGTGCGGCAGGATGCCCGTGTGAAGCATGTCCGGGTTGGACAGGATGATGCGGGCTTTCTTGCGGATGGCCGCGCGGGCGGACTGGGGCGTGTCGCCGTCGTAGATGCCAATGCCCAGCGATCCGTTGCCGGGAAACAGTTGTGCCTGGTTGCTGACAACGGAAAACTGATCTTGAGCAAGCGCCTTGGTGGGGAAGAGATACAACGCCCGCGCAGATCCGTCCTCCAGCAGCGCCGCCAGGACGGGCAGGTTGTAGGCCAGCGTCTTGCCGGAGGCCGTGCCGGTCGCCAGGACGACGTTTTTGCCGGCGCGGGCCTGTGTCCACGCGGCGGCCTGGTGCGAATAGAGCGCGTCGATACCGCGCGCCGTCAAAGACTTGGCGAGGGCAGGCGGCAGGTCGGCGGGGAAGGGATGCAGGTCGGCAGGACGCGGGGGGAAGGTCTCCCAAACGGCAATGTTGGGGGCGGTTTCGGAGTCCGCACGCCAGCGGGCGACAAGGTCGGGTAATCCCATGCGGCTATTCTATCAGGGGAATGCTCTGTCGTCCTGGAACAAAAACGTGCTACTGGCGTTGTTCGTCGCCGTCGGGCTGTCCATTTCGGTCCCCCTACGTGGGCGCAACGCTGACAGGCGTGCTTGCCAGCCGCGGCTCGAACTTTGTACACGACATCTTCAAATTCGCCGAGGGCAAGTCCGATGCGCCCGACTTCGGCACAGGCCCGGTTGGATAACAAGACCGCGTGGGCGTGAACGTTCGCGCGGGCAGTCGGCTTCGTAAGTCTCCGCGCGGGGATTTGTCCCGAAGAAAACAAAAAACGGCCGGCCGG
>JAADGN010000049.1 GCA_013152325.1 Chloroflexota bacterium
CCAGGTCTCCCCGCCCTGGTCTGGTGCACGTTTTTGGAGACCTTCGGTCGGGTGCGCCCCCGGGGTCGGGAGACCCCGGGGGATCAGAATCACGCAGGTGACCGGCACTTCCAAAGTGCCGGTCACCTCTTGCCGGTCAGCTCTCCAACAGTGTCTCCAGGTCATCCGCGATCACGTCCGGCGGGGGCCGCCAGGCCTCCGCCGCCTCGCGCGTCGCCACCCCGCTCAGCACGAGCGCGGTCTTGCAGCCCGCGTGCTGCCCGCCGAGGATGTCGGTCTCCAGCCGGTCGCCGACGACCAGCGTCTCTTCCGGGGCGGCCCCCATCCGCTCCAGCGCCAGGCGGAAAAGGTACGGCTGCGGCTTCCCGGCGATGACCGGCTCCGCGCCGGAGGCCGCGCCGATCGCGGCCAGCACCGTCCCCGCGCCGGGCTGCAGTCCCTGCGGGGTGGGGTAGGTGCGGTCCGGGTTGGTCGCGTAAAAGGGGCAGCCCGCCCGGATCAGGCGCGCCGCGTTGGCGATCTTCTCGTAGTCGAAGGCGTGGTCCATCCCCGCCACGACCGCCAGCGGCGCGTCCGGCGTGCGCGCCCCGGTCAGGGGGGTGAAACCGGCCTCGGTCAGCGCGGAGAGCAGTCCGGTTTCGCCGACCGCGTACACCTCGCCGCCGTCCGGGAAGCGTTCGTGCAGCATGGCGGCTACCGCCAGGGACGAGTTGAGCACCTGCCAGGGCTGCAGCGTCACGCCGAAGCGCCGCAGTTTTTCGAGGTAATGGGCGGGCGTGCGGGTCGAGTTGTTGGTCACCAGCATGACCTTCAGGCCCCGCTCCGCGATGCGGGCGAAGATGCCCGGCAGGTCGCCGATCGGGTGGTCTGCGCGCCACAGCACCCCGTCCATATCGAGGATCAGGGCGCGCGGGGGAGGGGAGAGGCGGGAGAGGGACATTTTAGTGTTCAACCTCCCGCAGGTTTCGAACCTGCGGGAGGTTGGGTTGACAGCGTCTTGACTGCGCTGCCCGGGTTATTTTCCAAACTTGCGCAGGATGTATTCCAGCACCGGGCGGTCGATCCAGCCGGCGGCGGGGTCGGCGCGCTCCTCGAAATTCTCGTTGCCCATAAAGGCGCGGAAGGCCTCCGCCGTCACCTCGTCGTACCGGCCGTCGGTGGCGGGCTGGTAATACCCCAGGTCTGCCATGATGCGCTGCATCCGCTTGAGCACCTCGCCCGTCAACTGCACGCGCTCGCTCTCCGGCGACTCGCCGAAATACAGTTCGTGCAGTTCCAGCAGTTCGCCCAAACGCGGCACGGGGTTGAGCGCATCGTCGACGCGGTAGTCGATCCAGCGGTCGATGAACCCGCCGTAGCCGCCCTTCGGCTTGACGACGTAGATCGCGGCGGACTGGCGTCCGCGGCGGTCGCCTCCGGCCTGGTCTCCGGCCAGCAGCGCGGCGTAGAGCCGGCCGGGCAGGCTGCCCCCGGTCTCGCGGAAGGCGGCCTCCATCGACTGGACGACGTCCGCGCCCGTCAGGATATTGCCCTGGATGGCGTAACCGGGACCCGTCAGGCCGCCGGCCCAGTCGAAACAGCGTTTGCCGGTGAACGTGACCGCGCGCCCGAGCGCGTCCACCAGCCCGACCTGGCGCAGATCGCGCTCAGGGTCGTCGGCCAGCAGTTTCTCGAGCGTCTCCTCGGCGGACAGGCCTTCGGCCATCATCGCCAGCCCGTTCGGGCCGTAGGATGTGTTGGCAAAGGATTGCGTGGCCAGCGCGCCGACTTTGGCCTGCGCCCACGGTACGACAGCCCCCACCGCCGGGAATTTGGATGCCACCGCGACGCCCCAGGCTTGTTCTTCCAGGTCGCAGGCGGCGATGGAAAATGTGGATAGATGTGGCATGGTGTGGTTGTCAGCCTCTAGGCTCGTTGTCAGGGCTTGCGCAGTTCAAGACAGGGGAGCGCGCAAACCCTGTGTCGTTGGACCTCTTGCAGCCGCGACCCCGCCAGCGGTCTTGCCGGGCGGCGGCTAGCCAAGAGGTTTGTCGTTTTCTTCTTTTGGCACTTCCAGCACCTGGTCCACCAGGCCGTATTCGACGGCGCTGGCGGCGTCCAGGTAGTAATCGCGGTCGGAATCGCGCTCGATGACGTCGACCGGCTGGCCGGTGTGCCTGGACATGATGTCGATCAGCAGTTCCTTCAGGTGCAAAATTTGCTTGGCCTGGATCTCGATGTCCGTCGCCTGGCCTTGTGCGCCGCCCAGCGGCTGGTGCATGTGGATGGTCGCGTGCGGCAGGGCGTAGCGGCGGCCCTTTGTCCCGGCGGCCAGCAGCACGGTCCCGAAGGACGCGGTCACGCCGACGGCCACGGTGCTGATCGGGTTGGAGAGCATCTGCATGGTGTCGTAAATGGCCAGTCCGGCATAGATCGCGCCGCCGGGCGAGTTGATGTACATCTGGACCTCCTTTTCCGGGTCCTCGTGATTCAGGTACAGCAGTTGAGCGACGATGACGTTCGCGACCTGGTCGGTGATCTGGGTGCCCAGGAAGATGATGCGCTCCTTGAGCAGCAGCGAGTAGATGTCATAGGCCCGTTCGCCGCGGCCGGAGGATTCGACCACCATCGGTACAACGGATTGGAAATTTGGCAGGGACATAAAAACTCCTGTTAGTCTTCTGGTTTGTCTGCCGCCGGCGTCCCGGCAGATGATTTTTTGGCCGCAGGTTTCCTGCTGACCGTTGTTTTCTTGGCGCCGCTTTTCTTTTTGGGCGCGGTCTTTTTCTTTGCCGCGGGTTTCTTCGCCGCGCTTGCCTTCTTGGCCGTCTTCTTGGGTTTCCCTTCTTCGCCCTCGGCGCTCCCGGCGGCCTCTTTGGCGGCTTTCTTGGCGGCCTTTTTGGCAGCCTGCTCTTCCTTCTCCGCTTCGCCCGTCGCGATGGCCTTGATGCGTTCCAGCGTGCGGCGGGTGATCAGGCGGTTGGCCGACTGCATGGCGATGGCCTCGGCGATCTCCTTTTGGGCGCGGCGTCCACCCCGGATTTTCTCCAGGTCGTAGCCCTGGTATTGGAGCTCGGTCAATGTCTGGCCGAATTCCGCCTGCAAGTCTTCCTCGTCGACTTCGATATTTTCGGCGAGCGCCAGTTCGTCGAAGATCAGGCTGCGTTCCAGGCGTTTTACGGCCACCGGGCGTACTTCCTCCTCGATGAATTTTTCGAGATCGGTCTTCTGCAACTTCAGGTAAGCGTCGATCTCCATCCCCTGCTGCGCCAGGCGTTTTTTGAGGTCGTCCAGGACGTGCCCGGCTTCATGATCGAGCACCTGGGGCGGATACTTGATGGTCGCGCCCTCCTTGATCTTGTCGATCAGGTCGGCGAAATACCCGTCGTCGTACTCCTCCCGGCTTTTTGCTTCCAGGTTCTTGCGTACGGCCTCGCGCAGCTCTTCCATCGTCTCGCCAGCGCCGACGGTCTTGGCGAATTCATCGTCCAGTTCGGGCAATTCCATGCCGTGGACGGCCTTGATTTCAACCTCGTACCTGACCGTCGCGCCGCGCAGGCTTTCGTCCTCGGCGTCCTTGGGGAACTTGTGGGAAATGGACTTGGTGTCGCCCGCGCTCAGGCCGACCAGTTTTTGCGCAAAACCGACGAAGGGGAACTCGTCCTCGCGTTTCTCCGGCGCGACGAAGACGGCGTGGTTTTTGCGGTCGACCACCAGCGGGTCTTCGCCTTCGTCCGCCTTGGTTTTCTCGCCCCTGATGTCGACCAGGACGTAATCGCCCTCTTCGATGGCGCGCTCGACCGGCGCGGTGGTGGCGTACGCGCGGCGCATCTCCTCGACGGCCTTGTCCACGTCCTCCTCGGAGGGGGGCTTCCACTCGTACGGCGCGCGCAGCGACTTGTAGTCGCCCAATTCCACGACGGGCTTGAGCGGCACGACAAAGGTGAATTTGGGCGGCTCGAGACTGTCCACGTTTTCCAGCGCGCCGGGCGCGGCCGGTTCCAGCTTGGCTTCTTCGAGCGCTTTCGGGTAGACCTCGTCGATCAATATGTCCACCGCCTCTTCGGTGATGGCCGTGTCGCCGATGTGCAGTCGGACGACATCGTAGGGCGCTTTTCCGGGGCGGAAGCCGGGGATCTTGGTGCGCTTGGCAAGTTTGCGCGCCGCACGTCGCTTTGCGCCCTCCATGCGGTCTTGTTCCAGTTCGACGATCAGCGTGACCTGATGGTCGTCGCGGGGCTGCGTTTCTATTTTCAACGTCTGTGGTTCCTTCCTTATTAACAATGTAGCGGGCATAAGCGCCCGCTGCCAGATGGCGTGGCCAGCTTTTCGCAATGGTGGGGACGGCGGGACTTGAACCCGCACGCTCGAAGAGCACTTGATCCTAAGTCAAGCCCGTCTGCCAATTCCGGCACGTCCCCGGGCGCTTTGCCTTTTCGCTGCGCGGGGAGATTATAAGCGCAAGCAGAAAGAGCGTCAATGAACAAAGCGCCCTCGTTAACCATTCGCTGATATAATGCCGGTGCAGCGCTGCAGACGTCGAAACCATTATTCCTTGGAGGTAATTTTGAGCCGCGTCATCAATCCCAACGCTCCCGGCAAGGAGCGCACCCGTCTGACCAAAGCCATCGTCATCGCCATCCGGGAGTTGGCGAAACAGACCGAACCGGGACCCGAATCCCGCGACCTGGCCGCATTCATCGCCCTGGCGCTGGAGGCCGTCGCCGCCACCATTGACGTCTCGGTGACGGCCTGGGAGAAGCGCAATTACTGGGTCAAGGCCGACAAATTCCGCATGGAGTGGCGCTGGGCCGGCCAATTGGGGGAGCAAATGCGCGCCGCGCTGCTGGCCGACGACTGGGGGCGCGTGGCGCAGATCGCCGCGCAGGTGGCGGGCAAGTTGAGCAAGATCAAGGTTTCGGAGAAACATCGTATGGGCCGCCCCTGGGTTGGGGCATGGGATAAACTCCCAAAGTAGCCGCGCTGCACCTGGTTTGGGAAAAATGCGAGCGTTCTCGTTCAAATCTTTGCTTCACCCAAAGACATTACGCACCCGTTTGGTCGTCGCTTTCCTGACGGTCGTATTGGTGCCCCTGATCGGCACCGGCCTGTACGGCAACTGGGTGACCAGCAAGATCATCCAGGAGCGGGCTGTCGAGGCGGCCCACAACGACACCCTGCGGCGCGCCCAGCAGATCGACGACTTCCTGGACGGCGTGCGCGGCGACGTCCTCTATCTGGCAAACCTGGATGACCTGCAGGAATTGCTGGCCGCCAGGGAGCAGGGGGATGCGCCCGCCGGGGAAAGCGCCCGCCAGCAGTTGAGCCGCGAGTTCCTCGTCTTTTCCCGGTCACACCTCAACTACTATCAGATCCGCTACCTGGACGAAACCGGCCAGGAGATCGTGCGCGTCGATTCGGACGGGCAGGCCGCCAGAATCGTTCCGGCCAACCGTTTGCAAAACAAGGCCAGCCGCTACTATTTCACGGATACCATCCAACTGCCGCCCGGCATGCTCTACGTCTCGCCGCTGGACTTGAACCGCGAATTTGGCGCCATTGAATTCCCGTACCGCCCCGTCATCCGTTACGCGACCCCGATCTACCACGAGGGGCAGCTGCGCGGCATCGTCATCATCAACATCTTTGCAGAACGCTTCCTGGCCTTTTTGGATGGCGATACGGATTCCCAAACCGCCATGCTGGTGGACCAGGACGGATATTACCTGGCGCATCCCGACCAGGACAAGCGCTGGGGGTCGCCCCGGGACCTGGACACCGGCGAAAACCTGCACCGGGATTACCCGGAACTTGCTTCCACCGTGCTCGCCGGCGAGGTCGGCTCGCAGACCGCCGCCCGCGAGGTGCTGGTCTACGCGCCCGTGTACCCCCTGGCGGCCGACCCGGGCAAGTATTGGATGGTTGTGCACGCCGAAAGCGTGGACTCCATGTTCGCGCCCATCACCGCATTCCGCGTCACCGCGGCGACGATCCTGGCGGCTGCCGTGCTGGTGGCGATCTCCATGATCCTGGTGCTCTCCCGGCGTCTGACCGATCCGCTCATCGCCCTCCAGCAGGGGGTCAAGCGTTTCGGCGAGGAGGCAGCTTATCATCCCCTGCCGGTGCTGGCGGACGATGAGATCGGTCAACTGACCGGCGAGTTCAACCGCATGGCGGACGCCATCCAGGGGCACATCTGGCACTTGACCCTGCTCAACGAGGCGGCCCGGGAAATCGCCGCGGGGTTGGAGCGAAAGACCACCAGCCGGGCCATTTTGACCGCCGCGCGGCGGCTGCTGGACGTGGAGCAGGCCGCGTTTGTCGAAGCCGCCGACGACGGCGCTGTACGGGCGACCGAATGGCAGGGCGGCTGGGACGGGGAGAGCTGGCCGCAGCATGAGCTCGTGTTGGGGCTGTACCGTCAAGCCCGCGAGCAGGGGACGGTGCAGATCGTCCAACTGGAGGAGGACTGCGCAGTCGGCGTTGCGCCCCTGCGCCCGGAAGGGACGGGCGGCCTGTTCCTGGCCGTCTGCGGCAAACCGGCCGTGCTGCAGGCTCCGGCGGCCGCCAAACTGTTCACCACCCTGGCCGCACAGGCGGATATTGCATTGCAAAACGTCGCATTGTACGAGCGGCTGGAGGCGCACCGCAGGCGGCTTTCCAGCCTGCTCAAAGCCCTGATCACCGCCCAGGAGGAGGAGCGCAAGCTGATCGCCTACGACCTGCACGACGGCCTGATCCAATACCTGGTCGGCGCGCGCCTGTGCCTGAGCGGGTGCGTCCTGCAGAACGGGAAGGACGAGGCGCAGGTCGGGAAGGCGCTCTCGGAGAGTCTGCGGCAATTGGCGACCGCCATCCAGGAGGGACGCCGCCTTATCGAAGGCCTGCGTCCGACCCTGCTGGACGATCTGGGGTTGGCGGCGGCCTTGCGGGAGCTGACCGAACTCGGCGCGGCCGCACAGGGCTGGGAACTCGATCTGCAGATCGACCTGGAAGATGACGACTTGGACCCCTCGATCGAGATCACGGCCTTCCGCATTGTGCAGGAGGCGCTTTCCAACGTGCGCAAGTACGCCCAGGCCAAGCGCGTCGAATTGACCGCATTCGTCCGGGACGGCCGGCTGCGCATCCAGGTGCGCGACGGGGGGCAAGGGTTCGACCTGGAGCACCTGGAGAAAAAACGCCCCTCGGTTGGATTGGCCAGCATGCGCGAACGCGCCGAACTGGTCGGCGGGCGCTGCGAGATCCACAGCGCGCCCGGGGAAGGCACGCTCGTTTCCCTGGAACTCCCCCTGCGGCCGGAGGTGGATACGGGTGACGTCTAGGATTCGCGTCCGCGTTTTGATTGCCGACGATCACGGCGTGGTCCGGGCGGGCCTGACCGGGCTGCTGCAGGGCGCGGGCTTCGACGTCGTCGGCGCGGCGGCAACCGGGCGGCAGGCGGTGGAGATGGCGGCGCGGTTCCGCCCGGACGTGGTCCTGCTGGACATCCGCATGCCCGACATGGACGGCCTGCAGGCCTTGAAAGCCATCAAGACGTCCCAGCCGCGTACGGCGGTGATCGTGTTCACGACTTACGCCAACCCGGAATATTTGGCGCAGGCAGTTGCCCTGGGCGCGGCCGGATACCTGACCAAGGAAACCGAACCGGAGCGCATCCCCGAAGCGGTGCGGCGGGTGGCTGCCGGGGAGAGCATCCTGGACCACCAGATGCTGCAAACTGCGCTGCGCCTGGCCGTTCGCCCTGCGGAGACGCCGCTGGAGCCGTTCACGCCGGTCGCGCTGACGGACCAGGAGCAGCGCGTCCTGTCGTTGATCGCGCGCGGGTTCACCAATCATCAAATCGCCGAGGCGCTTTCGATCAGCCGCAATACGGTCAAAACCCACGTGCGGCACATCTTCGAGAAACTCGACGTTTCCGACCGTACGCAGGCCGCCGTTTGGGCGCTGCGGCATGGGGTCGGGGGATAAGAAGGAATTCATCGCAGGGAAGGCGGGGCGCGGGGACAAAAAATCATCCTGGAGGGTGATTTGTTTAAGCTTGCTCTAATGTATGCTTAGAATATGCGTATTCGGCCCTGATTGCGCATAGTACAAAGGCAGGAGGTGGATTTTTAGCGATTACTCATTTCCCGTTCCTGCGGGGGTTGGTCTGGTTGGCTGACCCAAACCCTTTGCAGGGGAACGTCCCCATTGACTTTCGAAGCCAGCAAACCCAGAGGAGAAACAGCATGAAGAAGAAAACCATCGCAATTGCACTTGCCGTGGCGGGGGTGTTGTTGATGTCTGGCGCAGCGTTAGCGGCCCCGGGCCCCGCTGCATCATCCATTGCTCCGGCGCAGGCGGATCGTGAGGGCTGCGTCAGTTGTCATGAAGGCATCGAGAACATCCGCGATCCGGAATCGGCCATGATGAAGCAGATCATGGCGATGGGCGAGTGTACCGCTTGTCACGGCGGCGATCCGGCTGTGACCGGCGCGATCGACGACGCGGCCGCGGCTGCGTCCGCACATGGCCCCGAAGGAGAGTTCTACCCGGACCCGGGCAGCCCGTGGATCGCGGACAAGACCTGCGGCGTCTGTCACACGGATTACAACAAGGCCTTGAAGCTCTCGTTGATGAACACCGAGGCCGGCAAGATCCAGGGCAACCTGTGGGCCTGGGGCGCGCAGGGCGAACAGACTGTGGTGTACGGCAACTACACGACGGACGACGAGGACGGCGCCACACCCATTTTCGGCTCGGACACCTACAAGGCGTACATGGAGTCCGTGGTCGCGGCTTATCCCGACCAGTTCCCCAGCCATCTTGAGATGCTGCCCGAACCCACCGTCGATGAGATCGTCGAAAACCCGGCCCTGGCCGCCTTCACCTACCAGCGCAACCAGTGCCAGCGCTGTCACGTCAGCGTGCCCGGACGCCAGAAACGCGGCGACTATCGCGGCATGGGCTGCTCGTCCTGCCACATCCCGTACAGCAACGACGGCTTCTACGAAGGCGGCGACCCGACCATCCCGAAGACCGAAGCGGGACACCTGCTGGTGCACGAGATGCAGGGCACGCGCGAAGCGCGCAACGGCATCCCGGTCGAGACCTGCAATTCCTGCCACAACCGCGGCAAACGCATCGGCGTGAGTTACGAGGGGATCATGGAATTCCCCTACGGCACGCCGTTCGACGAGACGGGCAACATCCAGCCCAAGCTGCACACCAAGAAATATCTCTACATCAAGGACGACCTGCACCACTCGCCGGACAGCCGCGAGGGCAACCCCGAGGGCGGCATGCTCTGCCAGGACTGCCACACCAGCATCGAAATGCACGGCGACGGCAATATCCCCGGCACGACCCTGGCCCAGGTGGAGATCGAATGTACGGACTGCCACGGCACGCCCGACCAGTTCCCGTGGGAACTGCCGATCGGCTATGGCGAAGAGACGTTCACTTCCATCTCGCTGGAGGAGCGCGGCACGACCACACAGTTGAACGCCAACATGAATTTCGGCATGGTCTACAGCCCCGAAGACGGCTACCTGCTGACGGCGCGCGGCAACCCGTTTGGCAACGTCGTGCGCAGCGGCGATGACGTGATCGTGCATTCCGCCACGGGCCGCGATTACACCGTGCCCACGCTCAAGAGCATCAAACTGGCCGGCTCCTGGAAAAGCCCGGACGCCGAAGTGGCCATGGACAAGGTCCAGGCGCACGGCGAGAATCTGGAATGCTACGCCTGCCACGCCGACTGGGCGCCGCAGTGCTATGGCTGCCACGTGACCGCCGACTACTCCAACGGGAACACCGGCACCGACTGGGTCAAGATCGGTCAGAACCAGAACCCGGACGGCACGGTGGACACCAGCCTGACCACGGCCGGCAAGATCAAGGAGGGGCGCTCCTTCCTGCGTTGGGAGAATCCCATTTTGGGCATCAACGGCGAAGGCCGCGTGACCCCGCTCATCCCCGGCTGCCAGGTGATCTACACCGTCATCGGGCCGGATGGCTCGACGCTGGTCCACAACCAGATCGGCCTGACGCCGCCCGGCACCGAGGGCAGCGAGACCGGACAGCGCGGGCTGGATATGGCCCCCGCACAGCCGCACACCGTCGGACGCCAGGCCCGCACCTGCGAATCCTGTCACTCCGATCCGAAGGCGCTGGGCTACGGCATCAACGGCGGGCAGTACCTGCTCGGCTACGATGAAGACCGCATCATCGACCTGCAAAATCCCGACGGCAGCAGCATGCCCGGGGAATACAGCGTGCAGATGCAGGCCGTCCCCGACCTGCCGATGGACCTGACCCAGATCGTCGATCCCGAGACCGGCGAACAGTTGATGACCGTCGGTTCGCATTGGCCCGGCTCCGGTCCGCTGACCGAAGACCAGCGCACCCGCATGGAGCGCGTCGGCGTGTGCATGGGCTGTCACCAGAACATGGCCGACGACAGTTTCTGGACGGACCAGGTCGTGGCGGCCTACGGCAAGATCGTGACCAACGACGACCACATCGAGATGATGAACCAGTTGGTGCACGACGCGGTCGAGAACAAGACTGCCGCGCCCGCGGCGGACGAACCCGCTGCACAGGCCCCGGCCGAAGAACCGACTGCAGGGCCGAGCGCGCTGGTCTACGCGCTCGCCGCGCTGTTGGTCGGCATCGCGCTCGGCGCAGGCTCGCTGTTTGCCATGCGCAGGAAATAACCAACCCGTGTAATGGGGCGGGGAGTTTTCCCCGCCCCAACGCCCGCAACGCTATCGAACGGAATCATTTATGGAAAGCATGCGAAATTTATTGCAGGGAAAACGAAAGTGGACCCTGCTGCTCATCCTGGGCGGCGCTCTGATCCTCCTGGGGATTGGGCTGGGTTACCGCTATTTCACGCCCGGGCCCGCCCCGGCGGCTGCCGACAACCCCGCCAACGATTTCGTCGCCCTGGCGCTGGAGAAAGCCCGCGCCGGCGACGTGGAAGGCGCGCTGCAGGCCCTGGACGTGGCTATCGCCGCCGACCCGGAGGGCGCGGGCCAGGCCTACTACTACCGCGGCCTGATCCTCGCCGAGACGGGCGACCCGCAGGCCGCCATCGACGACCTGACCCAGGCGCTGACCATCGATCCGCACATGGCCGAGGCCTTCGCGGCGCGCGGCACGGCCTATATGGCCGCCAGCCGTCCCGCCAGCGCGGTGGACGATTTCACCAGCGCCATCGAGATCGAACCCGGCCACGCGCCGACCTACGTCAACCGCGGCCAGGCCTACCTGCATCTGCAGATCTACGACCTGGCGCTCGCCGATTTCGACAAGGCCCTGGAACTCGACGGCGGCCTGGTGGCGGCGTATTTCAATCGCGGCGTGCTCTACATGGAGCAGCAAGAAACCGGGTTGGCGCTGGCGGATTTCACCCGCTGCATCGAGCTTTCCCCCGAAACCCCCGCGCCGTATTTCAACCGCGCCGTGGCCTACATCGACCAGGGCGAGGACGAGCTGGCCGCCGTGGACCTGAGCATCTATCTCAACCTGAGCACGGACGAAGAAGGCAGGCACCAGGCCCAGGCCTTGCTCGAATCGATGGCGGGCGAGGGCGGACAGTAAGTGCGTTCCCGCAGATCATGATCTGATTGTAGTAACGGCTTCAGCCGTCAAGCAAGGCATGTAATCTCGAAACCGTGATCTGTGAATTCACAAATTAAACATCTTGCATAAGTGCTCATACCGCCGTTCCCGGCGTCGAGACGCCGCCTGGAGCAAGTTGGTTTATTGGTTTTTGCAAGAGGTCTAATCATCGGGCGGGTTTCCGAAA
>JAADGN010000019.1 GCA_013152325.1 Chloroflexota bacterium
AACCTGTCCGAAAAATGCGTAGTAGCGACTTTTAGTCGCTGCTTGACGGCTGAAGCCGTTACTACAAAAGAATTTTCGGATAGATACTAAATGCAATGAGAACAGTATTGTCGTAACCTCTGCAAGGTTCTCGCCCCATGAAATGTCAGGGTTGTGAAACGAAATTTTTGCAAAAAAGTTGTAGGATTGTAATAGAAGGAGGAAACCTCTCTAATGAATAGTCAAGATACCAAGAACGCGATTTCCGGCGTCCTGGTTGTGGACAAACCTGTCGGCATGACTTCACATGATGTTGTGCAGATTGTCCGTCGGGGGACAGGCATCCGCCGCGCTGGACACACCGGCACCCTCGATCCGCGCGCTTCGGGCGTGCTGGTCATTCTGGTCGGTCCGGCAGTGCGACTGAGCGAGTACGTTTCGGCTTCTGACAAGCGCTACCAGGCCATTATCCGTCTGGGCAGCGCCACCGATACTTACGATGCCGAAGGCCAATTTACTCGTTCCGAGATTCCGATTGACATCACCGAAGAACAGTTCGAGCGAGAACTCAAGAAATTCGAAGGTGAGATTGAGCAAGTCCCGCCGCCTTATTCGGCTGTCAAGGTTAAGGGACGCCGGGCGTATGAAATGGCTCGCAAGGGCGAAGAGGTAAAGCTGGAGCCGCGCAAGATCCAGGTGCACCACCTGGAAGTGCTCGAATGGGCGTCCCCCGAAGTGGTTGTGGACGTGCATTGTTCCTCGGGCACGTACGTGCGCTCGCTGGCAAATGATTTGGGCGAGGTGCTCGGCTGTGGGGCCTATTTGGTCGGGCTGCGGCGCACGAAGAATGGCCGCTTCTCCCTGCGCGATGCGGTTCCTTTGCGGAAGCTGAAAGAGGCTTTCGAGGTTGGCAACTGGTACCAATACTTGATCCCGGCCGCCGAATCGCTGGCAGATTGGCCCTCGGTCGAACTCGACCCGGACGAGGTGGAAGAAGTCCGGCATGGACACCGCGTCAAGGCCGATCCCGACAGCAAACCGGGACTGGTACGCGGCATCAGCATGGCCGGGGAGCTGGTCGCGCTGCTCGATCTGGTCGAGGGCGAAGACGGTTTGGAGTGGCAGCCGAAGAAGGTTTTCTTCTCGTAAAAATCTCTGATGCTTCATGCACATTCGCTGGAAGACGTTTCGTTACAACGATCCTGGCTGGCTATCGGCGTCTTTGACGGCGTTCATCGCGGCCACCAGGAAATCCTTGCTCATCTCACGGCAGGCGCGCATGCAGTTGGCGCGTCTGCCGTTGTGCTCACCTTTTATCCGCATCCTGCTGCGGTGTTGGGGAAACGGAACGGGCTGAAATATCTCACGTTGCCCGATGAAAAAGCGGCCCTGCTGGGCGACTTGGGCGTGGACGTGGTTGTCACGCACCCTTTTGACCATGACGTGGCCGCGCTGTCTGCCGAGGCGTTCATGACGCGCGTACAGGCACACTTGAATGCCGAGAAGTTGCTCATCGGCTACGATTTTGCCCTTGGCCGTGAGCGGGAGGGTGATGCGGTTCGTTTGGCCGAGTTGGGGAAGAAGCTTGGGTTTACTCTCCAATCTTGTGCCCCGGTGACGTATGGCGGCGAGATCGTTTCCTCCAGCCATATCCGCGCCTACTTGTCCGCGGGACGGGTGGCCGAGGCCGGGCAGGCGTTGGGACGTTACTATGCGCTGTGCGGCCCGGTCGTTCACGGCGATGGACGCGGCCGCAAGATCGACATCCCGACGGCGAATATCGATGTGCCCGCCGGGAAAGCTATCCCGGCCAATGGAGTCTATGCTTGTTGGGCTTATGTGGGGGACGAAAAGCACCTCGCGGTGACGAATGTCGGCGTCCGTCCGACGTTTACGCCGGATGAAGAGATTCCCGGCGTCGAAGCCCACCTGCTCGATTTTCGGCGCGATCTGTACGACCAGAATCTGAAACTGGAGTTTGTCACCCGTTTGCGTGATGAACAGAAATTCTCGTCGGTGGAGGCGTTGTTGGCGCAGATCCACAAAGATATTGCAAGGACGCGCGAAATATTGCGCGACCGCGCAGGTGTGAAGGCCGCCAAGAAGAAATAAGTCTTTGCGCCCTGGCGGCGCGAGAATTTTTATGTGTTTGCTTCCCTGGACTTGTGCCCCGTTGACGAACGGGGCTTTTTCGTCTATAGTACCCAAAACACACCGAAAGGGGACTCCTCCATGGATGAAAACACTTCCAATGCCAGGCAGGTTGAAGCGCTCATGGCCCTGGCGCAGCTCAAGCGGCAGGCCAAATCCGGCGCGAACAATTTTTACTGGATCGCGGCGCTCTCGGTGGTCAATTCGTTGATTGCCCTTTTCGGCGGCGGGGTCAGCTTTGTGATCGGGTTGGGACTGACGCAAGTCATTGACGGCTTTGCTTTTCTGCTGGCGCAAGACCTCCCGGACGCGACCGTGCTCATCAAAGGCATTGGGCTGGCTTTGAGCATTGGCATCTCGGCCCTGTTCGCCTTGTTCGGTTATCTCTCCGGGAAGGGACAGCGCTGGGCTTTCATCGCGGGCATGGTCTTGTATGCGGGTGATGCGCTGCTTTTGCTCTTCTTCCAGGATTGGTGGGGGGTTGGCTTTCACCTGTTCTTACTGTTCGGCCTTTTTGGGGGTCTGCAAGCGTTGCGGAAACTGCAGTCCATGCTGCCGCAAGTTTCCGCTGATATTCCTTTTTCGAAGGATGTCGGATACAACTGATGCCCAAACGTCAAGTCTATCTGCTTTCCCCCAAGGAACTTAGTCCGGAGACCATCGCAGTCGCCTTTGCCAAGACCTCCCGTTCGCCGCTCTCCTTCCGCGAGATCGCGGAGGAACTGAGCGACGAATCCAGCGCCCAATTCCACGAGAAGTGGGTCGTCGGTTACGGACACGCCTCGGTCGCGGAACACGCCGTGCTGCATCTCGCCATCGAGAATGTCTCGCGCGATTGAGTGTATTGAATCCAACCGCCTGGCCTCCTACACCGAGAAATCGACCCGCTACCAAAAATGGGACGCGGATGCCTTTGTCGTCCCGCCCGAACTGGAAGGCCACGCCCTGCGCGCCGACTACGAGCGCGCCGTCCGCGATCTCTTCCAGACTTATGCCGATTCGCTCGCCCCGACGCGCGCGCTCGTCGCCCGGCAGGCGCCGCGCCGCGGGAACGAATCCGACGCGGCCTGGGACCGCCGCATCCGCTCGCGCTATGTGGACGCCTGCCGTTTCCTGCTGCCCGCGGCCTCGCTGGCAAACGTCGGCGTGACGGCCAACGCGCGCGTGCTGGAGAACGCCATTCGCAAAATGCGCTCGCACCCGCTGGAGGAAGTGCGTCTTGTCGGGGAGCAGGTCAAGCAGGTCGCCCAGGGCGAGACGCCCACGCTGGTCAAATATGCTGAGGCCGTGCCGTACCTGGTGGAGACGAGCGATGAGCTTGCTCGCAGGAGCGGACGAACATCCGCCTCGACGAAAAACGACTGGTGCCGATTGATGGATTACGACACAGACGGCGAGACGAAAATCCTGGCGGCGGCGTTGTATCGTTTCGGCGGGACGCCCTATGCCACGGCTCTGCAGAAGGTGCGTGCGGCCTCCGAAGCGGAGCGTGTTCAACTGGCCGAATCCTTGCTTGGACGTTTGTCCCGGCACGACATTCCCCTGCGCGAACTGGAATACGCGACCTATACTTTCGACCTGGTCATGGATCAGGGCGCGTACTTCGAATTCAAGCGTCACCGCATGATGACGCAGACGCCGCAGGCGCTGACGACGCGGCTGGGGTATGCCGTGCCGCGGCTGATAACGGAAGCAGGCTTCGGGTCCCGGTATCGAGCCGCCATGGAGTCTGCTGCCGAGACCTACGAAAAATTGGCGGGGTTCAATCCGCATGTGGCGGCGTACGTCGTCCCCAACGGTTTCAACCGCCGCGTGCTGTGCACGTTCAACTTGCGCGAGGCCTATCATTTCTGCCAGTTGCGGGCCGCCGCCAACGCCCATTTTTCGATCCGCCGTGTGGCGTTCAAAATGTATGAAGAGATCGCCCGCGTGCATCCGCTGCTTTCGGCGTACATGCGCCTGCCGGAGGGGGAGACCTGGCGGGGGATCGAAGAAAAATATTTTGCGGCGGTAAGTTGATATAATCGCGCCCATGACGCGTACATCTTTTCTCTGGATGCTGACCGGGATTCTGCTGCTGGCGGCTTGCTCCGCGGATGCGGCGCCGGATCGGACTCCGCCCCCGGCCGGTGATTTACAGCCCTATCAGACTCGCACCCCCAGCCCGACGCTGCCCCCGCCGACGGCTGTCCTGGCGGAGACGCCCATCCCCACGCCGACGCCGTTCGCCTACACGGTTGCCGCGGGCGACACCATGCTGGGCATTGCGCTCAGGTTTGGCGTCACCCTGGAAGAGCTGATGGCTGCCAATCCGGAGGTGTCGCCTTCGGCCATGGCGGTGGGACAGGATTTGCGCATTCCCAGCGACCCGCAGAACATCTCCGGCGAGCCGACGCCCACGCCCGTCCCGTTGACCGTGTCGCAGGCGCGCTGTTATGCGACCGTTGAGCGGGGCATGTGGTGTCTGGCGCTGGTGCGCAACGACTATCCCGATATGCTCGAAAATATCTCCGCGCAGATCACCCTGCTCGATGCGAGCGGCCAGTCTCTGGCCAGCCAGACCGTGTTCACGCTGCTCGATATTTTGCCGCCGGGGGAGGCTTTGCCGTTGGCGGCTTTCTTCCCGCCCGGCGTCCCCGTGGACGCGCAGCCGCGCGTCCAGATGTTGACGGCCATCCGGCTGCTGCCGGGCGACGCGCGTTACCTGCCGGCCATTTTGCAGAACACGCTCACGCTCGTGGACTGGTCGGGCCGCACGGCCCAGGTCAGCGGGGAGGTGCGGTTGCCCGCGGGGAGCGAGGCTGCCAGTCAGGTTTGGGTGGCGGCGACGGCTTACGACGCGGATGGAAATGTGGTTGGCGTGCGGCGCTGGGATGCAGGCGGCGGGCTGGAGCCTGGGAGCAGGATGAAGTTTGGCCTAACGGTGGCAAGCCTGGGGCCTGCGATCGAACGGGTTGAGTTGGTCGTCGAGGCAAGGCCGTGATGAAATAGACCTCCCGCAGGTTCCAAGCCAGAGGGAGGTCATTGTTTTGCGAAGGTCAAAGGCCTTTGCAAGATGAATGAGAATTATTCTCCCCAATCCAGCCACAAATAGCGTTCCAGGGGGATGTCGATCGGTGTCCACACATACCCTTTCACATACGGCTTGACCAGCACGTACGAAAGATTGTGCACGGTGAAGAGCACCGGCGCGTCGTCCACGATGATCTGCTCGGCCTGTTGGTAGAGGGCGATGCGCTTGCTTACGTCCTGCTCGACGCGCGCCTGTTCGAGCAGCGCGTCGAGGGCCGGGTTGCTGTAATTGCCGTTGTTCTGCGGCGAGCCGGTGTGGAACAGGATATCGGCGAAATTTTCCGGGTCGGGATAGTCGGCGCACCAGCCGGTCTTGAAGAGCTGGCCGTGGTGACCGGCATAGATCTCGTCTATGTAACGGTCGGGCTCGATGTTCTCGATGGTGATGGACACGCCCAGGTTTTGCTCCCACATCTGCGCCATCGCCGCGACGCTGTGCCCGGCGTCGTTGCCGATGCCCGCGTCGGTGTAGACGATGGGCGGCAGGCCGTCCGGGCCGCCGTATTTCGATTCCGCCAAAAGCTGGCGGGCGCGCTCGGGGTCGTAGGGCAGGCCCTGAAGGTCGATGTTGAATCCAGGCAGGCCGGGGGGATAAAGGCCGTGCGCGGGCAGCGCGTTGCCGCTCAGCACCACGTCGATATAGCGCTGACGGTCGAAGGCCATGCTGAAGGCCTGCCGGACTTTCACATCGTCGAAAGGCGGCTGGGTCACGTCGAAGACCACGTAGCCGGTGCACAGATTGACGCCGGTGTGCAGGTCGTTGTGCAGCGGTTCTTCGGGGTCGCTGACGCGCGGCACGGCGTAGGAGTAGACGGCGGTCATGTCGATTTCCCCGGATTCGTACAGGCGCAGGCCCACGCCGGAGAACAACTGCACGATAATGGTCGGGATGGCGGGCGGGCCGAGATAGAAATCCTCGTTGCGCTCGTAGACCATGACCTCGAAGCGTTTCCATTCGGTCAGCTTGTAGGGGCCGGTGCCGTTGGGCGTGCGATACCACTCCGGGCCGGATTCGACATTGGCCTGGTCTACCACGAAAGCGGTCGGGTAGGTCAGTTTGAGCAGGAAGTAGGGCTTGGGCGCGTCGATGGTGACTTGCAGGGTGTGCTCGTCGAGGGCTTTGAGACCCGCGATATGTTCGGCCTGGCCGGCATTCATCTCCCGAACGCCGAGGATGTCGCCCAGGTAGGTCAGGACGGTGTCGGACTGGATCCCGGGGCTGGCGGCGCGTTCCCAGGAGTAGACCACGTCTTGGGCGGTGACCGGTTTCCCGTCGTGGAAGCGGGCGTTCTGCCGTAAATGGAAGGTGTAGACCGTGCCGTCGGCGCTGATTTCCCACGATTCGGCCAGTTCCGGGACGAGGTTCAACTGCGGGTCGAAAGAGACCAGTCCGCTGAAGGCCAGTTTGTCGCCGGAGCTGTGGGTCGTGGCCGGGTCGTAGCTGCGCGGGTTGGTGCTTTCGCCGCCCAGCAGGATCAGGGCCTGGTCGCGCGGGGTGTTCGCGATCTTGGGCGTCTCGAATTGCATCGAGCGGACGACGAGCGACAGGGCGGTGTCGGCCTGGTCGTAAAACTCCGGTTCGCCGAAGGCCAGGACGACAAAGGCATGCCCGCCGTGGATGGCAGTCGTCAGGCTGATCTTGAGCAGCAGATCGTCGTCGCTGCGATGGCCTGTGGCGAGGGTTTGCCAGGCCTGCTGGCCGCTGTCGAGTTGGATGGCCTCGTCGCTCAGGACATCGACATTCGACAGATCGCTGAATGTTTGCTCTTTGAGTTCAGCAGCCAGCGATTCAAGCGTGTCGCCCGGATCCAGCGGTACGGTATACAGCACGGCGTAAACGTCATAATCCGGGTTGACGAACCAGGTCAGGCCGCCGTCGCTGCTGGCGTCTTCCGTTTTCCAGTCGAGCGGATAATAGACCTGCACGCCATAATCAGGGTTGTTGTAGGTGTTGGCGTCCGGCCGCGCTGTGGCGGTTGGGGTTTCCGTGATGAGCAGCGCATCGGGAGCAACGGGCGTATCCGGGATGGTCGTCGTGTCGGGCAGTCCCGCTGTCAACTGGCAGGCCAGCAGGAAGGGCAGCAGCAGAAAGATGAGTTTGCGTGGGAGAGTGGTCATTTGTCCGCATTCCTTCGACGGTAGAAGAGAAAGGCTCCGGAGATGCTGAGAAGCATGACGAGGCAGCAGGCCGAGATCCAGATGGCGGCTGGTATGGAAGCAGGCGCGGCGTCCGTCTCTGTTTGGGCGGTAACGGCAGCGGGCGTCTCGTCCACGAGGGGGAGCGGGGTGGGCGTGACGACCAGCGGCGCGCCGGAGATGGGCACGATGGTCGGGACGGGCGTGGGCTGCGGCGTGGCAGTCGGATTCGGGGCAATGGCGCGCGGTTGTGCGCCGATATTTTCCCGCCAGGCGTCCTCCAGGCCGTCCACGTTGAAGCCGTAGGTCTGGGTCAGGGCCTCGTCGATGACCGCGCCGTCGCGCAGGGCCAGCAGCAGGGCGGTCATTTTGTCGCGCCCGTATTGCTCGATCAGGAATTTGACGATGCTGTAGGATTCGCTGTACGAAAGGTCGGCCCGGTCGGGTATTTCGGAGAAGCCGCCGCTCAGGGAGCGTACCGAAAAAAGCTTGTCGTCGGCGATGGCGTCATCCAATTGTTTGCGGGAATACGCTTCGAGTTCGCCCTCGCTGTAGACGGCCAGCCCCTCGTTGAGCCAGGTCGGGACGTCGCCCAGACAGGAGAAGGTCAGGTGGCCGACCAGGACGTGGGTCAGTTCGTGGACGATCGTGTCTTTGCCCCAGTCCAGGTCGGATGGGGCGATGCCGATGATGACGATGCTGTGGCCGGGGAAGGCCATGCCGCCGGTCCAGGACGGCTCGTACAGGATGGCGTCCCGCATGTCTGTGGTGTTGGCGTAGATGTACAGGTCGACCGGCTGCTCGGTGACCAGTCCCGCGTCCTGTTCCAGGCGGGCCAGCCCTTGCACGGCGGCGGTGTGCAATTCCTGCCCGAAAGCCCGACCGCTGTCGTACCAGTGCAGGCGGATATTGCCGCCGCTGATGGTCTGCCAGTCGTGCTGCTCGTCCAGCCAGGTGATGGTTTGCGGAGCGGTCACGATCTCGCGGCCAGATTCATCCATCACCCGCCAGCGCCACCAAATCTGTGTGCCGGGCGGCAGCGACCCGGACTGCTTCATCTCCCACGTCCATTCGGCGGAGATGGATTTGCCGGGCGTGAACTGCGGAAAGGCCATTGCGACGACCGTACCGCAGGTCAACTGTTCGGAGCCGTATTCCAGCACGACCGAAGTGATGACCGCCTCGCTTCGAAGGTCGGCGCTGAAGGTGATACTGTCGGGGAAGTTGAGCGCAGCCCGGTCGTCCGTGACGCTGATATCCGCCAGCCGGCTGGCTCCCGCCGTGGAGATGGGCAGCAGGGTCAGCACAAGGGCCAGCGCCAGGCTGAAGATGATGGGTTTGGTTCTCATAAGCGTCCTTTTCTCGGCTTTTGGTAGAGTGTAGCACAGGATGGTGGAATGCACAAAAAGGCAGGGCAGCAACTGTGGAGACGGCTGGCAAGGTCAAGGTGAGCAGCGGCGGCTGGGATTGATTGACGGGCGTCTTATCGGCTACCTTTCAATTGTGAAAACCGGCCTATTTGACGCATCACGGCCTTGCATGTATAATCTTTTCAATTCTTTTGCTCCCCTGATGGGGGGCATTTCTTGAGGCCTGCTATGGCATTGCGCGGCAACCTGCGCGACTTTACGATTACCCAACTGCTTAACCTGATCAACCTGGCGCACAAGACGGGGACGCTCATAGTGGATGGTCCCAATGAGACGGCCCAGGTCGCTTTCCGCGAGGGGAAGCTGGCTTATGCCGCGATAGGGCAGGAAGATAACAGCCTGGCGACCATTTTGCACAAAGGCAGCAAGTTGACTGCCAACCAGTACCTCGCGATCAAGCAGCGTTCTGACCATGTGTCGGACAAGGAACTTGGGTTGTTGTTGATCAACGCTGGCTATGTCTCGCAAGAAGATATCCTTGCCAGTTTGCAGCAGTATTTTATAGACATCACCCGGCGGCTTTTCACCTGGGTGGAAGGCTTCTTCCGCTTTGAGAACGACATGTTGCCGCCGGAAGACCGCATCAATATCCGACTTGACCTGGAAAATCTGATCATCGAAGGCTCGCGCCAACTGCGTGAGTGGGAACAGTTGCAGGATGAGATTCCCAGCCTGGAGATGGCGCTCAAATTTACGGACCGACCGGGCGCGAATCTGCGCAATATCAATTTGAGCGTGGAGGAGTGGCGGGTCGTTTCTTATATCACGCCCAAGAATACCATCAGTCAGATCGCCAAAGCGACGAAAATGAACGAGTTGGAGATCCGCCGAATTGTGTACGGCTTGCTGCAGGCGGGGTTGGTGGAGATCGTTCGGCCAGAAGGCGCTCCGCTTCCGATGACCTCGAATATGTTCCCAACACAGGACAAAGAAGAACAGAAATCCTTGGTCAATCGCTTGATCAAACGCATTCGTTCAATGTAGCGCATTCAAATCTTTTTAATTCAAGGATAGACATTATGCAAACGGTCAAAATGGTGGTGACAGGCCCCTTCAGCGCCGGAAAAACAGAGTTCATTCAATCGGTGAGCGAAATTGACGTTGTCTCGACCGAACGAAAGATTTCTTCCGATGGCGAAAAGATGGTCAAGGAAGCGACCACAGTTGCGATGGACTTTGGCCGTATCACTGTGGACGAAGACTTGGTGCTGTACCTTTTTGGCACGCCGGGCCAGAAGCGTTTCGACTTTATGTGGGAAATTCTCTCCGAAGGTATGTTGGGTTTCATTGTTATGGTGGACAGCGCTCGTCCGGAGACCTTCCGCGAGGCGCGTGGTATTCTGCAAACTTTCCGCGCTTACGCGCCTACGCCCTACGTCGTGGCTGCCAACAAGCAGGATGCAGAAGATGCCTGGGAAGTCGATGATATGCGTCACGCGCTGCGGCTGGATTCAAAGATCAAGCTGCTGCCCTGCGTCGCTACCAACCGCAAATCTGTCAAGACAGTCCTGCTGGAATTGCTGTACAGCATCTTGGCTGAGATGGAGTCCGGAGGGTAGGGCTCCGGTTTTTGGATCGCCGTGTCCTCAATTACCACTGATCAAGGCATAGTTCATTACGAAGTTTATGGACGTGGGCGTCCAGTCATCTTGTTGCATGGGTGGCTGGGTTCGTGGGGGTTATGGCAGGAAACCATGGCCTATTTGGGCCGTTATTATCGCACTTATGCATTGGATTTCTGGGGGTTTGGCGAATCGGGCAAGAAGCGCGAGACTTACGCCGTACAGGATTTTGTCAGTCTGGTTGACCAATTCATGGAAAGGTTGGGCATCGTCCGCGCGCCGCTGGTCGGGCACAGCATGGGCGGCACGGTCAGCCTTTCGGTTGCCATCCAGTATCCGGAGCGGGTCAGCAAAGTCGTGGTCATCGGCTCTCCGATCGTCGGTTCGTCGCTGGCCTGGCCGCTGAAATTGTCTGGCTACCGGGCGGTCGCCTTTATGCTTTTCAATGTCATGTGGGGCTTTCGCCTGGGGATGCGCATCGCTTCGCCGTTCATCAGCCGGGATCCGCGTTTCCCCGAGATGATGGATCGCGACCTTTCCCGCACCACCCTGGAATCCTTCCTGTTGAGCATTGCCTCCCTGCGCCGCACGGACCTGAGTCCGATGTTGCCGCAGATCAAAGTCCCGGCGCTGGGCATGTTTGGCGCCCTGGACAACATCGTCAATCCCGGCCAATGGCAGCCGATGCAGGCCGGTATCCCTCGCGTGCAGATCGAACGATTCCCCGATGCCGGCCATTTCATCATGCTGGACGAGCCGGACGAGTTCATGCGGAAGTTGAAAACATTCCTGGACGAAGAGCAGCCGCCGAATGAGTGATTCCATGCCAGCGTATTATTATCCTAACCGCATGGGGAGGATCATTCTGCTGGCAATGGAGGAGATCATCGGGCAGAACGGCGTCAATGCCGTCTTGAATCTGGCTTCGCTCTCGTCGATGATCGATCGTTACCCTCCCCGTAACCGGGATTTACAAATCCCTTTTGAGACCATCAGTAGTATCCAGTCAACGCTGGAGCAGATTTACGGGCCGCATGGTGGACGCGGACTGGCCCTGCGCACCGGACGCGCCTGTTTCAAATACGGGATGCGTGAATTTGGTCCCCAACTGGGGTTGACGGACATGGCTTTCCGCCTGCTGCCGTTATCGACGAAATTGCGTCTCGGCAGCCGGGTGTTTGCGTCTCTTTTCAACCGGCACACCGATCAACGCGTCCGGCTGGAGGAACAGCCCGGGCAGATCCACTGGCACATCGAGCGCTGCCCCTTGTGCTGGGGCCGCCACACCGACGAACCGGTCTGTCACCTGGCCGTAGGACTGTTGCAGGAGTCCCTTTACTGGGTGAGTGGTGGTAAGATATTTAACGTTGAAGAAACTCACTGTATTGCACGCGGTGATCCGGCCTGCACGATTGTCATTGACCGCATCCCCATAACCTGAACTCATGCTGAAGATCATCCTCCAAGCCCCTCGACCACTTCCGCCGTTCAATGAGCCGGCGCGGGATTTGCGCATTCAGAATCAGCCGTTGTGGCTGCTCCAGCGCAACCTGCTGGCCCCGTATACGACGCGTGAACTGGAATTGAAGCCCGGCCAGCGCCTCCCGCAGACGCGCGAGGAGATGCTGGTCTACCGCGACAATCTGTTTTTCGATCAGGGCTACATTCGCGCTTTCCTGGCAACTGCCAGAAAACGCGGCCGCGCCAGCCGGGCGGCTTTTTCATCTGAAGACCCGGCCTTCCGTGAACACGCGCTGCCGCTTTCCACATCGTACACACCGGCCGGGAATCTGTATTTGGCCGATCTGTGGTATTACCCGCGCGGCCCGGTCGCGGATGCACGTCCGCTGGTGGTCGACATGCAAGCGCGCGAGGTGGGGTACTACCATGTTCCCACCTACATGGCTGACGAGAGCGGCGACTTGGTCTTCCAGGTGCCATTGCGCGCGCTGTTGGCAATCGATTCGTGGGTGCATATTTTCATCGCGGACGTGGTCTTTGGCATGTTCGCACGCGGGGCGCGTTTTGAAAAACGCCTGAACGAAGACCTGTTGTACAAATTGAAGATATTGAGCACGGCGCTTTATGAGGGCCGGCAAATATTGGAATGTTCAGAGTTGGTCAAGGTGGGCAAGAACTGTATTATCGACCCGCGTGCCGTCATTCACGGCCCGACGACGATTGGCGATAACGTCACCGTCGGTGCGGGCGCAGTCATCGAGAATTGCATCATCGGGGATAATGTCAATATTTCTCAGGATGTGCAGCTCATGCTCTCGGTCGTCGGGGACGGCACGTTTTTGCCCTTCCGGGCGGCGTTGTTCATGACCACGATTATGGACAACAGCATGGTTGCTCAAAATACTTGTTTGCAGATGTGCGTGGTGGGGCGCAACACCTTTATCGGCGCGGGGTCCACGTTTACGGACTATAACCTGATTCCGGCTCCCATTCGCGCCCTGGATGGTAACGACGAGCTGAAGATCTCAAACCGTCCTGTCATGGGCAGTTGTGTGGGACATAACTGCCGCCTCGGCTCCGGATTGGTCATTTATCCGGCGCGGACGATTGAATCGGACGTGGTGCTGGCTGCCTCCAAAGAGCGGCGCGTGATCATGAAAGACATCCGTTACGAAGACAGCGACCATCATCACTTGCGTTTGGGGTATTTGCATCGCTCCCCGTATCATCAATCAGGCGAATCAGAGGTGGAATCTTGGTAAGCAATGGATAGTTTTGCCTTTATCATTCATCCGATTGACCCTAAACGGGATGTCAGCCGAAAGTACCCTTTTCTGGGGCGTGTGCTCAGTGAACGTCAAATTGATTTTTTCTCGACATTTTTCCCTCCGGTCTACATTTCCGAGATCGAGGGAATTACGTCCGAGGCCACCGGCAAGCAGATCAAAGGCTGGTTCATAGCGTGCCCGTTCACGCCGCGACGCATGCTGGCGTTGCCAGAAAAGACAGTTTATCGTAAGATTATTCAGACCGGACGTTTATCCGAGCGTCTGGGTGCGGATATTCTTGGCCTGGGCGCATTCACGTCCGTGGTCGGAGACGCCGGGATTACTATCGCGAAGGCGCTGGATGTACCGGTCACGACGGGTGATTCGTACACCGTGGCGATTGCTGTGCAAGCCATTCGCAAGGCGGCGGAGTTGATGGGGATTTCACTGCGCAACGCGACCGCGGCGGTGGTCGGCGCGGGCGGAGCGATTGGCCGGGTCTGCGCTGAATTGCTGGCTGATGATGTCGCCCGTTTATATCTGATCGGCCGCCATATGGGGCCGCTGGAGGAAGTCCAGACTGCGTTACAGCCCTCGGCGCGGGCGGAACTGGTCGCCAGCACGGACATGTCTGTCCTTTCGGATGCCCGGTTGATCTTGACGGTGACCAGCGCGGTACATCAGGAAGTCATCCGCCCGGAGCATCTTCAACCGGGCAGCGTGGTTTGCGACGTGGCGCGGCCTCGCGATGTTTCTGTAATGGTAGCCGCGGCAAGAGATGATATATTAGTAATAGACGGCGGTATGGTGGATGTTCCAGGCCCCGTTGACTTTCACTTTAATTTTGGTTTTCCACCTGGCAAAGCTTATGCCTGCATGGCTGAGACGATGGCGCTGGTATTGGAAGGTCGTTTGGAAGATTACACATTGGGCAAGCATATCACGCGCAGCCGTGTGGACGAAATTACGATGATCGCGGAGAAACATGGTTTCCGTCTGAGCGGTTTTCGCTCTTTTGAAAAAGAAGTAACGCCGGAACAAATCGAAGCTGTACGCCAGAGCGCCCGCAGGGCGCAGCGGCGCAACTAGACGTTGTTGGGAGGCTCGTATGGGAAAAGCCCGCCTTTTGGTCGTCGAAGACGACGCTGATATTGCCAATATGCTGAAGATCTACTTTGGCGGCTTGGATTTTGATGTGGACATCGCGCCGCGCGGATCGGTTGCATTGGAGAAAACGCGGCAAGTATTGCCTCATTTGATCATTCTGGACATCATGCTGCCGGATATTGACGGCTACGAGGTCTGCCGTACACTGCGTACCAGCACGCGTACCAGCCATATCCCGGTCATCTTCCTGACGCAGAAGGATGAGCGCAGCGATAAGCTCCAGGGGCTGGAATTGGGCGCGGATGACTACATCACCAAGCCATTCGACATCGAAGAGCTTAAGTTGCGCGTCCAGGGAGCCATTCGTCGCGCTGAGCGCGAGAGCCTGACCGATCCTCGCTCTGGACTTCCGGCCGGGCATCTGATCGAGGAGCAGCTACGCCGCATCATCCGTGAGGAGAGTTGGGCGTTGATGGATGTGCGTCTCAACCACTTCGATTCATTCAAGGATGTCTACGGTTTTGTGGCTGGCGATGACGTATTGCGCTTCACGGCCATGTTGTTGGGCGAAGTCGTGGACGAACTGGGCACTGCGGATGATTTCATCGGCCACGCGGGTGGCGACAATTTCATAATCATCACCACTGAAGATGCTGCCCGAACGATCAAGCAGCGCCTGAAAGACCGTTTTGTGGAAGAGGTGCAAGCCCACTACAACTTTATGGATCGTCAGCAAGGCTTTGTGCAAACAGCCAATTCAGACGGGGAGATGGAGAAGGCGCCGTTGATGACACTGGCCGTCGGGATCATTACACCCAAACAGCATACTTTTGCAGATATCCGCGAGATTACAGAGATGGCGGCCGAGGTGCGCCGGCAGGATACCACAAGCGTTTCCAGGGGCTGAGGTTCCATTCTGTGATTTTGCAAGGGCTGGGCCTGGGCATCGAACTCCTATTGCTCGGACTGGTATTGATCGTACTGGTCTGGGTTTTATCGCGTTTGGTTACCCGACTTCAGCCCACTTTCCAATCTGCAATCCAACCATCATCTGTTGATATTCCTGAACATACGGATGCCGTACTGGTGATCCAACCCGGCGGACGGGTTGAGTATGTCAACGCGATTGCACGACAGTGGTTTAATCTGAACGAGAATGAACAGCCAGACCTGGAACGGCTGGCGCGGCGCGCCCGTCCCAGCGACGACTTTCTGCGCCTGTGCACCGCGGAGGGCCAGACGCGCTTTTCAATCGGCGGGCGGTTGGTGGAAGGCGTCTCCTATCAGGTGCCTGGGCCGTATCCGGTCATGCTGCTCTCGCTGCGTCAACCGGAAATTGCGTCGGGGCTGGCGGAGGCCGGCGATGTGTCCGGTTCGGTTCTTCGCATCATCACGGACTTCGGTCAGGCGATTGCTGCCAACTTGAATTTGGACGCCACCCTGTGGGCTGTCCTGGAGAATATCGAGCGACTGATCCCCGCGGATGTTTTGGAAATCAAGATATGGGATCAGGCGAGTCAAAGGCTCGTTCCCTATCGCTTCAGCAGCCTGAATGGCACGACTCGTCAATTGGAGAGAAGCACCGAGACGCGCTTCGGGGCGTATTCCGAATACCTGGTTGCCAAAAAACAGCCGCTATTTGTCCCCGATACGCAAGCTTTTACCGAGGTGCGTTTTACAGAAGGAACTGGGCAGTATCCGATCCGCTCCTATATCGGCATTCCGCTTCAGGCCGGGGGCGAGTTGGTCGGCATATTGGAGGCGGGTCAGATCGCTGTCGATGCCTATGCGCGCGAAGACCTGGACATTATCCAACTGATCGCCGGGCAGGCCGCGACAGCCATTCGCAACGCGTTGCTGTACGAGAATGAACAGCGGCGCGCAGCCGAACTTTCGGGGTTGGCAAATCTGGCTCAGTCGGTTGGCTCCTTGCAGGACGCGCAGGACTTCTTTGGCCGTCTGGTAAAGAGTATCGTTTCCCTGTTCGACGTAAAAATCCTGGGCTTTTTGCTCTACGACGAGAATCGGCGAATGCTGGAGGGGCAAGTGCCCTTTGAAGGAATTCCAGCGCACGTGGTCGAGATCTATCACGCCGTCGTGCCCGCTGGAAGCCCGGCTGCGAAGATCATCTCGGCGCGCGAAACTCTGCTGACGGAGGAAGCCACGGAAGATGAGCGGTGGCGCGATCTGAACTTGCATGACGTGGCTCAAGCGGCCAGCTTGCATGAATCGGCGCTGGTGCCCTTGGTGTCTGGCGGACGTTTTCTGGGTTACCTGCAACTTTCCAATCATCGTCAGGGCAAGACAGCTTTCTCTCAAGACGAATTGCGTTTGATGGAGATCGTCGCCAACCAGGCTGCGACGATCATCGACAATGCAGCCCTTATGCAGCAGACCCGCCGACGCGCCCAACGCTCGGAAGCCTTGCGCAGGATTGCCAGTTTGGCTGCCTCCTCGGCGACGATGGATGAGATCCTCCGTTTTTCTTTGCGGGAATTGGCGCAACTTCTTCAAGCCGATTCGGCTGTGATCTTTCTCCTGGATGAACGCCAGGGTACCTTGAATGCCCATCTGGATTCACTTTGGGGGGTCTCAGAGGAGAGCCTGAAATTATTCTCGCAGTTGTATGTGGACGACCCACAATATCGCTTCACGGTCACGGGCAGTCAGCGTGCCTTTATTTCAGGGCATTTGAGCCGGGACAGGCGTGTTTTGCAGCTCTATCGTCCGATGGTGGAGACCTCGCAGATGGAATCGGCAGTTGTCGTTCCTCTGGTCGTTCGAGAGCGCAGCATTGGCGAGTTGATGATCACCAGCCGGAAAACGGACTTTTTCAACGATTACGATCTCCAGGTCGTTGCGACGGTCGCCGGTCAACTGGCCGTTGCGATCGAAGAATCCAGCCGATCTGCGCAAACGGACGAAAGCCTGCGGACGCGCGTCGACCAGTTGGTTGCCCTTTCACGCGTCAGCCGTGAACTGAACACGACCCTGGATTTGGATCAACTGCTCCAGGTCGTATACGATGAAGGTCTGCGTACCACGCGGGCTGATTGCGGCACGATTACGCTCTTTGACCTGAACGGAGCGCAGGACGACCCGCGCGTGAGCCTGTCCCTGGGTTGTTTGCATGACGATCAACTTACGGATCTCGAGCGTGCCGCGGTCCAGAACGGCAGGCCGATCCTCGTCGCCGATTCCAAGAACGGGGAGTATCCTGCCAGTCATGACGGCGTTCGCTCTGCACTGGTGGCGCCCATTGCCCATCAGGGAAAGACCGCTGGTCTGATCCATCTGCATTCCGATGCCCCGAATCATTTCGATGACGCATCGTTGGACTTTATCCAAACGCTGGCCGTCCAGGCGGCGATTGCTTTGGGAAATGTTCATCGTTATCACGAACAGATGCGTCATGGTGAATTGCTCCGCCGCCGTGCGGAAACCCTTTCCAAGCTGCTTGAGACCACGTACACCCTTGACCCGGATCAGCCGCTGGAAAGCGCTCTGGAGGCGATAGCCCGCGGCATTCACGAGTCGACGCCCTTCCAGGTGGTCCTGGTCAGCGTCTATGAGCCGGATACAGGCATGTTGCGTCGCGTGACCGGCGTCGGCATCCCGCCTGAGACGTTGAACGAGTTGAAAGCCCGCAAGCAGCCCCTGACGAGCATCCAGCAATTGCTCAAGCCCGAATTCCAAATCGGACGCGCGTACTACATCCCGGCGGATGAGACCCCGGTCGTGCCGACGGATGTGCACATGGTCACCCTGCCGTCTGCGGGGATGGATGAAAAGCCGAATGCCTGGAATCCGAACGACTTCCTGCTTTTCCTGCTCGAAGACCAAACCGGGAACCCGCTGGGGTTGATCAGTTTGGACCAGCCGAGCGACGGCATGCGTCCGGACCATGCCACGATTGAGTCGATCGAGATTTTTGCTGCCCAAGCATCGCTGGTCATCAGCAGTCAATACCGCCTGAATGATTTCAAGGGACGCATTGAAGCGCTCTCTTCCGGGATGGAACGCCAGCAGCGCTTGTTGAGCGTCAGCCAGAATGATCTGCCGATCTTGCTGCACAAGGACCTGGAGCAGACGATAACCGTCCAAAACCTGGAGCGGCGCACGCAGCGTATCCGCGCCGGGTTAAAGATCACCGAGACGGTCAGCCGCCAATTGGACGCTTCATCTGCCTTGCTGGCGCTGGGCCGTGAGATCCTTACCCACCTCGGCATGTCGGTCGCGCTGGTTGCCGAAGATACGCCCGAAGGCCCGCACCTTTTGCATGTTTTGGGCAACGTGCCGCGCGCCACCAATCCCGAAGCATTGTTCGGCCAGCGCAACCCTCTGCGAACTTGCCTGCAAACGGGCGAGACTTTGGTGGTCATGAACCTGGACGAGAACGATGAGTGGCGCGAGACGCCGTTGCTCAGCGCGCTGCATGCCAAGGGCTTCTTGAGTTTGCCCGTCAAGGTGGACGGTAAGACCGTGGCTGCGGTGCTGGCGATCAGTCTGGAGCCGATGCCGGCCCTGGCAGAGGAAGATCAACAGGTCTACTTCCAGATCGCCCGGCAGGCTTCCGTTATTCTCCAGAATATCGACCTGCTCAACGAGACCCGCCGCCGCTTGCAGGAAGTTAACCTGTTACTGGACTTCAGCCGCCGTTTGAGCGGACTTGACCCGGTCAGCATTGTCAAGGCGTTGTTGGAGAGCGCTTTGCGTGTGATCTCGGCTGCGCATGCCGGGGTGGTGCTGCTTTGGGACGACCGGCGGGAGCAGTTGGTCCCGAGGGCTGTTCTGAATTACGCGGATAACGACAGCATGATGGAAATTACCTATCATGCAGGGGAGGCGCTCCCCGGCACTGTCTTCGCGGAGCGGCGGCCTCGCAACGTGGACGAAGTTAACTTCGCCCGGGATTACACCCTCTCGGCGACACATCTTTTGTATTATCGTCAGGCGACCGGCGGTCGCTTGCCCGTTTCCAGTTTGCTGATCCCGATCCAGATGGGCGATCATTGCCTGGGCGTGCTGGTTCTGGACAATTTCAACAAAGCGTCCGCGTTCCAGGCTGAAGATGAAGCCCTGCTGCTCTCGCTGTCACAGCAGGTTGCGCTTTCCCTGGAAAACGTACGCCTGGTGAAAGCGACCGAAGAACGCGCCGGCCAATTGCAGGCGCTGACGGGCGTCGCGGCGACGATCACTTCCAGTTTGCAAAGCGGTGAACTGGTCGCTTTGTTGCTCGATCAGTTGGGAGCGGTCATCCCCTTTGATACGGCCACTCTCTGGCTGCACGATCAGGATCACCTGTCGGTTGCCGCGGCGCGCGGCTTCCCGGACAGTGAAGAGCGCATTGGCCTGACTGTGGCCGTCGAAGACAGCGCTTTGTTCAACGAAATGATCCGCACCGGTCAGGGCATCGCGATCTCGGACGTGCGTGAAGACCCGCGTTTCCCGGCCTTGGTTGAAGCCGAGCGGTTGTCCTGGCTGGGCATTCCGCTGATTTCAAAAGGCGAGGTGACCGGCGCTATTGCCCTCGAAAAAGAGGATGCGAATTTTTACACGCCGACTCATATCCAGGTTGCGAAGACGTTCGCCGGGCAGGCGGCTGTGGCGCTGGAGAACGCCCGTCTGTACGAGGACAGCCTGGGACGAGCGGCGGAACTCGACCAGCGTTCACAACGTTTGGCGTTGCTCAACCGCTTCTCGGCGGAGTTGAGCGGCTCGCTGAATGCCGACCAGGTGCTCTGGCTGACAGCAGAAGAGTTGCTGCGGGCGTTGAATGCCAGCCAGGTTTCCGTGATCGTCTTCGAACGCGGACAGGCTCTTTTGAAGGATATTTTGCCGGAGACCAAACGCGCTCGACCGGAGGATTTGCCCCAGCCTTTGCCCGAAACGCCCCTCTTCGAGCGTTTGCGCGAGTCGCTGGGGGTGTTCACCACGGACGATGTGCAGGCCGAGGCCGAACTTGATGAGTTGGCAGATCTCCTGGGCGAGACCAGGGCTTTGATGGCGTTGCCCCTTTCCAGCGGCGAAGCGATGCACGCCTTGCTGTTCATCCAGATGGAGGGTGATTTCCGCTTCAGCCCAAACGAGATCGAGTTGGCGCGCACGATTGGCAACCAGGCTTCTATCGCGCTGGAAAATGCCCGCCTGTATCAGTCCACGCTTTCGACGGCTGAACGACTGGCGATCATCAACCAGGTCAGCGCTGAGATCAGCGCCAGCCTGGACCCGGAAAAGATTTACGTCGCGGTTCACGAAGCGGCCAAACGCCTGATGCCGGTCGAATCCTTTGTGATCGCCTTGTTGAACGAGAAAGAACAGGTGATTGACGGCGTTTATCTGGTGGACCATGATGAACGTTCGCAAACCATGAGCCTGCCGCTCGACCAGGGGCTGAGCGGACAGGTGATCGCTACCGGCGAACCATTATTGATCCACGGCTCTGACCTGGTGGATGAGATGGGCGGCGTCACAGGCGGGGATTTGGGTACGCCGCGCTCCATCCTGGCTGTGCCGATGCAGATAGGCGAGCAGGTCGTCGGGATGCTCTCGGCGCAGAGTTACCAGGTCAACGTTTATACGGAGGATGACCAGCAGATTCTGAGTACGCTGGCGAACCAGGCCATCATCGCCATTCAAAATGGACGCCTGTTTGCCGAAACCCAGCGCCTGGCGGAAGAACTCGAACAGCGCGTCATCGAACGTACCGCACAATTGGAACGGGAGCAGAAGAATACAGAGACGCTGCTGAACATTCTTACCGAAGTCTCCGCCAGCCTCGACCTCGACCGGGCGCTCAATCGCACCCTGGCTTTGCTTAATGATGCCACCGGTGCGGAACAGGGCACGATCATGCTCCTGCATCCGGACGACAATCAGCTCCATTATCGCGCCGGGTATGGCTATTTGACCAACGCGAAGGCGGAACAAAAGGAATTTGCCTTGAGAGTCGGTGAAGGTCTGGCGGGCTGGGTGGTTCAGAATCAGGATGCCATTTTGGTTGACGACTTGAATCAAGACCCGCGCTGGGTGAAGATCAAGTCCAAAGTGCAGAAACACCGCAGCGCGATCTCGGCTCCGCTGATTGTCGGCGAGGATGTGATCGGCGTGTTGATGGTCTTCCATCGCAAGAAGAAGTTTTTCGATCCGGAGCAGCTCAATCTCGTCAAGGCCATTGCCAGTCAGGTTGCCGTCGCGATCAACAATGCCAATCTGTATGAGTTGATCCGCGATCAGGCTGAACGCCTGGGCAATATGCTTCGCAAGGAGAAGGAAGACGCCAGCCGGTCGCAGGCCATCCTGGAGGCCGTCGCTGACGGTGTGCTGGTGACGGACGCGGAGAACAAGATCAGCTTCCTCAATAATTCGGCGCAGCGCATCCTTAATCTGGATGCCTCGCATGTGGTCGAGCAGACGCTGGATGATTTCGGCGGTCTGTTTGGCAAGGCGGCCAGCGCCTGGAAACAAACCGTCCGCGAGTGGTCGGAAGATCCGTCTTCGTATGTGCCGGGCGACACATACGCCGAGCAACTGGAACTGGAAGATGGTCGTGTGGTGCTGGTCCACCTGGCGCCTGTCATGCTTCCGAACGACTTCCTGGGTACGGTCTCTATTTTCCGTGACATCACGCACGAAGTCGAGGTTGACCGCTTGAAGTCCGAGTTTGTGGCGACGGTCAGCCACGAATTGCGCACGCCGATGACCTCCATCCGCGGCTACGTGGACATCCTGTTGATGGGCGCGGCCGGAGCGATGAACGAGAATCAGACCCATTTCCTGGAAATCATCCGCAACAATACCGAACGGCTGAATATCCTGGTCAACGATCTGCTCGATATCTCGCGCATCGAGTCCGGGCGTGTTACACTCGCCCCACAGCCGCTTGACCTGCGGGATGTGGCCGAGGATGTGATCTCCGAAGTGCTGCGCCGCTCTCAGGAGGAAAACAAACCCATGGGGCTTTCGCTCGAAGCAGCCTCCAGTTTGCCCCGCGTCTATGGCGACTCTGAGCGTGTGCGTCAGATCATTGCCAACCTGGTGGAAAATGCCTATCGCTACACCCCTGAGAACGGCAAGATAATCGTCCGCCTGCAGGTCGTGAATGGCGGCGACGAGGTGCGGGTGGATGTGAGCGATAATGGCGTTGGCATTGCCCCGGAAGACCAGGAACAAGTCTTCGAGCGTTTCTACCGTGGCGAGAATCCGTTGGTGCTGGCTACGCCTGGAACAGGCTTGGGCCTGCCCATTGTCAAGCAGTTGGTCGAGATGCATAAAGGCCGCATCTGGATGGAAAGTACTGGAAAACCCGGGAAAGGGAGCACGTTCTCCTTCACGCTTCCTGTACATCAGACTGGTAAGTGAGGCGTCAATGACGAAAATATTGATAGCAGAAGACGAACGCGATATTCGGGACTTGATCGCTTTTACGCTGCGTTTTGCGGGATATGAAGTTGTGACCGCTGCGAACGGAGAAGAAGCGGTCGAATCGGCAGCACAAGAAACCCCGGACTTGATCTTGCTGGACGTACGCATGCCGCGCATGACCGGATACGATGCTTGCAAGCTCATCAAATCTGATCCGGCGTTGGTGGATATACCGGTGGTTTTTCTTTCTGCCAAAGGCCAGGAATCGGAGATCCAGACTGGCCTGGAGGCCGGCGCGGAGGAATATTTGCTCAAGCCCTTCGCCCCGGACGAGTTGACGGCGCGCGTGCGCGCCATTCTGTCAAAATTCGGGAAGTGAGCATCCGCGTTTTTGTGAGAGCGAAGATATAAGATGAGCGTGGTTCTGGTTGACGAGGCGATTGTGCATTACGAGGTGTTGGGACGGGGACGCCCCATCATCTTTCTGCACGGCTGGGTCGGCTCATGGCGATACTGGATATCGTCCATGCAAGTTGCCTCGACCTCGTTCCGCGCCTACGCGCTCGATTTGTGGGGCTTTGGGGATTCGGCGCGTGAAGCTGGCCGCTACACACTGGATCAGCAGGTCGATCTGTTGGATCACTTCCTCGAGCAGTTGGGTATCGGCAAGATCGCATTGGTCGGGCATGGACTGGGCGCGTTGGTCGCGCTGGCTTTCACGGCGCGCTCATCGCAGAGCGTGGATCGCCTGATGGTTGTCAACTGTCCGATAGACGTTAAGGCCGTCCACAACCGCTTGCGTACCGCGCCGCTCACTGATCTGGTGGACTGGCTTTCCGGCCGTACGCCGGATGCGCAGACTGCGCTGACGGACGCCATCAAGGCAGACCCCGCAGCGATCTCAGCCTCGATGAATGGCATTCGCCTGGAAGAAGTTTTCGAGCAGGTAAAACAGCAGCGCACGCCTTGTTTGCTGGTACACGGACAAAGCGACCCCGCGGTGGCGATGCCGAGTATGGAGCAGGTCATGGCGTTGCCGCATTTCATGCACCACATCGTGCTGGAAGGCTCTGCTCATTTCCCGATGATCGATGAGACCGCCAAATTCAACCGTTTGCTGACCGACTTTCTGGCGCTGGATTCAGGGCTCAGCCCGCGTGAGTTGCAGTTGAAAGAGGAGTGGAAACGGCGCGTGCGATAAAAGTCATAGTTGACAGGTTGAAGATTGCAGGGTATTAATTGATTTGAGAATTTGCCAATTGAACGGGGAGCCTGTGGCACAGGCTGAGAGGAGCGTATGACGCTCGACCCGCAATACCTGATCCGGATCATGCCGGCGGAGGGAACATAGCACCTGACAACGACCATCCTCCAATGGCGAGGATGGTTTTATTTTATCGCCATGCCCAGATGCCTTGTTTTTGTCAATGGACACCTGCCCGATCGCGAGGCCGCCCGCTCGTTGCTGCGTCCGGATGATTTCATCATTGCTGCCGACGGCGGGACGCGTCACATCTTGACCCTCGGCCTGCTCCCGCAAATTGTCATCGGCGACCTGGATTCACTGGCCGAATCAGACCGCCGCCGTTTGGAGCAGGCGGGTGTGTTGCTGCGGCGGTATCCTGCCGACAAGGACGAAACGGATCTCGAACTGGCCCTGAAGTACGCGGTGGAGGCAAATTATCGCCCGATCATCATCGTCGCCGCGTTGGGCGGACGGCTCGACCAAACGCTCGGCAATTTGTCCATGCTGGCTGACCCCGCTTTGGCAGGGCTTGACGTGCGGCTGGATGATGGGGTGGAGCAGGCTTTTTTCGTCCGGCGGCAGGCCCAAATCCGGGGGCGTCTCGGGGACGTCGTCTCGCTCATCCCGTGGGGCGTCCCGGCCGTTGGCGTCACGACCGAGGGGCTGCGCTGGCCGTTGTCCGGCGAAACCTTGTCCCCGCACAAAACGCGCGGCATCAGCAATGAGCTTTTAAGTGATACAGCAACGATCAGGATCGAAGAAGGACTGCTGTTGTGTGTACACCGGCGAGAAGGTTGCCGGAAAGTGGAATAGGATCCGCCGCTTTCCATGACAACTCGCCTTCAATCCCCATTTCTATTCCCTACCCAGGAGGTTCCCATGAAACGAATTTTCTTGCTCACGATGCTGGCTGCACTGCTGCTCGCAGCCTGCGCTCCCCCGGCAGCGCCCGTACCCGGCGAACCGGCCGACAATGACATCGACAATGACGCGCTGGTGGTGATGACGCACGACTCGTTTGCCGTCAGCGAGAATGTCGTTGCCGCTTTCGAAGCTGAAAATGATGTCGATGTGGTTTTCATTTCCAGCGGAGACACCGGCGCGGCGCTCAACAAGGCCATCCTCTCGAAGGACGCGCCGTTGGCCGACCTTTTCTTTGGCGTGGACAACACCTTCCTTTCGCGCGCCCTGGACGCCGGTATCTTCGAGCCGTACGACTCGCCCATGCTGGGCGTCATCCCTGACGAGTTCAAGCTTGATCCCGAAAACCGCGCCCTGCCGGTGGACTACGGCGACGTGTGCATCAACTACGACAAGGCCTATTTTATCGAGAACGACCTGCCCGTCCCGCAGACGCTCGAAGACCTGACCCAGCCGGGATATGCTGAACTGCTGGTGGTCGAAAATCCGGCCACATCCTCGCCCGGCCTGGCCTTTTTGCTTGCGACGGTCGCTCACTTTGGCCCGGATGGCTACCTGGATTTCTGGGCGATGATGGAAGATGATGGCGTGTCCGTGACGGACGGCTGGGAGACGGCCTATTACACCAATTTCAGCGCCTCGTCGGGACGCGGCCCGCAGGCGATGGTGGTCTCGTATGCCACCAGCCCGGCGGCGGAAGTGATCTTCGCCGACACACCGCTTGACGATGCTCCGACCGGTTCGATTCTTGGCCCCGACACCTGTTTCCGTCAAATTGAATTTGTCGGCATCCTGAAGGGGACTCAACACCGCGCCCTGGCAGAAAAGTTTGTGGACTTCATGTTGAGCACCCAATTCCAGGAGGATATGCCCCTGCAGATGTTTGTCTACCCGGTCAATCCCGAGGCGCAGTTGCCGGAAGCGTTCCTGAAATATGCCCAGGTTCCGACCCAGCCCGCCAGCCTCGCGCCGGAGGATATCGCGGCGCATCGCGACGAATGGATCCAAGCCTGGACAGAGACCGTGCTGAAGTAATTGGCGTTTGCAGGTTTGCAAGTGTGAAAATGGGCAAGTTTGCAGGTGTACAGGTTCAACCGATTGCTTGTAACCTGCAGCTTGCCCGCTTGTAACTTACAACGTATCAACTCTCATGCGTCGTTTTTTCTCCTGGCTGCCCGCACTGCTCTTTTTGGGGCTGTTCTTTTTCTATCCCCTCGCCAAGATTTTGGCTGTGGGGGTGGGTTCGTCCCTGTTCATTGCCCCGGAATCCCTGCAGATTGGATTTCGGGCTTTACGTTTTACGCTTTACCAGGCCGCCCTTTCGATGCTGCTCACGCTGTTGGTCGGTCTGCCTGCCGCGTATCTCTTCGCCCGCTATGGTTTCCGCGGCAAGTCTCTGCTGCGTGCACTGACCGCCGTCCCGTTCATGCTGCCGACGGTGGTGGTCGCGGCTGGTTTCAATGCGCTGCTCGGCCCGCGCGGTTGGGTTAACCTGGCGCTGATGAACTTTTTCGAGTTGCAGTCGCCGCCGGTCACGATCCTGCATACGCTGGGGGCCATTTTGCTGGCGCATGTTTTCTACAATACGACCATTGTCATCCGTGTCGTGGGGAATGCGCTTGTCCATCTCGACCCGCGGCTGGAACACGCGGCGCGCCTGCTCGGAGCCACACCGGCGCGGGCTTTCCGCGAGGTCACGCTGCCGCTGCTGCGCCCGTCCATTTTGGCCGCCTCGTTGCTGGTCTTCCTGTTCGATTTCACCAGTTTTGGCGTTGTCCTTTTGCTGGGCGGCCCGACCTTCGCTACGCTGGAGGTCGAGATTTACATCCAGGCGCTGCACATGCTCAACATGCCGGTCGCGGCGCTGCTTTCGCTGATCCAGTTGCTGTGTACGCTGGCGTTTTCTGTGCTTTACAGTCGCTCGGTCACGCGGACGGTCGTACAGGTGGCGCAGCGTCCCGCCGAGACAGTTGTGCGGCAGGCCAAACGCTGGCGTGAACGTCTCTTCGTGGGCAGCATGGTCGCCTTGCTGTTTGCGCTCTTTATTCTGCCGATGGCCGCGCTGCCGCTGCGCTCGGTCAGCCGCCTGGAAGCGGCGCGCGGCGAACGGGCGATCGTCCAGACCGGCCTGACGGGCGACTATTACCGGGAGTTGTTCGTCAACCGGCGCGGCTCCCGATTCTACGTGCCGCCGATCCGCGCGGCCTATAATTCGCTGGAATATGCGGCTATCACGGTGGTGCTGTCGTTGCTGCTGGGCTTCCCCGTGGCCTCGGCGCTGGCACGTCCGAAGCGGCTTGACCGCCTGCTCGACCCGCTGCTGATGCTGCCGTTGGGGGCCTCGGCGGTCACGCTGGGATTGGGCTTTATCGTCGCGTTCAACCGTCCGCCGCTCGCCCTGCTGGGCTCGCCCTGGCTGGTTCCGCTGGCGCATACGATGGTGGCGCTGCCTTTCGCCATCCGCAGTTTGCAGCCCGCACTGGCGGCCATCCCGGAGCGTTACCGTCAGGCGGCGGCCATGCTCGGCGCGTCGCCCCTGCGGACGTGGTTCGCAGTGGATTGGCCGATCGTTTCCCGGGCAACGCTGGCCGCGGCCACATTCGCCTTTACCGTCTCGTTGGGCGAGTTCGGCGCGACCTCGCTGCTGGCGCGCCCGGAGTACCCGACCATCCCGACGGCGATATACCGTTTTTTGTCCCAGCCGGGCGGATTGAATTACGGGCAGGCTATGGCCATGGCGACGTTATTGATGTTCCTGACCACGGCGGGCATTTTCCTGATCGAAAAATTGCGTTTGCCGGGCGCAGGAGAATTTTGAGAATGAGCGGCGAGCGGCACAAGATGCTTGAAGTCGACGGGATTTACAAGACCTATGAGGGCGCGCCGTTGTTGCGCGGCGTCTCATTCGACGTTGCGGCGGGTGAGACGGTTTGCCTGCTGGGGCCGTCGGGCAGCGGCAAGTCCACCTTGCTGCGCATTATCGCCGGGCTGGAGGGATCTGGATCGGGTCAAGTACGTTGGGATGGGGCAGACCTGGCGTCCGTGCCCGCTCATCGGCGCAACTTTGGCCTGGTGTTCCAGGATTACGCCCTTTTCCCGCATCTCGACGTGGCCGAGAACGTGGCTTTTGGCCTGAAGATGCAGGGCTTGGGCCGGGCCGAGATAGACCGGCGTGTAGCCGAAGCATTGGCGCAGGTCAATCTCAAGGGGTTTGAGCGCCGCCGCGTGACCGACCTTTCGGGCGGAGAGCAGCAGCGCGTGGCGCTGGCCCGTGCGCTGGCCCCCCGTCCGCGGTTGTTGATGTTCGATGAGCCGCTGGGCGCGCTCGACCGCACACTGCGCGAGCGTTTGCTGGATGAACTGCGCTCCATTTTGCACGCCAGCGGGGTTCCGGCCATCTACGTTACGCACGATCAGGAGGAAGCCTTTGCCCTCGCGGATCGAGTGATGCTGCTGCACGAGGGCAGGATCGTCCAGAGCGGCGCGCCGGCGGAGGTGTATGCACGTCCCGTCTCGGCCTGGGTGGCGCGCTTTTTGGGACTGGGAAATATTATTGAGGGGAAAGTGGCTGGCGCTGGGCGCGTGGAAACCAAGGTTGGCGTGTTGAAAGTTGCCTGCGCTCATGAGCACGCGCGGGGGGAGTCCGTTGCGCTGTTGATCCGCCCGGGCAGGAGAAACGTTGGGGACGGCGAAAACAGCCTGGAGGGCCGCGTGACCGATGTCGTCTTTCGTCAAAATGATTTTCGCGTCACGCTGGACAATGACCTGTATTTCTATTTGCCGGATGCGCCGAAAGTCGGCGAGAGGATCGTTTTACAGATACCGCTGACGGCGGTGCAATGCCTGAGCGCGAAGGAATGACATCGTGGAACCAATTACGGTGCTCAAACGTAATTTGCAAGGCGAAGTGACCTGGCAGTATAGCGGCCGTGTCCTGCGCCGCGGGCCGAATTTGATCGTGCTGGAGGCCCGCTTCAACCGGCCGGGTGTATCCTTTATGGGCGTTTTGCTCAAAGAGGGCGACCGGTTCGTGGAGACCTTCTATGCCGACCGCTGGTACAACATTTTCGAGATCCACGATCGCGATGACGACCATCTTAAAGGCTGGTATTGCAACGTGGGCGAACCGGCGATATTGGATGACGCCACGGTTTCGTACGTGGACTTGGCGCTCGATTTGTGGGTGGCGGCGGATGGGACGCAAACCGTGCTGGACGAGGACGAGTTCGAAGCGTTGAACCTGGACGCGGAGATGCGCACCCGCGCCCTGGCCGCGCTGGAAGAGCTAAAAGGTGTCTTTAACGCAAAAAGGCCTCCGCGATAAGGCGGGAGGCCTTTTTTTGTTGGGCCGGGTTTAGAGGACAAAGGGGACAATGGATTTGGCGAGGCCGAACAGCGCGTCGCCGTTGTTCCACAGCCACCAGCCAGCGCCGGCCACGACGACACAGCAGCAAAGCAAAACGATGGCGACGACAGCAATGATCAGGCCGACGTTCTTCTTCTTTGGTTCCTCGTAGGAAGGGGGGATGGGGGAGCCTATATTTTCGTTCATTTGTGCCTCCAGAAATTAAGTTGTAAGGTTGATCAGGCTTGCTGACGGGCGTTGGCTCGTCTCCATAACCACCAGATGACGGTTGTGGTGATCAATATCAGAATGACGCCGACCAAAATTGGAATGATGATCGCCAGGATCGACAGGATCGTAGAGATCACGTCTTCCATAAAACTGACTGGCGCGTTGCCCGCGCCGCCGGTCGTGGCTGTGACCGCCGGGCGGACGGCAACGGATTTTACGGCGTGTACGCTCCCGGCGACCAGCAGCCCGAGGGATAGCGAGAGCATGGGATGCACGTCGGTGATGACTTTGGCGCTGGCGGCAAAGGCAATGGCGCCCGCAGCTGGACGTACGAAAGATTGGATCGCGTCGTTGATGTGGTTGACAGCCGGGACTTTGTCGGCGAAGAATTCGATTGCGCCCAGAACGACCAGCAAGCCGATGATCCACCAACTGGTCAGCGTATCCCAGGGCGGATTGAGCTTGATCAGGTCTGTGAAGCGCGCCAGCAGCGCGACGACCAGCAGGGGGATGTAGGCGTTCAGTCCGGCGCTGGCGGAAAGCCCGAAGGCGGAGAAGATACCGGTCAGTATTTCCATCAATAACCTCCTGCTTGTCCCATGGGGAAGCCGCCCCAGGTTCCGGTCGCCCAGAAGCGGAACAGGTCGATGCCCAGGATCATGATTAAGGCCATTGTGAATCCGGCGGTCAGCGGCAGCCATAGTTGGCGCAGCGTGTCGAAGGCGTTCTCCTGACGCATGATCATTACCCAGACCATGCTGTAGATAAGCGTCAGCAGTGCGAGCACGCCGAGCGGGCTGATGATGGCAATGGGGTAGAGCACCATGGGGCTTTCGGTCAGGATGCCCAGGTCGATCACGAGCATGGCGCCGACCAGCAGGCCCAGGTCGCGCCAACTGCCCAGGGCCGGGCGGGGATCGATCTTCTGCCAGACGGTTTGATTGAAAGCTGGGTACAACATGGCGGACATAGCCAGTCCCATGCCGCTGCCGGTCAGCAGGCGCAGGGTGTTGTTCGGGATGTAGATGTTGGGGATTTGGTCGAACGAGCCGGGATAGGTTTGTTTCATCAGGTACAGGTACGAGTTGCTGCCGTCCACAAACCAGATCAGGGCAAACAGGGCCAGCGGGATGATGAGTTTCCTGGGCGGCATGCCGCTCCGCTTGCGGCTGACAAGAGCCATGAAGAGCAATCCGACCGCCGCGCCGGTGAAGGTGCCGGTGTCACGCGCACACAACGGCAGTTGCCGCTCGCCGATGTGGAAGGAACGTTCGCTGATGCGGTGACAGACGGCGTAGCCGATTGAGTCCGCTTTGCCGAGAATGCCCGGCGGCGCAACGTACAGCCATCCGGCAAGCACAGTGATGGCCGCCAGCGGAACGAGCCATTTGGTCAACTTACCGATAAATGTTTTCTGCATTGTGTCATCATTATATGGGCATTACCTTCGAAACGCAAGCAGGCAGGAAAATTCCAACCACGGCGAAGCGATTCTCTTCTGGTAAGATAGAAACCGTCCCTGGAGCCTGTCGGCCATTGATCGCCGACTACTGACTACCCTATGAAGAAAATCTCCTTCCCTCGCATGTTCGCGCTCAACGCCTATTGGCTTGGCGTCTCGTTTATGTGGAGTGCGCTGCATCCGCTTATCTTGCCGGCGGTGCTGCTCAACTATGTGCCGGAGACGCAGAAAAATACCTACCTTGGTTTGTTGACGTTCGTCGGTTTGGTGATCGCGATGATTATCCAGCCGCTTTCGGGCGCGTTGAGCGACAGCTGGGTCTCGCGCTGGGGACGGCGCAGGCCGCTCATCGTTATCGGGACGCTGTTCGACTTCGTCTTTCTGTCCGTTTTGGCCTGGGGCGGCGGATTCGTCTGGTTGATTGTCGGCTACATCGGCCTGCAATTCAGTTCGAATATCGCGCACGGCCCGGCGCAGGGACTGCTGCCCGACCGCGTCCCGCTGGGGCAGATGGGCGCGGCCAGCGGCTTGAAGACTTTCCTGGACATGACCGCGCTGATCATCGCCTCGCTCGCGGCAGGACGCCTGCTCGATCCCGAAGGGAAGAATCCGACCCTTGTCATGCTGGTGGTGATGGGGGTGCTGGCGGCGGGGCTGGCGGTCACTGTCTTTGGGACGCCCGAAGAGCCGACGCACGGCAGACCCAAAACAGATTGGCGCGGCCTGCGGGACTCGTTCCGCATTGACTTGCGCGCCAATACCGCTTATTGGTGGTTGATCGGCCAGCGCTTTCTCTTCTTGATCGGCATCTATGGCTTGCAGGCCTTTGCCCAGTATTATATGCGCGACGTGCTGCGCGTGGAAAACCCGGTCAAGCAGACCGGCGATCTGCTGGCCGGGCTGACGTTGGGACTCGTCGTCCTGGCGCTGGCTGGCGGCTGGTTGAGCGACCGCTTCGGCGCCAAACGCGTCCTGTCCATCGCCGGGTGGCTGGCCGCAGTTGGATTCATCCTGTTGATGCTGGCCCGCACGCCGGAGACGCTGGTTGCCTATGGCGTGGTCATCGGCGCGGGGATCGGTCTCTTCCTGACCGCGAACTGGGCGCTGGCCAGCCGCCTGGCCCCGGCGGGTGAAGCGGGCAAGTTTCTTGGCCTGACCAACCTGGCTACGGCCGGTTCGGGTGCGCTGGCGCGTCTCGAAGGCCCGCTGGTGGATATGCTCAATCATGCTTTCCCCGGTGTCTGGGCGGGGTACAAGTTCCTGTTCATCTTTGGAGCGCTCTGCGCATTGGGGAGTGTGCTGCTGTTGAAGCGCGTGGTTTTGCCGGATGCTGACCCAGATGTAACGGTTGTTTTTGTGGAGTACCCTGCGGAGACGGAGTGACGTTCATACAGTGCAACCCATCCGGTTATCTTGCGTATATGGATTAGAACGAATTAGGAGAACCCGTGGAAGACGAAAAGGTCTGGATACTCCAGGCCCAACAGGGCAGTGACGAGACTTTTACATATTTGGTCGAGGCGTACCAGAAGCCGGTCTACAACCTTTGTTACCGGATGCTGGGTGGGTCGGAGGCGGCTGAGGATGCGGCTCAGGAGACCTTTCTGCGAGCCTATCAAAACCTGGCGCGCTATGATATCAGGCGTTCCTTCGGCACCTGGCTGCTTTCCATCGCGGCGCATTACTGCATCGACCGCTTGCGTCGTAAACGACTGCCCACTTTTTCGATCCATGACGACGAAGGCGCGCCCATCGAAGTCCCCGACGTTTCAGCCGCGAACCCGGAGAAGGAGACAATGCGAGGCGAGCAACGTGAACGCTTGCAAAACCTGCTTCAATCGCTGAACGAGACCGATCGCGCCGCCATCATCCTGCGTTATTGGCACGAGTATTCCGAAGCCGAAATCGCCGAGGCGCTCTCGCTGACGGTCAGCGCCGTCAAGAGCCGTTTGCACCGGGCGCGCCGTCGCCTGGGGCATCTCTGGCAGGAAGAATCGCAGCAGACACCAAGTGTGGAAAGGATCCCTTATGAATCACCAGCCTTTTGAATCTTGGCTGCTCGCAGACGAGCTGCTGACATCTGAACAGCGACAGGCCCTCCAGGTCCACGTCCGCAAGTGCGCCGACTGCGCCGCGCTGATGGAAACCAACCTGGCCTTGCGTTCTGTTCGGGCGGCCGCGCCCGCTCCGGGGTTTGCCGACCGGTTCCGGGTCCGGTTGGAGGCGAGGCGGAAGGCCCAGCGTAAACGGCATCTGTTGGGAGGGCTGATCCTCGTCATCGGCGGGCTGAGCCTGTTGTCCTGGTTCGTGTGGCCGGTTGCCGCTCGTTCGCCGTCCGAGGTGATCGTCATCTGGGCCACCTCGCTGGTGTCCATTTTGACCTCGCTGCAAACGTTTGGCGAGATCGGCTCGGTGTTGCTGCGCGTGGCAACGGGTTTTATCCCCGCTTACGCGTGGGCGCTGGCCGGGACGCTGTTCAGCGGGTTGAGCCTGTTATGGGTCTTCTCCATCCGGAAATTTACTCGCACCCCGCAAGGGGTCTGAGGGCATCAAGGAGTGTGTCATGAAAGTTACAGGAAAACTTCTCTCCGGTTTCCTTGTGTTATTCCTCCTGCTCGTACCGGCGCAGTCTGCGGCGGCGAAGGGACTGTTTGACGGGCCGGTGATATTCGGCGGTTCGTATGTTTTGCAAAGCGGCGAAACGCTGGATGGCGATGTTGTGATCTTTGGCGGCGTAGCGACCATCGAGGAAGGTGCGCGGGTCAATGGTGATGTGGTTTTGATGGGGGGCAGCCTGCTCCTGGACGGTGAAGTCAATGGCAATGTAGTGGTGGTCGGCGGGGTGGTATCGCTGGGCGAGCACTCGCTTGTGCGCGGCGACTTGGCTACGATCGGAGCTTCGCTTCAACGGGCGGATGGCTCGCGTGTGGAAGGCAACATTATCTACAACGCGACCGGCTTCAGATCGGACGAAAAGCCCTTTGTGCCGCCCGTTCCCGCAATCCCGCGCGTGGTCGTGAATGCCAATCCCATCTGGCCGATCTTGGGTGTGTTGGGACGCGCCCTGGTGCTGGGCCTGGTGGCGATGCTGGTGGTGATGTTCCTGCCTGAACCGACGCGGCGTGTGGCGCAGGCTGCCGTCGATCAACCGGTGGTGGCCGGGGGTCTCGGCCTGTTGACCATCGTTATCCTGCCGCTGGCAATCGTTGTCCTGGCGCTGACGATTATCCTGAGTCCGGTGGCGTTGATCACCGTCTTGGTGCTTGTTGTGGCGATCCTGTATGGCTGGATCGGGCTGGGGCTGGAGGTTGGGGAGCGCTTCACAAAGATGCTCGACCAGGAATGGCCGCTGCCGCTCACGGCCGGGTTTGGCACGCTGTTATTGACCCTGGTCTCTGACGGGATTGGCCTGATCCCTTGCATTGGCTGGCTGGCGCCTTTTATCATCGCGATGTTGGCGATAGGCGGCGTGATCATGACCCGTTTTGGGTCACAGGTCGTTTTGCCGCCCGCGATGGTCGTCCCCGCCCCTCCCGCGGGGCCGGACGCGGCGACCGAATAGCAGGAACTGCTTCCAATAATGCATCCCCGTCTCTTCGCGAGGCGGGGATGTTTTGTTGCCCAAGTTGATCCCGTTCGTGCTTTGGAAATCCGCCCAGTCAGCGTTCCATTTTCAGTCCGATTTTCAAACTGCCGGGCGGGTAGATGCAGCTCGGGTTACATAATGGGTTGGGCAGGGATGGCCTCGACAGGAGTCTCCTTGAGCGTGCCTGTGACAAGCGCTGCAGTCAGCGCGAGTCCGGCGGTCATCAGGAAGACGTGCGGAAAGCCCCAGACGTCGGCCAACAGGCCGCTGACGAGCATACCCAGCGCGCCGGCCGCGAATTTGAAGCCGAGCACCAACCCGGAGGCCAAAGCCCGTCCGCCGCGGATGGTCTGCTGGGCGAGCACGACCAGGATGGGGTGCACGGATCCGTTCAGCGCGCCGGCCAGCGGCACGATGAGATACAGCCACGGAGACCAGCCCAACCGGGAGACAATGTAGAGCGGAATGCTGGCGAGGGCCAGGGCCGTCATCGCGACGCGCCGCTTGCCGAATTTGTCTGCCAGGGTGCCGCCGAGTACGTTGCCCAATGCCGCGCCGCCCATGTACAGACCGGTGATCACCCCGTATATGGTGGCGGTTTGGCCGAGATCGCTTAAGTACTTGGGGATGAAGGTGTTCATCGTTTGCTGCACCCAGGCTTGCAGGGCGGTGGCCGATGCCAGGGCAATGAGAAAAGCTTTGCTGGCCGTCAGCCGGGACGGGGCGGTTTTCGCGGCTTTGGATTTGACGGTCTGCTTGACCTTCGTGACCAGGAAGCGCAGCCGGAAGGACGTGTTGATCCCGACGGGCAAGGCGGCCACGGACAACAGCAGCAGGCCGGGCATGCCGAAACGGTCGAGCAGGGGGCCGCCGAGCATTGGGCCGATGGCGTAGGCGGTTTGGCCAAACAGGAAAAAATATGATGCGGCGGTCGTCGCGTGTCCGGCGAAGAGCGTTTCTCCCAACCTTGCGGCTTCGGCCACGCCGGCGGGATGGAACGCCGCTGAACCCAGGCTGGCAAGGATGAGTGCTGCCAGGGCATAATAACCGGGCAAAACCAGCGCCAGGGAGAAGAGCGTGCCCATCCACAAAACGCCGCCCGTGGCTAGCCAGCGTGCGCCGTGATGGTCGCTCAGCCAGCCAAAAAGGGGCTGCGTGAGTGATGCAGTCCAGACATAGGCCAGGGTCACCGCGCCCAGCGCGGTGTTGCTCAGGCCAAGTTGGTCGCCAATGTACGTGAACAGAATGGAGCGTTGTGCGCCCAGGATATCTACGAGCAGGTGTCCGAGGGCAATCGACGAGAAGACGGAATCGAACAGAAGGGACATGGGTAGTTACCTGTCATCAGCGAACAGCAATCAGCGAACGGTAATTACTGACGGTAGATGCGGCTTTCCTGAATGTAAGCGTATACGTCTGGGGGAAGATAATAACGGATGGGCAGCCCTGCGGCGGCGCGGCGGCGGATCTCGCGGGACGAGATTTCCAGCAGGGGGGTGTCCACGAAGCGGATCTTTGACGTGATGCCGGGCAGCGCGGCCTCCAGCGCGGTCAGGTCGATGGAGTCGCCGGGGCGGCGCATCACGCCGATTTCGTGGCAGGCAGACACAATGTCCGCGGGGTGATGCCAGGTTGCCAGGTTGTGGAGCGAGTCCCCGCCCATCAGGTAGATGATCTCCGCTTTGGGATGCTCATCCCGGATCAATTGGACGGTGTCTACCGAATAGTGCGGGCCGCTGCGGTCGATCTCCACGCGCGAGAGTTCAAAGCAGGGATCGCCCTGGATGGCGAGACGGAGCATCTTCAGCCGGTGGGCCAGCGGGGTGATGAGGTAGTCGAGTTTATGCGGCGGGAGGGGAGTGAGCACCCACAGCAAGCGCGTCAGTTCGAGTTGCGCCTGGGCTTCGCTGGCCAGGATCAGGTGGCCGAGATGGGGCGGGTCGAATGTCCCTCCGAAGATGCCGATGCGTTCAGTTGACATGGAGTGTAGTATATCGCATTTGAGGGTAAATTGTTGCCTCCTGACAATTTTGTAACGCAAAATCTTTTCTGTCTTTGCAGGGAGAACTCTGTTCGACGATCGCGTGGCGCACCCGCCGTGCTGCACGTTCGCGCTGACATGCGCCGTATTTTTGGTCGCCCCTGTATTTTCAGCCGTAAAAATGTCGGTTACAATTATCGGCACAGCCACAATAACGTTTCAAATTTCTCAGAGAGAAGGCCATGCGTACTGTAGACATCATTACGAAAAAACGCGACAAAGGCGAGCTAAGCCGTGCAGAGATCGAATTTTTTGTGCAGGGATTCGCCAATGGTGAGATTCCCGACTACCAGGCCTCGGCCTGGGCGATGGCGGTGCTGCTCAACGGCATGACGCCGCGCGAAACGACTGACCTGACGCTGGCCATGGCGCGTTCCGGCGAGACACTCGATCTCTCCGACGTAGTGGACATCGCTGTGGACAAGCACTCTTCCGGCGGGGTGGGCGACAAGACCACGCTGGTCGTCTTGCCGGCGGTGGCGGCTTGCGGATTGCCGGTGGGCAAGATGTCCGGCCGCGGGCTGGGCTTCAGCGGCGGAACGCTGGACAAGATGGAATCCATCCCCGGCTACCGCGTGGATTTGACCACCGAGGAGTTCAAACGGCAGTTGAGCGAGATCGGCATTGTCCTGACCGGTCAGAGCGCAGACCTGGCTCCCGCGGACGGCAAACTCTACGCCCTGCGGGATGTGACCGGCACCGTGCCGTCGATTCCGTTGATTGCCTCCTCGATCATGAGCAAGAAAATCGCAGCGGGCGCGCAGGCCATTGTGCTGGACGTGAAACTCGGCCTGGGCGCGTTCATGCAGACGCTCGACGATGCCCGCGAACTGGCCTCGCTGATGGTTTCGATCGGTGAACTGGCCGGACGTAAAGTTGTCGCGCTGCTCTCGGACATGAATCAGCCCCTCGGTCATGCCGTCGGCAACGCGCTCGAAGTGCGCGAGGCGATTGACACGCTGCGCGGCGGCGGGCCGGCGGATTTCCGTGAACACTGTCTGCACGTCAGCGCACATATGCTGGTGTTGGGCAAACGCGCCGCAGACCTGGACTCCGCTCGCCAGATGGCAGAAGCCGCGCTCGCGGATGGCCGCGCGCTGGCCAAGTTCCGTGACCTGGTCGCGGCGCAAGGCGGGGATGCGACCTACGTGGACGACCCTGACAAATTCCCGCAGGCGAAACTGATAGAGACCGTGGCTGCCCCTCGAAGCGGCAGCCTGCAGCGGGTCCACGCGCGCATCGTGGGGGAGGCGGCGGTCGTTTTGGGCGCGGGACGCGCCCGGAAGGGCGATCCGGTGGATCACGCGGTCGGATTCCTTATCCACCACAAAGTTGGCGATCATATCGAAGCGGGCGAGCCGCTTTTCACCATCTATGCGGATGACGCCGAGCGTCTGGCGCAAGTACGTAAAGACGTTTTGGATGCCCATGTTTTCAGCGATGAAACGGTGGACCCATTGCCGCTGTTTTATGAGTAAAAAATGCTTGCGTAAATTGCTGGAATAGTGCATACTAGGGACAGGAGCGTGCGTCCATGGCGAAAGTATCTCTGCGTATCTACAATCGAGAAATCGAAAGTATGGTTGAGCAAGGGCGTATCGAAGAGGCTGTTGCGCACTGCAACCATATTTTGAAAATCTTTCCCAAGCATCTTGAAACATACCGGTTGTTGGGGAAGGCTTATCTGGAGGCCAAGCGCTATAACGATGCCGCCGACATTTTCCAGCGCGTGTTGATGGCCGTGCCGGATGATTTCGTTTCTCATGTGGGTATGAGCCTGATCCGTGACGAGAATGGCAGCCTGGACGAGGCCATCTGGCACATGGAACGCGCTTTCGAGGCGCAGCCTTCGAATGCGGCTGTGCAGGGCGAATTGCAGCGTTTGTATGGCCGCCGTGATGGCGTCCAGCCGCCCAAGATCCGCATGACGCGCGGCGCGCTGGCGCACATGTACGTTCAAGGCGAACTGTATCCGCAGGCCATTGGCGAGATTCAGGGCGTGCTGGCCGAAGACCCCGGACGTGTGGACATGCAGGTCTTGCTGGCGCAGGCGTATTTCCGCTCCGGGCAGAGGGTCGAGTCGTCGGAGATTTGCTCCACGCTGCTCAAAAAATACCCCTATTGCCTGGACGCCAACCGCATTCTGGTCGAGATACTTCCGGAGACCAGCCGCGCGGAAAGCACCCAGGTTTATCGTCACCGCGTCAACGCGCTTGATCCGTATGCAGCTTTCGCGAAAGATTCCATTTTCCTGTCCGCCGAAGTGCCGGATGCGGCTGTCAATTTGGAGCGTCTGGAATGGAAGCCCGGCCAGGATGTGGGACTGGGGACGGACTGGGGCAGTACGTTGGGCATCAAATTGGACAAGGAATCTGAACCGCAGCCGGACTGGTTGGTATCCGACGCATCGGAACCGGAACCCGAACCTGCTGCGCCGCAAGAAGCAATTCCCGCCGCCGAAGATATCCCGGAGTGGATGCGTGCTGCCGGTTGGAGCGAATCGGACGGCGCGGCGCAGGAAGGGCCGGTCGATTTTTCTGCGGACACTGAAGAAGCCGCTGAGGAGATTGCACGGGCCGACATCCCTGATTGGGTCAAGTCCATGGCTCCGACGGGCGCTGCGCTGGAGGCGGGATCTCCTGCCGACCCGGCAGGAACAGGAGAATCAATGCCAGATCAAACATCCCCTGCAGAAGAAACCCCCGACTGGCTGGACGATTTGCGGCAGGAGCAGGATGAGGGAGCAGAGCAGCCGCAGGAGACTCCGGTTCCGGAAAGTGCGCCGGATGAGGCCGCAGCTTCGATCGGTGACTTGGGCACGCAGCCGGAAGACCAGGATGCGGCCATGAATTGGCTGGAGGGTCTGGCTGCCAAGCAGGGCGCAAAGGCCGAAGAATTGATCACGAAACCCGAAGACCGCACCGAGAGTGCGCCGGAGTGGGTGGAACAGGCCAAGGACGCCGCTTCTGGCGAAGCGCCTGCTCCATCAGATGAAACGCCGTCAGATGAAGCGCCGACCACTGCTGAACCGGCGCTCCCGGCGGAGTCCGTGATCGGTGACTTGGGCACGCAGCCGGAAGACCAGGATGCGGCCATGAATTGGCTGGAGAATTTGGCGGCCAAGCAGGGCGCCAAGGCCGAGGAATTGATCACGAAACCCGAAGATCGCACCGAAAGCGCGCCGGAATGGGTGCAGAAAGCCCAGACGATGGCTGATGACGCGCTTGCCCCTGCGGAAGAGCCGGTCGTGGCGGAAAGTGAAACCCCTGCATCTGCCCCTGCGGACGAGACGCCTGTAGCGGATGAAGACGGTTTGCAGGATTGGGGCGCAAGCGACGACGTCGAAGCGCCCGTGCCGGATTCTGCTGTTCCCCAGCAATCCGAACCTGAAGCGGAACCCGCAGTCCCGGCTGCTGAAACCTCCCCTGAGGCCGAGGCGCAAACTGACGAGGAAAGCCTGGTTCCCAGTTGGCTTAAAGATTTGGAAGCGTCTTCGGATGAACCGGAGCAGGCCGCCCCGGTCGAAGAAACGCCGGCTCCTGTTGATGAGACGGGCGAACTCCCGACATGGCTGCATGACTTGGCGGCGCCTTCTGACGAGGTAAAACCGGGCTCGGTCGAAGACGAATTGCCTGCCTGGCTGCAAGAAGAAGAGACGATGCCGCCTGAACCCCAGCCGACGCAGCCGTCCGAGTGGCAGCCGCTGGACGAGGTCGAAAAGACAGAACCTACGGAACCCACCCCCGAGGAACAACCTGCGGCGGGAGCGGAGCCTGTCAGCGAGCCGCCAGCACCTCCCCGACCGACCAAAGTGAGATCGATGCGAATGGCTACGTCCGTGCTCAGGGATTTGACTCTTTCCGACGCGCAGACGGCTTTGCAAGAAGGAGATATCCCCGCGGCTTTGCAGGAATACGGCAAGCTGATCAAGAAAGCCCGTTTGCTGGAGGAAACGATCCACGATTTGCGCGAGGCGCTGTACCGGTACCCGGTGGACATATCCATTTGGCAGGCATTGGGCGACGCATATATGCGTGCCAACCGGCTGCAAGATGCGCTGGATGCCTATACCAAGGCGGAAGAATTACTGCGATAACAAAAATCTTGCGAAGGTTCAAAACCTTCGCAAGACTAATTTAACTTCTGGAGGAAAACGTGGAACGTACGTTAGTGCTTGTGAAACCGGATGGCGTTCAGCGCGGTTTGGTCGGTGAGATTCTGTCCCGCCTGGAGCGCCGCGGGCTGCGGCTGGTAGCCGCCAAGTTTATGGCTGTCAGCCAGGAGTTGGCTGAAACCCATTATGCCATTCACAAGGGAAAACCTTTTTACGATGGTTTGATCAATTATATTACCTCTGCGCCGGTCATGGCCATGGTCTGGGAGGGCCCGAACGCGATTGCGGCTGTCCGCCAGACGATGGGGGCTACGCGTCCGACCGAGGCCGCGCCTGGCTCGGTCCGTCATGATTTCGGCCTCGAGGTGGGCCGCAACCTGACCCACGCGTCTGATAGTGTGGAGAACGGTGAAAAAGAGATCGCGCTGTGGTTCAAGCCCGAAGAATTGGTGGCGTGGCGGCGCGACGTGGATCGTTGGATTTTCGAATAGTTCGAAAGAAAGCAAGCAACAAAAAACGGCGTGTCGCACACGCCGTTTTTTGTTGTCGCTGAATTTTTGCGTTACTGTATGTGGAGCAGGGTTTTACCCTCCTGCCACAGTTCTTCAAGACGGTAATAGTCTCTCTGGTCGGGGGAGAAAAGGTGCACGACGATGTCGCCATAATCGACCAGCAACCAGCCGTCCCGCGAGACCCCTTCCAACCGTCCCTTTTTTTTGTGTGTTTTGCGTACATCCCGTCTGACTACATCGGCCAGGGCATCCAACATGCGGTCGCTGGTTCCGGTGCAAATGACGAAATAATCGGTGAAAGATGCGATTCCCTGGAGGTCGAGCAGGATGATATTCTCTCCCTTTTTCTCTTCCAGCGAATTAACGATTGTGTGTGTGATATCTTGTGTGCTCATATTTTAAGTGTTTTGTCCCAGATGAGCCTCATAGAGGCGAGTATAGACTGCTCCGGATGGTTTCAGGTCACTGCGGAAGATGTAAACGGCGTCCACCTTCACGGTTCCCAGGGATGGGATTTGTGTATCTTCGATGGCCGTGCGAACACGCTGAAGCTCTGCGCCGGGGGCACGCTGGTTGACGCGCCCAATGGTCAGGTGAGCGGAGAATGGACGGCTCTCGGCTTCGTATCCGATGCGGGCTGCGGCCGATTCGATGCTGTGCTGCAAGGATGTCAACGTTTCAGGAGCTTCGATGCCGATCCAGATCACGCGCGGACGACGGGGGCTGGGGAAGACGCCCAATCCGCCTACCTGGATCGTGAAGGGTTGGTGCAGCGATGCTTCGGTGATCAGCATCCGGTCCAGCGTCTCCAGGTTGGCGGCCGAGACGTTCCCCAGGAATTTTAACGTCATGTGGATATTCTGTACGGGCACCCAGCGCACAAGCGACCGGTCCAGCGTTTGACGCAAACCGGCAGTGTTTTGATGGATGGCGTTCTGAATTTCAGAAGGGATTTCGATTGCGATGAAAGTGCGCAATAGACTCATAATTGTCCCGGCAGTTTGTCCCCCAGAGGCGCGACGACTTGTTCGACAGCTTGTTTCAGGTCAATGAACCCAACTGGTTTGGTCAGGTACAGGGACGCGCCTGCGTCCAGCCCGGTTTTGATATCCGAAGGCATGCTTTTGGCGGAAACCACGATCACAGGGATACCCGTCAATTCTGGTTCGCGGCGCATGAAGCGCAACACTTCCAGCCCGGAGACGTCGGGCATCATCACGTCCAGAATGACCACGTCGGGTTTCTCGTTGGCGATCATCGCAATGGCCGGTGTACTGCTGTATGTTTTCAGTACGCGGTAACCGCTGACGCGCATCATCTCCGCGAACATCTCGGCGGCATCCGGCTCATCTTCGACGACGATCACTGTTCTTTGCGCAGGCGCCATGAAAAGGGTGTCCTCCTGGGCTTGATGGCTTGAAAAGCTTACCCTGTAAAAATAGCATAAGATAAGGGAAATGACAAGAGGAATTCGTAGAATTTTGGCGGCGATGCTGTTCCCTGCAGGCCTATTCCTGCCTTGGAAGGTTTTGCCTTCAGGTAGATGGTCGGAATGCGGATTTGACCTTTTATCGGATGAACACGATTCCCGCCTGCCTTTTGCGGGTGCGTTGGCGGACGCTGAAACGCATCCCGCGGGATGTCATCCGGACCCGGAACAGCCGCCGGCGGAGGATCGGATCAAGGTTCCCGTCCGCGCCGGGGAGAAAATTTCCGAGGTAAGTTGCAGGGAAAAATGCGGGGGTGTGTGATATTGCAGCCCTTATGCAGCCTTGTTTTCCAATACACGTAACAGGGCTTCGAATTCTTCACGACAGTCGGGGCACATGTCCAGGTGGTGTTTTACCAGGGGCATGA
>JAADGN010000154.1 GCA_013152325.1 Chloroflexota bacterium
ACCCCGATCCACATTCTCATCTCGTAAATGAGACTGAATCGGGGCGCACGGCGGTGGAGTCTATCAGGTTTCCAGATGGGCGTCAAGGCTTGGCCTGCAAAAAATTTTGCGGTTTGCAACTCGCGCTTGACAAACCCGCATTTTACAGGTATATTAGAACAAACGTTCTAATAAGGTGATCCTGTGGACTCTCCCCAAAAACACTACGCCCTAGCCATCGAAGCTCTCGAAGAATTGACAGCCGAACTCGTGACGGTTCAGCCGCGTTCCAAACCGTCAGCGCCCATCCCGATTCGTCCCGCCCTCGAGCAGGTTCTCGACGATCTCAGCCCGCTGCCGCGCGAAGCGCTCTTCCTGGGAGCAGCCTACGACGGTCTGCCCGTCCTGCTCAATTTGCGCGACCCCGCCCCCGGCCCCATCCTGGTCGCCGGAGACGCCGGTTCCGGCAAAACAGCTCTCTTGCAAATGGTCGCACAGGCCGCAACGTTCATGCACGACTCTAAAAGCGTGCAGTTCGGCGTCGTGACCAACTATCCCGACGAGTGGCAGAGCTTCGGCGGGCTGCCCAACTGCGCAGGCGTCTTCCCGACCTACCACAACGCGGCCATGGATTTCATCCTGAGCCTGACCGACTGGGCGCACAATAATCGCGGCGGCAAGCAGTCTGTGCTGTTGCTGCTGGACGACCTGGAATCCATGACCCACATTGACCCCGAAGACCAGCAAAACCTTCGCTGGCTGCTGCTGCGCGGCCCCAACCGTCACGTTTGGCCAATCGTCACGCTGAACGCCGGGCGGACGGGCGAGGTGCTGCCCTGGCTGGACGCATTTCGGACGCGACTTTTTGGGCAGATCCGCAATGCCGCCGAAGCGGAAGCGCTTGTCCCGGCGCGCGGGGCGAACTTGAATGCGCTGGAGCCAGGGCTGGAGTTCAAGCTGCGCGAGGGCAAACGCTGGCTCCGCTTCTGGATCCCATCCTTTAAATCATGAGGAGATAAAAAATGCACGCAGGAATGTTATGGTTTGACAACGACCCCAAGACGACCCTGACAGCCAAGGTGTCCAAAGCCGCAGACTATTACCGCCAGAAATACGGACGCACTCCCGACCTTTGCCTGGTCAATCCGCGCATGCTGCCGGAGAAAAAACCGCCGGAGGGGAAAATCGCCATCCGCCCATACCAACCGATCCTGCCCGGCCACCTGTGGATCGGCATAGACGACAGCCGCTTCAAGGGCAAAGCCAAGAACTAACTCACAAGAACCAGCTCAAATGAACTAACTCATAATGAAGATGTCCGACAGTTGAACTGTCGGACATCTTCTGGCGTTTCTTTCGAAGCGGGGCGAACTTGCCAGACCCATCCCCCTTGATGTTTACATCGCCACCACCATCGCAACGGCATGAGAACGACTGTGGCTCAGACTGATCGACCAGGCAGACAAGCCCTGCTCATCCGCCAGACGCGCGGCCGCGCCGTGCAGGTGCAGGGTCGGCCTGCCGTTTTCGTCATGGCGAATCTCGATCTCCTGCCAGGCGATCGCGCCAATGCCGCAGCCCAGCGCTTTGGCCGCGGCCTCTTTGGCCGCAAAACGCGCCGCCAGCGACTCGGCGCGTCCGGCGCAATCTTCCAGCTCCTGCAAGGTGAAAACGCGGCGCAGGAAACGCCCTCCATGCCGCTCGATCACGCCGTGCAGGCGGGCGATTTCGATGATGTCAATGCCGGTTGCGAGTTTCATCCTGTTTCCCACGACCTCCCGCGGGTCAACCCTGCGGGAGATTAATTTTCACGGCCCCGCGGTCGCGATGGCAAGTTTGTCCGGGTGAATATACTTGCGAGCCGCGGCCAGCACGCTCTCCGGCGTAACGGCGTGCACCAAGGCGGGGTAGCGGCGGTAATAGTCCAGCCCCAGGTCATAGCGTTCGATGTTAAGCAGCGCGCCCGCCACGGCATTCGACTCCAGCGAAAGCGGCAGGCGGCCGACGAAATTGGTCTGACTGTCGAGCAGTTCCTCGGCAGTGACGCCCCGCTCCACAAAACGCTTCAATTCTTCGACGATCAGATCGGTCGCTTTCTGGACGTTGGCCGGATTCACCCCCGCGCTGACGTACCAGCCCCCCGGGCCAATACCCGCGCTCAGGCTGGAGTAGGCGTAATACGCCAGGCCGGAACGCTCGCGGACGACGTCCCCGATACGGCCCATCAGCCCAAACTGTCCCAGGACAGAGTTGCCCAGCGAGGCAGCCAAATAGTCCGGGTCGCGCCGCGATGGACCGGACGTGCCCATCACGATATCGGCCTGAGATTTGCCGGGAATGGCGTGGTGCCGCCGCACCGTCTCACCAAGCGGTTCAAGCGGCGGCAGCGGCGGCGTATCCGGCTGACCGGGATTCTGCCAATCGCCCAGCACACTCGTCACCTGTGCAACCGCGTCTTCCGGCTCCACCGCGCCGACAATGGCGATGACCATCCCCTTCGGGCCATAATGGCGGCGGTGAAAATCCACCAGGTCGTCCCGCGTGATGGCCTGCACGGTCTCCGGGAAGCCGTCTTCGGGGCGGCCGTACGGATGACCATCGTAGACGATCTGGTCGAAAATCAGCGAGGCCATATCGGACGTATCCTGGGCGCGGATGGCTAGGCCGGTCAGCCATTGGGCGCGCAGCCGCTCGACCTGCTCATCGGGGAAAACCGGCTGACGCATCGCTTCGGAAAGCAAATCGAGCAAGAGCGGCAAATCTTCTGCCAGCGCACGCCCGCTAAAACTGGCCGTGTGCGTCCGGCCGCTGAAGCCCAGGCTCGCGCCGACAGATTCGAGCGCGTCGTAGATGCCCTGAAAATCGCGTCCCTGCGTGCCGCGCATCAAGGCCGTGGCGGTAAAATCGGCCAGGCCCAGTTTCTCATCCGGGTCAAAGAGCGCGCCCGCCTGAACATATCCGCTGACGACAATCGAGGGGCTGTTGAAATTGGTGCGGCACAAGATCGTAATGCCGTTGGAGAGCACGGTACGGACGATATCGTCTGGGCCGGGAAAGGATTGCGGATTGACAGTTTGCGATTGACGATTGCGGCTCATGAGGCCTCTCCTGTATTGGTTGGGATGTAGGTTCCGACCACCCGACTCTGCGGGCGCAAGTATTGCTGCGCCACACGCTGCACGTCGGCAGGCGTGACTTCCGCAAGCTTCTCCAGATAAGTCAGGAACCAATCGTAATCGGCAAACATCTCGGCGTAGCCCATCCAGAAGGCCTGGTTGGTGACGCTCTCGCTGCCATAAGCGAACAGGGCGCGCGCCTGCTTGACGGCACGCGCGACTTCGTCGGGGGAGACCGGTTCGTCCTGGACGCGTTTGATCTCGTCGTCCAGGGCGGTCAGCGCATCCTCTGCTTTGCGCTGAGGGTGAATGGTCATCGTGATGGTGTACAGATACGGGTCGATCGTGGCCTGCGCCCCGCCGTGCACGCTGACGGCCAACTCCTTTTCGACCAGGGCCCGGTACAGGCGGGAGGTCTTGTTGGAGATGCCGCCGCCGAACATGTTCAGGCTGCTGGGGCCGGCCATGAGACTGTCGAGCACGGTTAACGGGAAGAAATCGGGGGCGGTCGCGGCCGGGAAACGGTAAGCAAGCTGAACGTAGGTCGTTTCGCCCGGCCCTTCGACGGAGAGCCGGATCTCGCCGCGCTGATCCGGTTCGGGGCGCGCCAGCCGCGCCGGGTCCGCGCCAGCCGGGATCGGTCCATAAAGTTCCTGAATGCGGGCCAGCATCGCCTCCGTTTCGAAGTCGCCGGCTACGGCCATGACAGCGTTGTTGGGCACGTAATAGGTGCGATAGTGGTTGTAAAGGTCGTCGCGAGACATGGCGTGCAAGTCGGCCAGGTCGCCGATGACCTTGTGATGATAGGAATGCACACGGAAAGCGGCCGCCTGCACCACCTCGCCAAGCCGAAAGAGCGGCTCGTTCTCATTGCCCTCACGCTCGGAGATGACCACCGTGCGCTCAGAGGCGACCTCGTCCGGGTCGAAGGCGCTGTTGACCATGCGGTCGGCCTCCAGGCGCAGGGACAGGTCAATTTTGTCAGCGGGCATGGTCTCGAAATAAGTCGTCCAATCGAGGTAGGTGAAGGCGTTCCACACGCCGCCTTCGCGGGAGATGGCTTTATCGAGCACGCTGGCCGGGAATTGGGGCGTACCCTTGAATTGCATATGCTCGACCCAGTGCGAGACGCCCGTCCGACCGGGGACCTCGTCCCGCGAACCGACGCGGTACCAGAGCCAACAGCTGATGAGCGGCGCGGTGTGTATTTCTTTTAGCAAAACTTGTAAACCGTTGGAAAGGGTGGTCTTCGTCAATTGGTCAGTCATAACTCTCCATGGGAACAGATAAAGGGGAAATTTACGGGCAAATCGGCAAATCATCCAGCGAGGTAGCATTCGGCTCGACCAGGCAATACAACGGCTCGAGCACTTCCTGCAGGCCCACGAACGGCTCGTGCAAATCGGTTTCGTTCAAGGCGATGTCCACCGGCACATCCAGGGAAATGGGGATGCTGGTGTCCACCGGGACGGTCAGGTTGAGAATGATCGGCAAAACCGTCCCGGCCGGCAACGTTACAGTGGCAGGCGCGTTGATATCGAACAAAGCCGTGTCAATGCTAACGTAGGCTCCGTTGATGGTTACATCCTGGCTCAAAATGACGTCGGTTTGCTGGCTCAACTGGAGGTCGAACTGTACGGGGATTTCCGCCTCTACCGTGATGTCCTTTTTTATGTGCGCGGCATCCATTTTTTCAAAATTTCCGTACAATCCGCCCAGCAGTTCTTTGCCCATGCCCAGGTCAACGCCCTCGGGGATCTGTATCATGCTGACATTTTGCAGCACAGCCAGCAAGGCCGCCAGCAAAACCACGTTGATCAGCATGGAAACAACGCTGGCCACCGTCCAGAAGGCGTGCAAGATTTTCTCCCACCGGAAAACAGGCTTTTTCTCGCTCGCCTTCTTGCCGGAAGAAGCCGGCATGAAATCCGGCTTCGGCTCGGGCTCGGCTTTCGAGGCGGCCCTGGGTAATTTCGCAAGCGGCGAATCGTCCCTGGCCTGTGGAGGCTCTCCATCGGATGATGAGAGGATATTCCGCAAGCGATGGCTGGGGTTGTTATGTTTTGGCTCAGGCTGTTCGGATGGCTGTTTGGATTGGGGCTCATTCGAATCGGGCAGTTTCATCAAATTCCTCCTGAATTCGACGGCGGTCACTTCCCCGTAATATTAGCACAGAGTGACAAAATACGCCGGGAAAAAACCTGTTTTGGGACTTGTAGATTAACCTGCCACACTCTATAATCAAAACTGAAGAGCATACTTGTCATTTTGAGAGGAGAATTAGAGTATGAACACACCCAAGCAAATACTGCTAACCATCTTTGCCGTCAGCACAATACTCCTTACTTCCTGCAATCTCCCAACAAGCGCGCCCACGCCGACCGGGGAAACAAATCCTGTTGCCACTTCCGTAGCCCAGACCGCGGCAGTGGTTATGACACAGGCTGCGAGAAATGCCACACAACCGCCCCCCGCAGCGCCGACAACGGCGGTTGCGCCGTCTGATGTTCCCACAAACGCGCCTGCCCCCCCTACGGCTACCAAAACGCCCATCCCGTGCAACCGGGCCAGCTTCGTATCAGACGTCACCTACGCCGACGGCACGAAAGTGCCAGCCGACACCACATTCACAAAAACCTGGCGGTTGAAAAACACCGGCTCCTGCCCGTGGACATCCGGCTACGTGTTGATCTTCGACCACGGCGACGCGATGAACGCGCCGGCCAGCGTCCCCGTTACAGCCGGAACCGTTGCCCCCGGCGCCACCGTGGACATTTCCGTGAACCTGAAATCACCGGTCGCTCCGGGCACGTACCAGGGCTTCTTCAAGCTGCGCTCATCGGACAATATCGTCTTCGGGATCAACGCAGACGCCCAGGGCCCCTTCTGGGTCAAGATCGTTGTGCCCACACCCACGCCCACCCCCACCACACCGCCGCCTGCGGCCGGAGATTTACACATTATTGAAATCTTCATGTCCACACAATTTGAAGTTGTGATCCGTGTAGGGACAACCCCGACGGGCAGTTTGAGCGGCAATTTCCAGTACACGGTCTACGCCGATGGATCGCAGGTGGCGCAAGGAAGTTGTGCGGTTCCTGCTGGCAGCAGCGCTTGCTGGACCGGTTACAAAGTCAGCGGGTCGCAATCCATTCAAGCGGTGATCGATTCGAACAACAGCATTGCAGAATCCAATGAAGGCAACAACTCGCTGACCGTGACTTGCAACAAGGCAACGCTTATCTGCAACTGACCTGCTTTTTGACAAAACGAAGGACGGCAGTGCAATGGCAGTTTCCCATCCCGGGAGTACGCGAAACTGGTCAGGCTGACATCACAACAGGAGCAAACATGACCGACGACAAAAAATATCTGGTCGCAGTGGTCGGCGCAGGGCCGGCAGGACTGTTCGCCGCTCGCGAATTGGCCGCCCAGGGAGCACACGTCGTACTCTTCAACCGCGACATCAAACCCGGCGGGCTGGCCGAATACGGCATCTACCCTGACAAACACGCCATGAAAAACGGCCTGCGCAAGCGATTCCGTCAGGTGCTCGCCATGCCCGGCATCGACTACTGCGGCAACGTGACCATCGGTCAGCAGGGCGACCTGTCGCTGGACGATCTGCGCGCGCTCGGCTTCCAGGCCATCCTGGTCACGACCGGCGCGCAGGGCACCAAATGGCTCGGCCTGCCGGGCGAAGACCTGGAGGGCGTCTACCACGCCAAAGACGTGGTCTACTTCTACAACAAACTGCCGCCCTTCGACCAGCGGAAATTCCGTTTCGGGCCGCGCTGCATCATCGTCGGCGCGGGCAACGTGATGGTCGATATCGCCCGCTATCTGATCCGTGAAGCCAAAGTGGACGAGGTGATCACGCTCGTGCGCCGAGGCCCGGCGGAGATCAAGTTCACCAAAAAAGAGATGAGCTACGTGATCGCCAACCTTGATCTGGACGCGCTCGAGGCCGAGATCAGCCGCGTCGCGCCGAACATGCGCGAGGTCGGGCAAGACCCGCTCGCCGCCAAAGCCAACATCCTGGCTGCGCTGCCCAAAGCTGCCCCCAAGGTCTCCGAGACGCGCTTCCGCTTCGAGTTCCTGACCTCGCCCAAACAAATGCTGGGAGACGATCAAAAACGCCTGACCGCCGTGGAAGTGGAGGACAACAAGTTGGTGCTCAAGGACGGCGTCACCAAGCCGCGCGGCACGGGGCGCATCCGCAGGCTGGAAGCGGAGACGATCATCTTCGCCATCGGCGACAAGGTGGACGAGACATTTGGGCTGCCGGTCGAGTGGGGCGAATTCGTCAAGAACCCTGAGCCGCGCTTCCCGGTGGACGGCAATTCGTACGAAGCATACGACCCGCAGGCTGCCTCCGTTATCGGCGACGTCTTCGTCGCCGGATGGTCGCGCAAGGCCTCCGACGGACTGGTCGGCGTGGCCCACAAGGACGGCATCAACGGCGCCAAGGCCGTCTGGCAGTATCTCGCGACCCTGCAACCCGGCACGGCAGACACATCCACGCTCATCGCGCGGCTCAAATCCCTGGGCAAACCGGTCGTGGACAACAAAGCCGCCCTGCGCCTGTATGAAGCCGAAAAAGCCGAGGCCGAATCGCGCGGCCTGGACGAGTTCAAATTCGCCAGCAACGAGGAGATGCTCAAAGCGATACAGCGCTAAGCCCCAACCATTACGAGCGAAATAGGACGTGCGACGCATTGACGAATGCGTCGCACGTTTTGTATGCTTCCTGTAAGGAACAAACGCTGTATTTTGGTGTTTAATAAGACAGAAGGTTGACAACAAATTTGACCCACAATCCTGGAAAGGAGGTTGATATGTCCCCGGTCATTGTGATTATCACACTCGTATTGGTCATCCTGTTTATGGCGATCAGCCTGCTTCCCGTGCTGTTCAGCGAACAAGATTACGACTCGCTTGTGCAGCGGCGAGAGTAATGCATACACCGCCGTAACGAAGCCCGACAGTTTTCCTGTCGGGCTTATTTTTATCCCTCACACCCACAGTGAGCCGTGCAAGGATGCTGCGCGAGATCCCTGCGTGCTGCGCCCCAAATTACAGACTATAATTTCTCAGACATGCCCAAACGTGACCTGGTCTTCAACCCGCCCTTGATGAACGCCGCCGGGATGCTCGGCTTTGCGCCCGACGCACGCGCCCCCATCCCGTGGGGCGAATTCGGCGCGTTCGTGACCAACCCGAAGCCGGGCAGCGCGCAAACCGGCCGCGGAGCCGGCCTTGCTCGAATTCCCGGGCGGGTTCCTGCTGCACAGCGGCCTGCCCAATCCCGGCCTGCGGACGGCGATACGGCGTTACGCGCGGCGCTGGGCAGACTCATCCCTGCCGGTGATCGTGCATCTGATAGCCGCCGCACCCGACGAGACAGGGCGCATGGTACAAGCTCTGGAAGGGTTGGAAAATATCCTGGCTGTGGAGCTGGGCTTCCCCCACGACGCCGCGTCGGACTGGGTTACCGCCGCCACGCAGGCCGCAACTGGCGAACTGCCGATCATCGTCTCGCTGGTATCCGAACAGGCGCTGACAATCGGCGCTCCAGCGATAGATGCCGGGGCAGCGGCGCTCAGTCTCGCACAGCCACGCGGCGCGCTGACAACTGACAATTCGTCACTGCTCACCGGCCGCCTGTACGGGCCAGGGCTGTTCCCGCAGACGCTGGAAACTGTCAGACGGCTGGCCGGGGAGGGGATTCCAATTGTCGGTGCAGGGGGTGTTTACAAACGGGAGCAGGCCGAGGCGCTGCTCGATGCGGGCGCGCTGGGGGTGCAGGTCGGCGCCATTTTGTGGAAGAATGCCAGCGCGCTTTCTTCCACAAAATGAAACGGACGTCTAACGCTCCAACCAGATGGTGACCGGCCCGTCGTTGTGAATCTCAACCAGCATGTGCGCGCCGAATTCCCCGCTCTGTGTGGGGACGCCTTGCGCAGCCAGGTGTTCGGCGAAACGTTCGACGAGCGGCGCGGCGACATCGGGCGCGGCCGCGTGGACGAAGGACGGACGCCGCCCCTTGCGGGTGTCGGCATAGAGCGTGAATTGCGAGACGACGATCGCTGCTCCCCCCGTATCCAAAATTGAAACGTTGGTCTTGCCCTGCGCGTCTTCGAAAATACGCATTTGGGCGATTTTCTCCGCCAGCCAACGGGCATCGGCGTCAGCGTCGTCCTGGCCGACCCCGACCAAAATGACCAGCCCCGGCCCGATCTCGGCCAGGGTGCGGTTTTCTACAGAAACTTTGGCTCGGCTGACTCGTTGCAGTAATGCGCGCATTTTTTGTTTTGCGGGGGCGGACGGCCGTCCACCCCCGCAGTGGGGAATTTAAGGTAACTGTACCGCCGCCCGAACTTCTTCCATCGTTTGCTCGGCGATCTTGCGAGCGCGGTCGGCGCCATCGTGCAGCACGTCCCAGATATGGTCGGGGTTCTCCTCCAATTCGGCACGTTTGGCGCGGAAGGGTTCCAGATGCTTGTTCAGGTTGGCTGCGAAACGCTTCTTGCAGTCCACACAGCCGATACCAGCCCGGCGGCATTCGGTGTCGATCATCTCGACCTCGTCCGCCGGGGAGAAGATCTTGTGCATCGAGAAGACGTTGCACACGTCCGGGTCGCCGGGGTCAGTGCGTTTAATGCGCTGCGGGTCGGTGACCATCTGCATGATGCGTTTCTGCGTCTCTTCGGGCGTGGCAGCCAGTTCAATGTGGTTATCCAGACTTTTGCCCATCTTCTTCTGACCGTCAATGCCCAAGACCTTGGGCACTTTGGTGGCCTTCATCTGCGGTTCGATAAGCACCTTGGTCTTGTAACGGTAGTTAAAGGAACGCACGATCTCGCGCGCAAATTCGATGTGCGGCGCCTGGTCGATGCCAACCGGGACGGTATCCGCTTTGTAGAGCACGATATCGGCGGTCATCAGCACAGGATAGCCGACCAGGCCATAGTTCACGTTCTTCGGGTTCTGGCGCACCTTTTCCTTGAAGGTGGGCAGATCGGTCAGCTTGCCCAACGGCGTGACCATCGACAGGAGCGTATGCAGTTCGGTCACTTGCGGGACGTGAGACTGGACGAAAACGATGCTCTCCTCCGGGCGGATCCCTGCCGCCAGCCAGTCGAGCGCCATCTCGTACGTGTTCTGACGCAGGTCCTGGGTGGTCTCGACGGTGGTCAGGGCGTGGATGTCCACGATGCAGTAGATCGTCTCGTAGTCATCCTGAAGCGCGACATAATTCTTGATCGCGCCCAAATAATTGCCCAGATGCTGACGCCCGGTCGGTCGGGCGCCGGAGAAAACGCGGCCCTTCTTTTTAGCCATAAAATACCTCGTTAAACAAGTTTGCGAACCAGGCCCACAACTTCGCCCGGCTCAGCATGACGGTTGGTCTCAAGTTTGGAGTAGATCAATTTGCCGTTCACGGTGATCTCAAACTTCCCCCCATCGGAGGGGACTATGGTGATCGACGCGATATCCGGCTCAAAGTCCTTGAGCAGATCGGCCATCAAACTGATGGCGCGGTCGGTGTAATGTCAAACAGCACAGTAAACAATGGTGATTTCGAGCATATTTTCCTCTTGAGGGTGTCACCTTTTAAATGTTAGAAAATTATAACACGCGGTGTCCAAACACTTGTCAGGGCACACCGGGCGCGCTATAATCACGTCTGTGATTTGAGAAAGTAGAGGTTAGAGCCATGCCGATTTATACGTACCGTTGCGAAAATTGCGGTATCCAGTTCGACCGCCAGCAGAAATTCAGCGATCAACCGCTGGCCCGCTGCCCGGAGTGCAACAAGAAGAGCCTGCACAAAGTCTACGCTCCGGTGGGGATCGTCTTTAAAGGCTCCGGCTTCTATTCAACTGACAACCGCTCTCCTTCCGGGCAAAACGTGCGCTCGCACAAAGAGAGCGAGAGCAAAACAGCCGCCAAAGAGACCAAGTCTGAGCCTGCAAAGAGCAAAGGCGAAAAGAACTGACATCGCCGCCACATAAACAAAAAAATGCGCCTGATTACAGGCGCATTTTTTATTGGCTCCTCGCCCAGAACTCGACCTTGAAACCCGGCGTTTAATCTTATTTTAGCCACCTTACAAACACTCAACTGCGCACTATGTACACTTTACTTGGTGCGAAATGTGGGTTAGAATGATTACACGGGTTTTTTGCGGGCAAGAAATCATATTCCACATTTTGTACCCAAATATGTAGATTCGGGAATTCATTGGTTGTTTTGAGCGATTCCTGTACATTTTTTGCTTATCTAAACTGAGCTTCCGACATATCCGGATTTGGTCGGAAGCGAGTTCGCCCTATTTTGGCCTATCCTGCGGCCATGCAAAGCATGGATGTGCGCTTGGACACGACACCGTAAGGTTTGACAAAATAAACACCCCAAAAATACGCTTTACTTGGTATGGAATGTGGGATATGAGACAGGGTAAGTATTTCACACAACAAATACAGCAGCTTGCCACTGAAATTGGGTTTGCCCTCCAGTGGCAGGGACCTATTATTTTGCTTGCGATCTATCGTTCATCACACGTGCTTGACGATGCCGAAGCCAGCCTGGCGGCACAGTTGACGCCGCTGGAACAAGACTTGGCCTCGATCCACGTGCGAAGTGATTCGTTCAACATCGCTGAAATTATCGCGGAAACAGACCGAGAGAACAAAGTGTTTTCCATCGCTGATCTTGATCAGGGCGGGGGCGAAAATCATGCTGATGCATATCGGTCGTTGAATTTGCATCGCGAATATTTTATCGAAGAAAACATTCGCTGCGTGTTTTGGGTAACAGAACGAGAAGCCCAGCAACTCTCTTTGATCGCACCGGATTTTTGGGCTTTTCGTCATCGTGTCATTGACCTTGTGGGACATCGCGCCACACCCAACCGCTCCGCATCGTTTCAAGGGCTGGTATGGACAGAATGGCCTTGGCATGTTTTCAAGAACGACACGAAAACAGCCTTGACGTATCGTAAGCAGCTCCTGGAAAAACTGCCGGACAAGCCTGAAACGGCACTCATGCGCATTAATTTGTATGCGGAAATAGCTGGTCTACATGTGCAGGAGGAAAACTGGGCACAAGCCTTGGAGGCAGTAAAGCGCGGCCTGGACAGCATGCCTGCCGTAACGCTCCCTGAACTCGAAGCAAGATTGTTGGTCTGTTTAGCCATCATACTTCTTCAAATGGAGCACTATAGCCAGGCTCATGCAGCTCTTCAAAAAGCAGTGCTTTTAGCACCCGATCATGACGATGTTTTGACCCTTCTTGCGCAAGTAAACAGGCTGGAAGGGCGACGTTCTGAAGCCCTTGCTTATATAAAAAAGGCAATCCGCTTGCAACCAGAACGTGCGGCATCCTGGAATGAGTGTGGTAACATTTATGCGGATTTGGGAAGAATAGCACAAGCGCTGGATGCTTATCAAAAAGCATTTGACATCTTCCCCGAACACGTGGTTCCTCTGATAAACAAAAGTGCTGTTTTAGCGTCAACGAACCGTTTGAATGAAGCACAGGAAGTGCTGGCTTTGGTTCCCGCTAACAAGATGGTGAACTTAAGAAGAATCGCAAAAAGGCGGGGTTTTGAATTTCTGGCGGAAATAAAATGAAAAACTTTTTAGCAGAGTACTCTGCGTTGGAACTGGGTTAGCCCGTTTATGTTAAGCCTGAAAGACATCTTATTTCTCAATGTCCTTTTAGCCATTTTTCTTTCTGGCGTTATTTTCATAAAGCGAAAACTCGTTGGAAGCCAAAGCTTTTTGCTGCTGTCATCTGTGTTGCTGATATGCTATGTTGTGGATCTACTCTACACGTATCAAGTGTTCAATGAAGCCAAAATAGTTCTGGCAACTTTATACGTAGGGAATACAGTTGCCGCAACGTCTCTTCTCTTCTTCGCCTTGCAATATGCAAATCATCGTGCCTGGTTACAATTCCCGCGTTGGACACTCTTCTTTGTGGAGCCAATGATTTCTTTGCTAACAGTGGTCGGCCTTTCTGCAGAGACCAAAATTCAAGGAAACCTTTCGCCGAATCCCTCACCTTTGTTCTGGGTTTGGGACTACTTCCACAAATTCTATATTATCTCGATCCTGTTTCTCGCAATCGTCATCGTTGCGCCGCGCGTATCTTTAGGCATTGGAGCCTTACGACGGACATCGATCACAGTATTGGGGGCTTCTTTTGTTCCCGTAATTCCCTTAGCCTTAGGGTTTGGTATTACCCTTGAGCCTTTTCCTCTACAGATGTTCGCGTTTACCTTGAGTGGCATTGCCATTGGCGTAGCATTGTTCCGCTCCAATGCCATTGATCTTATGCCTATCTCACGTCATCACATTGTGGAGAATATGCGTGAAGGCTGGATACTCTTGGATAGTCAGAACCACCTGATCGATGCAAACGCCTCCGCCGAGAAAATGCTGGATATTTCAAGAGCACGAATATACGGGGCAGACGCAAAAACGATCTTTGCTCCCTGGCCCAACATTATCAGGACCCTGGAAACCGGTCGGGAATTGGAGGCTAAAAGCTCTTTCACTGTCCACGGAGAGATCTTATACCTGCACGTCAGGGTATTGCACATAAAAGACTCTACGGGCTTGATCACTGGACGCCTGATACTCCTGCGTGATTATACGGAACGTCGAAAAGCCGAAGTCGCCCGTCAACAAGCACGGGATGAAATGTTCAGTCTGCTACATTCAATTTCCGGGGCAGCCAGCCACTCCGAGAATATGAACGACTTTATCACAGCATCAATGTACCAGTTGGCATATTCTTTTGCAAGCCAAATGACAGCGGTTTTCCTGAATGACAGGGAAGCTAAAGACGATCGTTTCCTGCTCGTTGCCCATCATGGTATCATGGCTAAACATGTGGAAAGTTTAGCTTTTCTGGATCGAAGATATGAACTTGTTTCGCAAGTACTGAAATCGCAAAAATCTCTTTTGATAAGTGACGTTCAAACCGACGCCCGAATTCCGGCTTTTCTCCGCAACGCTTTTGTGGGCAGCTTGCTTGTGGTCCCCATCATTGCCGAGGACGAATTCGTCGGTCTGATTCTCCTAACGCGTGAAAACAAGACATACAGCAACGACGAGATCGTCCGCCTTGAAATAGCAGCGGAGCAGGTCGGCTCCTTTGTACGAAGTGACCGCCGACGACACATTGCCAGCACCCTGGCCGAACGTCAACGTTTGATCCGTGACCTGCACGATTCGGTCACCCAGCGACTGTACGCCCTCGTCATGACAACCGAGGCCGCCCATCTGGGTCTAAAGTCTGGAACGCTGTTGCAGCCGGGAGAAGTCATCGCACAACTTGGTTTTCATGCACGTCAGGCGCTAAAAGAAATGCGCCTGTTTTTGCACAAACTACAACCCATTGACCTTGAACGGGATGGCTTGGCTGTCGTACTAATGCGCCGACTGGAAGCAGTTGAAGGTCGCGCCGGACTGGAAAGAGAGGTAGACATTAATGAGAATATCGTTCTTGGCCCTGAAGAAGAACTCGCTTTGTTTTTTATTGCCCAAGAGGCCCTGAACAATATCCTTAAGTATGCCAATGCCAGTGCCATCAAAGTGAAATTGAAAAAAGCCAAAGTCAACATTAGACTTGAAATCAGTGACAATGGGTGTGGTTTTGATGTAAAAAAAGTAAATCAGTTTGGTCTTGGATTGAAAAACATGCGAACGCGTGCAAAGCAGATTGGTGCTAAGATGAAAGTAAGCTCAGCGCCAGGACAAGGTACAAAGATCACTGTACTGCTCAGGCACAAAAAGTCGCAGAATGATACCGAGGGAAAATGAATACGCCCATCAAAGTTCTCGTCGTGGAAGATCAGGCTGTGGTCAGGCAAGGATTAATTGCAATCCTCTCCTTCCACGCGGATATTGAAGTCATCGGCGAGGCCGAAAACGGCATCGAGGCTGTAAAGCTGGTAAAGCAGCTCGATCCAGACGTGGTTCTCTTGGACTTGGTCATGCCTGAACAGGATGGATTGACGACAATCCCAGAAATTGTGAAAATTGCGCCACAGACAAAGATCCTGATCGTGACCGGTTTTGGTGAAGCAGACAGGGTATATCAAGCGATCAAATTGGGTGCTTTAGGGTATTTGCTAAAAGATTCTACGCATGACCAGTTCCTCAAGGCAATTTACGATGTTTCCAAAGGGGAGGCTTTTATTCCTCCATCTATCGCCTTACGCATGATCCGGGAGATCAAAGAAGTTTCCACTCCTCCCGAAACAGAGTCCCCGTTGACACAAAGGGAATTGCAGACCTTGCGATTTATCGCCCAAGGGTTATCGAACCAGGACATCGCCAAGAAAATGGTGGTTCACGAGCGTACTGTTGCGAAATATGTCAGCAATATTCTGAGCAAGTTACATTTGGTCAATCGGACACAAGCAGCCTTGTATGCGTTGCGAGAGGGACTAATTGACTTGGATGACCAATAAGGTTCGAATGTTCTAGCAGCGGAAAGCTTCTTAGGCGTTCTGGGAAAAACAAACCCAGAGCGTTTTTATTTTAAGCGCTGAAATACATGGCAGGGCCGCTGTGTATGGCAAGAACGCCTTTATTCGCTGCTTTTTAGCCGCCTGTGACAGCACACAATTTCAGGTTACCACGATTTTTTGAGAGGCTGCGTCATCAAAAAATGGTCAAAAATGACCAGAAAACATGGGGGCATTTTATCGCCTATCACACTGATTAAATGAACTCTACTTTTCGAGAACGGAGGATGGCTTAAATCAGGGCATCGGTGGTAGCCAAAAATATCAAAGAAGCGCCCCAGAAAACGATGTTTTTCTACGCATTTTTTCCCAGCAAAAGGGCGAAGCCAAAGAACCATCTTTATTCGGTTTTGTTTTTCTCATGAAACTCCTACAATAGCAGTGAAAACAAATTGGAGCCGGTTGGAATGAGAACAGGGACAGGGAATATCGAGCCTATGTTTTACGGGCAATACACAATTCCGTTTAGCAACAAAAAAGTCCTTACTTTGCCAGAAGCTTTTGCCAGTAGCTTAGGCGGGGATGTTTTTGTTACCCAGGGGATCGATCGCAATTTACTGATCATGCCCGAAAGTACATTTACCGAGTTGTATCGGCGCGTCATAGCGATGAACATTGCCGATCCGTTAGCTCGCTTGCTGCAGAGATTGTTCTTGGGAAATGCCATACTTGCCAATCTGAATCAATCGCGGCAAATGGAGTTGTCGGAGCGTTTGTGCGAATATGCCGAATTATCTGACGAGAATGTTATTTTGGTTGGACAAGGAGACTATTTTGAAGTTTGGTCTCGTTCTCATTGGGAGAAACAAAATACCGACCTGCAGGATGCCAAAACGAACGCGGATCGCTTTGCCTCTCTGGACCTAAGTTTTTAGCAGGATATAACACATGATAGATTATCTGGACTACGAACAAGCACAAGATTTCAATCGAGCCTGGCTCAACTTTGAGCTGGATCTGCCTCTACGGCCGACGTCTGACGGTCAGGCCAATCCATTTTATGTGAATCGGCTCGGCAACCCCCTGGCGGAGTTGAGAGACGCTCTGCTGGCGCCATTTTATAAGCCTCCGAAATTTTTCTTTTCCGGGCATCGGGGTTGCGGGAAGTCAACCGAACTGCTTCACTTGTTGGGGGATCCGGAAATCCAGAAGAAATACTGGCCGATCAATTTCAGTATCCGTCAGGATGCGGACATCATCGACCTGGATTTTCGCGATGTGCTGCTCGCCATTGGCGGACGCCTGTTCCGCGAATATCGGCAGGCGGGTGGGGAATTGCCAGACCAACTGCTTAGAGAACTCGATAGCTGGAAGGGAAAAGTCGAACAAGAGGTCGAAACGATCGTAGACGGACGCATGTCAGGGGAGATCGGCGCCGGGATCGACGCATTTTTCGCCAACGCTGGGCTGCGCATGAAATTGGAACCAGCAACACGGGTGGAGATCCGCCAGACCTTCGAAAAAGATATTACCGGGTTGATCGCGGTCATTAATGCAATCGCTTCCGCAATTTACGCCAAAGAGCGACGCTTCCCCTTGGTCTTGATCGATGACATGGACAAACCGGAACTGGAAAAAGCCCGCGCCATATTCCACGATCGCCGCGAGATCATGACTCAACCGAACTGTGCCATTGTCTATACGGTTTCCAGCGCATTGTTTTACAGCAAAGAATTCGATGCCATTCGCGACCAAGCCATTTTCTTGTCCAACATCAATCTTTACAGTCAATCAAATGAAGATATTTCTCAAGCCGGGTATGACACGCTCAGAGAATTTATCGACTTGCGGATGGCGCCTTCCCTGATTGATGATGAGGCGCTGGACTTGGCGATCCAGTATAGCGGTGGGGTTTTCAGGGAAATGGCCCGCATTATGCGGACATCCATTGGACGTGCTCGCCGTCGCAACGCACCGCAGATCGAAATCGAGGATATTGAGTGGTCCGCGACCGAGATCCGCAATGAATATCGCCGCATCCTTGATAAGGAAGATATCAAACTTCTGCGAACGATCCACAAAACAAAACGATTGGAATATGTCGACCGCCTGCGCCCCTTGTTGCAGCTGTTGGCTATTTTGGAATACCGTGACGGCGAAAACTGGTGTGACATCCACCCCGTGTTAAGGAAATTGATCAATGGCTAGGCAAGCTGCGGCCCCAGCGTCTTTCGAAGTTCAGTTGGACAAGCTCTCTAAAGAGCTTGATCTTTCTGCGCGCTGGGGAATGCCTTCCATATTGTTGGCAGTTTACGAAGACACCGTTACCGGCGCAAAGGCTGTTTCCGAATTGGAAGCACGCCTGACTCGGCAAGGACAATATGTTTGTCACATTACGCCGGACATCGAAGGGAAGAACAATATTATTGCCGAGATCACGCGCAATAATCATTGGGATAAGACCGTTTTCTTCATTATGCACTTGGGGTGCAGCACAGAGGAAAACATCTATGAAACGTTCAACGCACACAGTGACTTCTTCGTGAACAATCGCATCCGCGTTGTTTACTGGTTAACAAAGTCGGATTTGATTGACTATGTTCAGTATTCGCCCGAGTATCTATTTTTCCAGCACAAACTTATCGAATTTTCTTCTTCTCCCGGATGGGAACACGTTCTGCCGCGCATCGTCAAACGGACTCGGCATAATTTTGACGGATCAAAAGCCGGTAAAGCTCAAAACCTGGAAGAGATTCCGTTGGCCGACCTGCTTTCCCTGGACATCCGTGACGACTTGGGCGGGCTGATCAAACGAGCCCATTTACTCATCAAGCTGGGCATCTTTTATTTGCGTCAAAAGGATCACCCCAGGGCTTTGCGGTTCCTTGCCAAAGTGGTTGAGGTTGCAAAGATCACCGGGAATGAGCAATTTTCCGCCGCAAGCCAGATCGCATTTGCATTAGCCCAGACGGAACTGGACCAGTATGACGATGCAGTGCTGACACAGAAGAAAATTGCATCGGTCGTTGTTCCCAAGACCAGTGATACCTGGAATAATCTCGCGAGGCTATATTTCACCTTGTTCATGTTTGGCGAATCCATGTCCGCGTATCAAACTGCGCTTTCAATTTCCCACGACAATCCTATTAGTTGGCAAGGTCTTGGCGAAGTCTATCTTCAGTTCGGCCAACTCGAAAAAGCAATCGATGCTTTCCATAAGGCGATCTTGGCAGCGCCTAATTTTGCCTGCGCCTGGAAGGGGCTGGGAAAGGCATATACAGTCGCGGGCAACCACCCCAAAGCCGTTGAATGCTACACAAAATCTCTCGAGATCGATTACCGCCAAGCCAGTGTTTGGTATGAAGTAGGCAATATTGCAAAAGACGATGTCGCGCAAACCGCCATCCAGTATGCACTTGAGTTAGACCAGACACAAGCCCTTGCCTGGAACCTGCTTGGCAACATCAATTACCGCGCCAAAAAATTCAATAAGGCGATTAGAGCCTATTACAAAGCGATCCAACTTAAAGATGATTTTGGCTGGCCATACGCCAATATGGCCTTGATCTATGCCCAGCGAAAACAATATAAAAATGCGATCCTGCTATACATCAAAAGCATCCAGCTCTTTCAAAATGACCTGGAAAAAGCCAATGCCCTGTACAAACTGGGAAACGTCTATCGAGACTCGGGCAAGTATGGCAATGCCATAGGCGCTTATCGGGAAGCGAGCAAACTCCACAAAGAAAGCAATCTGTTCGACAAAAGTCTTCTTGCCCCCGGCCCGTTTAGGGATGGGATTTCAGCATCGACGGACGATGAGCATCCCCCGGAAGAAAACAAACCCGACGATAAGCCTGCTGAGGGGCCTGATGCATCTACCCCTGTTCAGGTCGCTGCAGGCGCGCAACAGGGAAAAGCCAACAGGAATGCCATGCTGCGCAAAGTCTTGGCAACGAACAAAAAAGCGGGCAATGTGGGTTATTGGTTGGAGCTAGGCTCGTTCTATGTGCGCAACCGCATGTATGAGTTGGCGAAAGATGCCTTCTTGATCGCGACTGAACTCGATCCAAACAATGGCTGGCCTTACTACAACCTGGCGTTGGCGAACACGGTCAACGGCCTCTACAGGGACGCAGTCCCCCTTTACGAGAAAAGCATTCGCCTGTTTGACAAAAGGAAAGACAAAGCCTTGTCGTGGAACCAGTTGGGAAATGTTTATCGTCGGCTGAATGAGCCATCTTTGGCGGTGGCAGCTTATGAGCAAGCACGTATCCTCGATCCCCAAAAGTCATCGATTGTTTCTCGCGCTCGCTTGAGCCTGATAGGTAATTGCTATGCAAAATAAAAAATCTGTACAAACAAGCGAGTTGCAAAAACTTGCTGAGATCTACAAGTCTCTCATCCAGAAGCAGCAAGCAATGCAGGTGTCGCAAGATTACATTTTCTTTTGGATTCGGCTTGGCAGATTTCTGCAGAAGCAAGGACGACTAAAAGACGCGATCGACGCCTATCAACAGGCCATTGCTCTGTCTCCCAGAAACATTTATCTTCTCAATGAGCTGGGAAATGCATATTGCCAGGCCGGCCATTATGGAGATGCGATGCAAGCCTATTTCCAGGCGATCAGCATCGATTCCGGCTTCGGATGGTCATACAGCAATTTGGCTTTAGCGCTAGCCGGGAGGGGCGAATATCGAGAAGCCGAACTGTTGCTGCTCAAAAGCGTTGATCTGCTTAGCGGAAACAAAGCAAAGGCGCTCGCCTGGAATCGCTTGGGCAATTTGTATCGGCAGATGTGCCAATACGCCGACGCATCTCAAGCCTATCAAAAAGCAGATCAACTCAACCCTCGTGTTCTCAAGGATTTGGAGCAGTTCCAGCAGAGCAGTTTTAGCCTGATCGACAGTTTTATAAACATGCTGCCCACAGACATGTTCCGCGCGTTACACGGTCTAACCGATGAAGATGTGACATCAGAGCATTTATTCCATGACCCTACACTGGCAGAGCTGTGGAATGAACTCGGGAACATTTATTTCTACCAAGGATTTTATGAACAAGCCTTGAAAGCCTATCGTCAGGCGGTCATGATAGATGATGGTTTTGGGTGTTCATATGCAAACCTTGCGTTAGTGTATGCACAGAAGGGAGATTATGAAAAATCGATACAACTATACAAGCAGAGCATTCAATTGTTCGTAGGAAGCCCTTACAAAGAAACCCTTTCAATTCGACTTGGGAATCTGTACCTGGCATCAGGTGATTACTACAATGCCCTGATGGCTTATGAACAGGCAAATCTTTCGCCGAGCGAGCAACAAAAAAGTATGTGGCAAGGGCATCCAATTAGTCTATTTAGTCAACCTCAGGTTCTATTCTAGGATAGGAGATAAAAATGAGTGAGCATCAACTGTGGAACGAATTAGGAAATATCTATCTTAATTCAGGAGCTTTCTCGCAAGCGATCAAAGCTTACGACAAAGCAATCGAAATCGCTCCTGAATTTGGCTGGGCCTACAGCAATATGGCCCTGGCCTATATGCGGCTGGGTGAACCCGAGAAATCGATCCCCTACTATCAACGCAGCATTGAATTGCTGGATGATTTCAGCGATAAAGCGGTTTCGTGGCACCGCTTGGGCAATTCGTATCAGGTTATGGATGATACAAAAAACGCCATCCTCGCTTTCCAGCGCTCTGTGGAGTTGGATCCGGATAACGCGGCTTATCGGGATGATCTGGCTGTTGCCATGGCGGAATACGCCTACGAGGCGGATGAAGAGGAAGAGCAGGCAGAAGCAGAAACGGCAGCGGTCGTGGAAGACGTCGCTCTACCGGATGAAGATGAAGCCGATACACCGGATGAAGCCGACACAATGGAAGCAAGCCCCGACGTCGAGGAAGAGGCAGAAGACGTTCCGACAAAAAACGAGTTCACATCCTGGCTCGAGCAGACCATCGAAAAACTCAGCGCCAAAGCTTTCGAGAAAAAATCGGCCGCCTTTGAAGATGCGCCGATCGTCTTCCCCAAAGACGTTGAGCCGGAGGATATCATCGCCAAATTGATGGCTGTGGTGGAAAGACAGACCACGGAAGCAGAGGCTGCTGTCGATGAAAAGGATGATGCCGAACCCGCAGCGGAAGTTGTGGAGTCCGACGTTGCAGCACAAGCCGAACCTGTCGCCGAAGTTGAAACCGAGCCTGAAGCAGAGAGCGAAGTTGTCGCACTCGCAGAGGCAGATGATGAAGTTGCAGAGCGCGAATTGACCGTCGAAGAAGTAGTTGCAGCCGCGAAAGAAGAAGATGAAGAAGAGCTTGAACAGCCAGAAGCCGCCGACGAGGCAATTCCTCCTGTGCCGGCAGCAATTGCCAAGGATTTGATCCCTGTTCTGGATACCGTGGAAGATGACGAACTGGACGCCAACGTCGACAATCTGATGAACGAATTGTCGAAGGAGATGGCCTTCGACGAAGACGAGCAGGTTGACGATGACGTCGAACAGGATGCCTTGCCCGCGCTGGAAGACGATGCGTTCGAGGACAATGAGCTGGAAAAAGAATTCGAAGAGGACAAGGAAGAGCTCGAGCCCGCCGCGCTGGACGAGGAAGACATCGAAGACAAGGAAGAAGACTTCGAGGACAACATCGACGAAGACGACGATGACCGCATCATCTCCGAGCTCAAGAAAGAAGAAGTTGCCGCAGCCCTTGCGTCAGCCGAGAAATTCATCTCTGGCAATGGGCACAAAAGCAAAGGCAACGGAAACGGCAATGGCAAAGACCTCAGCATGAGTACCGCCAAGGTCTGGGTTGAACTGGGCAACGTATTCTTCACGGAAGGCATTTTCGAGGGCGCATTGATCGCCTATGAAAAAGCCATCGAATTGGATCCGGAATTTGGTCTGGCGTTGAACAATTTGGCCTTGCTGCACGTCCGCAACGGCGAATATCTTCGGGCTGTTGAGTTGTACCGCAAGAGCCTTGAGCTGCTCGAAAACGGCACCGATCAGGCCATCTCCTGGAACAACCTGGGCAACACCTATCGCGTCCTGAAAGAATACGAGCAGGCTGAGCAAGCCTACCGCAAGGCCGACGAGTTGGATACCGAAAAAGTCACAGTGGAAAACTGGACGCGCTACGGACTGCTGAAAACCCTGCGCTCTTAGTATGCAGAAAGAGAGGCGCAATGAGTGAACATATCATCTGGAACGAGATTGGCACCCTTTATTTCAATACGGGCGCTTACGCCCAAGCAACGAAAGCATATCAGCGAGCCATCGAGCTGGGTGGTGATTTCAGCGCCGCGATGCAGAACCTAGCGTTGACCTACGTACAAGAAGGCGAGCTGGCCAAAGCCGTGCCAATTTACAAAAAAGCCCTCGAGCTCATCCCTCAAGACAAGGATAAAGCTGACATCTGGCATCAACTTGGCGATATCTACTCCCAGTTACAAGATCGCGAAAATGCATTGCGGGCCTATAAAATGGCCGCTGAGATTGCGCCAGATTACCAGCAATTCGTCGAAGATTTTGCTCGTGCGGGAAACGCCATCGAGAAAGAGCCGCCTTCGGAAAATGATGGCGCATCGCCCGCTCCAGTATCCGCGTTGGATGACTGGCATGTCGTTGACCCAAAAACCGCCGAGACGGCCGAAACGTTCATTGCCGGGACAACGGACAAGCTTCGCAATGAGGGGGATGAGCCTGTGGCCGGGAACGATGATCCGCCCATGGACGAAATCCCGGCCGCGCGCGTGGACGAGGAGTCTGCTCCCGTTGTTTCTGCAGATTCCCGTCCCGTCGCGGACGGCCTGTTCCAGATCAACATTGAGCAGATATACGCCAACCCGGCGCAACCCCGTCTGCGCGTGGACGTGCAGCAGCTGGTCGAGTCGATCCGTGAATACGGCATTATCCAGCCGTTGATCGTTACCCCCGGCGACCAGCCCGGCCGCTACATCCTCGTCTCTGGTGAACGACGGCTGGAAGCCGCCCGTCAGGTTGGGCTGGACACGGTCCCAGCCATCGTCCGGGAAATTGACGAACAGCAGCGCCTGGAATTGGCCCTGATCGAAAATGTGCAGCGGCAGAATCTGTCGCTGCTCGAACAGGCGGACGCCTACGCCCAACTGAAGAGCGAGTTTGGCTTGTCCCCCGATCAGATCGCCAAACGGATGGGGAAAAGCAGCGTCGCAGTGACCAATTTGCTCCGTTTATTGAAGTTGCCGGAGAAGGTCAGGCGCGCGCTGGATGCAGGCCGCATTGACGAAGAACATGCCCGCGCCTTGTTCCTGCTGCCGGACGAAAAGACACAGAAAGAAGTGCTGCAGCGCATCCTGGACGAAGACTTGTCCGTGCGAAAAACGGAAGCGCTGGTCCGCGAATTGCTCATCCAGGTCATCGAAGAAAATGATCAGCCGGAGCCCGAAGCGGACGAGCCTGTGCTCGAGCGTGTTCCCGAGACGCAAGTTGTCGAGGCGGACACGGCAGTCTTAGCAAAGGACATTGACGATGTGACCATCGCCGCAGCATCCGACGATGCGCCGATTGCAACGCCACCTGACGATGAAGGCTTGGAAGATGAGCTTGCCGAAGACTTTATCCCCGGGCAAGAGACCGTTGTGGCTGCCGAAGACCAACAGGAAATGGAAGCTGCTCCCGCGAAAGAAGATGCCCCGCAACCGGTCGCCGAAGGTGTGCAGGAGGATGCGGCGGACACCTTGCCGATCCCGTCATTGCCGCAGACGGTCAACTTTGACGACCCCCAGCAGCACCTGACGGATGAACAGGTTCGCAACCGGATCGCCACCTTCAAGCGGGTAACGGAAGTCAACCCAAACAACGACAAAGCCTGGGGAAAATTGGGCAATCATTATGCCCACTTGGGCGAGGATGAAAACGCCATCGAAGCCTATCTGCGGGCAATCGACCTGGCTCCGAACATCGATGACTACCACTATCAATTAGGACAAGTCTATATCTCCCAACGACGCTTCGAAGACGCGGCCAAAGAACTGGAACAAGTTGTCGTACTGAACGAAAAGAACGTTTTTGCACATTGCGCCCTGGCCAGTTGTTACCGCCATTTGGAGATGGACGACAAAGCGCAAGAGCATATTGAAATCGTTGCGCCGGTCATGGAGTATGAAAAAGCCTACAATCAAGCCTGCTTTGAAGCAATTCGCGGCAACGTGATCCGCTCGATCGAGTTGTTGCGTACCGCGCTGAGACTGGAGCAAACAACCATTGAGCAGATCCGATGCGATTCGGATTTCGATTTTATTCGCGAGGAAGCGGTGTTCAACGAGTTGATGAGCGAAAGCGTCTCAGTTGGCCAGTAACTACGGAGAGACTGATGCTCACCTCTCCTTAGGGAAAAGCCCTCCACCGTGAGGGCTTTTTTTCTTGAGCGATTAAGCCGTTTGCTGGCAAGCCCAGCAGCAATTGGTAAGCATCATTCGAACTTCGCTAGAAAAAACATCAAGACTTAGGAAGAATTTATCAGATGGAGAAGAAACAAATCATTGGATAAGTCTCGTTGATTAATTTGGAGGCTTGTTTATCCACTCTTTAACTCCACCATGGTGAGAACACGTTCCTTGTCGATGAGTAGAATAACTGTAAGTCCCATCCCTACAAATGGCAGTTACATATTTCATTGGATCTTCAGTAGCTGTTAAAGTCTTTGACGGAGTAGGTATTCTTGAATTCGTGGGGGTTGGTGTTAGTGTAGGAGTACTTGTATTTGTTGGAGTGTTTGTCAATGAAGGAGTTAGAGTTATAGTTGGAGTTAAAGTATATGTTGGTGTTGGGGTGGTTGATGGAGTAAGTGTTGGGGTAAATGTTGGTATTCGTGTTGGCATTGAAGCTAAGACTACTGTTCCACTTGAACAAACTTGAGTCATAATCAAGAAGAAAGCTATTGTCCCCGAGACAAACCATTGAGATCCAAATACCTTCCATAAGTAAGCAATAAATGTAATCGGGGCTAATTCCTTTTGGCGTGGTCGAAGAACTGCTAATTCTTCAGACAGTTTTTGCCGGGAGTGTTCTGCCCCTTCTTCCTTTTGATTATTAAAACTATGGAGCTTCTCATATTTTTCCTTGATTATAGTTTTTTGAGCTTCAGGTACTTCTATAGGTTTTGAGTGATATAAATTTGAATAAACAGAATCTCTCCAATCTACTAAAGTTTGTGTTTTTGAAGGCCCAAATCCATCTATAGATGATATTGCACTGTTGTTGATATTCTCCGCATTGACAATGCCATATCTTGCTAACCTTTCTTTCAGTCTAGGACCAACACCAGGTATCTTTGCTGTACTAATGCGTGCTGAATACATACCATCGCTAATGTATTTGTTTTGTACTCTGTGGAGAGCAGAGTTTGTTTCACTGTTTTCAGATTGAGTGAGTCTGTTTCGCTCTAAGCGTGCTTTATTAATAATCGTTTTTTCTGTTCGGCTTTTGCTTTGTAAGAAATTGGCTTTCCGGGTTAGTTTATGTTTTTCTTGAACTACAGGAATGAGTCTGTAGCGAAGATAAAACCATGTAAAGACAGAAAAGGAAACGACTATTATAAGAAGAGTGATAATAGTAGCCGCAATATCAACATCAACCAAAGCGAAAATAACAACCAAGGTTAATGCCATGACTTGACCTAGCAACAACACATAGGTGACCAGACGTGCAGCAGGATCTTCTTTGAGTTCAGGTTTTGTCATCTGTTGAATCCGCCAATTTGGATCTTCTTTACCCCTAAGACAAGTTCAAAATAATCCTGGATACAAATAAAGTCAAAGTCATTATACACGTATTCAACAAAAGAGCCTGTTGGCTGAATGAGGGGGGCATCCAGTACAACAGGCAAAAAAGGCCTTAGCGAAAAGCTAAAGGCCTTTTTTATACTTTGGCTCCTCGCTCAGGACTCGAACCTGAAACCTAGCGGTTAACAGCCGCTCGCTCTGCCAATTGAGCTAGCGAGGAAGGCGACGGAGATTATACGGTTAAGGCAAAGATGTGTCAAGCAATTTCACGCAATCTCCCAAAGTGCGGGTTTTTCCTGCAGCGCAGGGGGTTGCCGCGCCCGCAATGAGGCGGGTTTTCAATACTGGATAGCGCTCATCTCATTGAGCTTGTCCCAGCGATGGGTGGCCGTGATCCAGCGCACGGTTCCGGTCAGGCCGCGCACGACCAGGCTTTCGGTGCGGGCGCTGTTGCTGAAATACTTCACGCCCCTCATCAACTCGCCATCCGTGATGCCGGTGGCAGCAAAGAAGACGTCCTCAGACGAGACCAGGTCGTACATGGTCAAAACCCTGTCGAAGTCGTAACCGGCCTCGCGGCCGCGGGCCATTTCCTCCTCGTTGCGGGCATAGAGTTTTCCCTGGATCTCACCGCCCATGGCATGCAGGGCGCAAGCCGCCAAGACGCCCTCCGGCGTGCCGCCGATACCGATCAGGACGTCAATGCCGGTTTCGGGCATAGCCGTCATCAGCGCGGCGGCCACGTCGCCGTCGGGGATCTGGCGCAAGCGAGCGCCCGCGCCGCGTATCTCGGCGATCAACTCCTTGTGCCGCGGACGGTCGAGGACAATGGCTGTCAAGTCTTCGATCTTTTTGCCCTTGGCTTTGGCGACCGCCCTCAGGTTGTCGACCACCGGCGCATCCACGTTGATCACGCCTTTGGCCTCCGGCCCAACCGCGATCTTGTGCATATACACGAAGGGGCCGGGATTGAACATGGTGTCACGCGGCGCGACAGCCACGGTCGCGATCGCGTTCAGGCGGCCATAGGCCAGGGGCCGGGTGCCATCTATCGGGTCAACGGCCACGTCCACGTCCGGGTATGACCCGTTGCCGACGCGTTCGCCGTTGAAGAGCATCGGGGCGCGATCCTTCTCGCCCTCGCCGATCACGATCACGCCGTCCATATCCACCGTCTTCAAGATCAAGCGCATAGCCTCAACCGCAGCCGCGTCGGCGGCTTCTTTGTTCCCGCGTCCCATGAAACGCCCCGCGCCGAGCGCGGCAGCTTCGGTCACGCGCACCAATTCCAGCGCCAGGTTGCGAGTAGGTTTACGTTTGTCTTCTATTTCCATGCCAATACCCTCCAAAAACAAGCAACTATAAGAAAAACCAGCTAACCAGATAATAGCCCAGGGCTGATGCCCACAGCCAGGTATCAATGCGGTCAAACACACCGCCGTGACCAGGGAAAATATGACTCGAGTCTTTGATGCCGGCCTGACGTTTGATCATGCTCTCGCCGAGGTCGCCCAGCGTGGTCAGCAGCGACATGACCAGCCCGATCAACGCGCCGCCCAGCAGGGTCACGTTCAGGTGACCATAATGCTGCCACAACCAGGCGAACAGCACGCCGCCCAGCGTCCCGGTCACTACGCCGCCCCAGTAGCCTTCCCAGGTCTTCTTGGGACTCAGCCGCGGGCTGAGTTGACGCCGCCCAAAACGACGCCCGACAAAATAAGCTCCCGAGTCGGCCAGCCAGACCGCCGGGAGCACCAGGAAGAACCACCACAGACCATCCGGCAGGTTGCGCAACTTGACCAGGTACGCGCCGACCCAGCCCAGATAGGCGATACCCGTCACGGTGACGGCGAAATCTGCCGCGGCCTGGTCGCGCCCCTTTTCGTAGGCCAGCAGGTGGACGGTCATCGCCAGCAGGATCAGGCCGGTCAGCACCGCGCTGGCGTCGGCTGGATACAACGTCCGCACAGCCAGCACACCCAAAACGCCTCCGACAACCAGCACCATCGACGGCTGGAAGCGGGCCGAACGGAACAAATGGACGTACTCCCAGGCTGCACATCCCAAAAAGAAAGCCATTAGCGCCAGAAAAAAGAATCCCCCATGGATGATGGCTGGCAAGCCAATAGCCGCGAGCACCAGAGCAGTTGCGAAGCGTTTAGCTAGCATGCACTTTGTTATCCACCGCCGCAGAGACGCCCCCAAAGCGGCGATCGCGCCGGGCATAATCCTCGAGCGCCCGGCGGAATTCCTCCTTATTGAAATCCGGCCAATAGGTCGGTGTAATGTACCACTCGGAATAGGCGGTCTGCCAGATCAAAAAATTGCTGATGCGCAATTCGCCCGAAGTGCGGATGACCAGGTCAGGGTCGGGGACGCCAGCCGTGAACAGATACTGGCTGACCAGTTCAGCATTCACGTCTTCTGCCGGGATGCCGCTTTCAACGATGCGTTGAATGGCGTAGACAATTTCGTCCCGCCCGCCATAGTTGAAGGCCACGTTCAAAACCAGGCGGTCGTTGTCCTTGGTCAACTCGACGGCATCCAACACTTTTTTGTGCAGTTTGGGAGCCAGCCGTTCCAGCCGCCCAATATGACGCAGCTGCACGCCTTCTTTGTGCAACTCGGCCAATTCACGGTCGATCACATCCTCGAAGATGTGCATCAACCCCTTCACCTCCTCAGGTGGACGCCCCCAATTTTCGGTCGAGAAAGCGTAAATGGTCAGGTACTTGACGCCGAATTCCACGCTGGCGCGGATAATGCGGCGCAGATTTTCTGTTCCCGCGCGGTGCCCGGCAAGCCGCGGCAAGCCGCGCGACAACGCCCAGCGGCCATTCCCATCCATGATGATGGCAACGTGCTGGGGTATCTTTTCGGGCGGGATCTTAAGATGTTCGCCCATGATGTCTATCAAACTTCCAAGATTTCCTGTTCTTTCTCTTTGCCCAGATTGTCGATCTTTTCGACAAAGCGATCGGTGGTCTTCTGCAGATCACCTTCGCCCCGTTTCTGGTCGTCTTCAGAGATCATTTTTTCGCTCTCGAGTTCTTTCAGGTCCCGCATCAGATCACGGCGAACATTGCGCACCGCAATGCGCGCTTCTTCCACGCGGCGGCTAACTACTTTGACCAGCTCCTGCCGCCGGTCTTCGGTCAGTGGTGGCAAGTTCAGGCGGATGGATTTGCCATCATTATTGGGCGTCAAGCCCAGATTCGAAGACAGGATCGCCCGTTCAACATTTTTCACCGTGGACGGATCGAACGGTTTGATCAACAAGGAACGCGGTTCGGGAACACTGATGGATGCCAACTGCATCAGGGGAGTTGGAACACCATAGTACTCCACGGGGATTTTTTCTACCAATGCCGGCGTCGCCCGGCCAGTGCGAATACGAGACAAATCGTCATCTAACGCCTGGATGGCACCCTGCATACGGGTTTCGGCTTCCTTGATGATGTCTTTAATCACCTCGACCTCCTGGTTGAGTAGGCAAACGAGTTCCTCATAAGGATACCCTAAAATCAAAAAAAATGCTACGCCTGCGCGTAAAAGGGAGATGTTTTGAGACAGTTTGAGAGGAATGTGGAGACGCCCCACTCTTCCAACGTGCTCCGCGAGAGAGGGCGTCTCCTTAATGGTTTTTTGAAATTCGCAGCAACGGGGCTTGCGCGAAGCCGCTATACGTTATGCGGTCACCAGCGTGCCAACCTTCTCCCCCACAAGGGCGCTGTGAAGCGCCTGCGGGTCCCACAGATTGAGCACCAAAATCGGCAGGCTGTTATCCATGCAGAGGGAAATCGCCGTACTGTCCATGACCTCGAGGCGGCGGTTGAGAACATCAATGTAGGTTAACTGGTCAAACTGGACCGCATCCGGGTTGAGCTGCGGATCGGCGTCATAAACGCCATCCACCTTGGTCGCCTTGATCAACACGTCTGCGCCGATTTCCATCGCCCGCAAGGCCGCGGCGGTATCGGTCGAAAAGTAGGGATTGCCGGTTCCCGCGCCCAGGATGACAACACGCCCCTTTTCCAAATGACGGATGGCGCGCCGACGGATATATGGTTCCGCAACAGAGCGCATCTCCACCGCCGACTGGACGCGCGTGGTCACACCCTGACGCTCCAGCGCGTCCATCAAAGCCAGCGCGTTCATCATGGTGCCCAACATGCCCATATAATCGGCTGTGGCGCGATCCATGCCGCGGTCCAGGCCTCGCTTGCCGCGCCACAGGTTGCCCGCGCCGATGACGACCGCAACTTCCACGCCCATCTCATGGACGTCCTGGATGCGTTTGGCAATGGCCTCAGCCTCCGAAACGTCGATTCCGTAACCGGAGGGGCTGGACAACGCCTCGCCGCCCAGCTTCAACAAAACTCTTTTGTATTTCAGTTTACTCATATGCTGCTCCTGATACCCAGTATACCTGTCACTTAGAAAAAAGGCCAACCACAAGGTTGGCCTTTTTTGTTATTCAGAAATCCTTTCGCCCAATTCCCAGCGTTGGAAACGCCGGATGACGATATTCTCGCCGATAGCAGCGACATTTTGCATGACCAGTTTCTCGACCGTCATGCTGTCGTCGCGAATATACGTCTGCTGCATCAAGCAAACTTCGTCTTTAAATTTTTTCAAACGCCCTTCCACAATGCGATCCACGATATTGGCAGGTTTACCCTCTTCCAAAGCACGCTTGCGGGCGATCTCGCGCTCGTGTTCCAGCACCTCTTCGGGAATTTCGTCCGCGGTGATATATTGCGGCGCGGCAGCCGCGATCTGCAAGGCAATCTCGTGCGCCAGCTTGCGAAAAGCCTCGGAGCGGGCCACGAAGTCGGTCTCACAATTGACCTCGACCATCACGCCCACACGCCCATTGCCGTGCGAGTACAACTCGACCATACCGTCCGATGCATCGCGGTCAGAGCGCTTGGCGGCTTTGGCCAGCCCCTTCTCACGAAGATGGTCCACGGCTTTCTTATAATCGCCATCCGCAGCTTCCAGCGCCTTGCGGCAATCCAGAACGCCTGCGCCCGTCGTCGAGCGCAATTCCTTGATCATCTCAGTTGTAATTTCCATGCTTGCCTCATCCAGTCGGTTCGGATGCTACTCCGATTTCTTTTTTTCTTTTTTCTTGGCTTTCTTGGCCTTCTTCTCTTCTTTTTCTACCGTCTCTTCGGCCTCGGAAGCGGCTTCTTCTTTCGGCTCTTCAGCCTTTTCCTTTTTGGCTTTCTTTACTTTCTTCTCTTCTTTTTCTGCAGTCTCTTTGGCCTCAGAAGCAGCTTCTTCTTTCGGCTCTTCAGCCTTTTCCTTTTTGGCTTTCTTTACTTTCTTCTCTTCTTTTTCTGTAGTCTCTTTGGCTTCAGAAACGGCTTCTTCCTTCGGTTCTTCAGCCTTTTCCTTCTTGGCTTTCTTCTCTTCTTCTGCTTCTACAGTTTCTTTGGACTCGGACTCAGGCGCGGCTTCATCTTGAGCTTCATCGGCTTCCGCTTCTTTCTCGGCCTCAGCCTGCTCCGCTTTGGCGATCGCTTCCTCAGCCTTGGCAGCTTCGACCTCGGCAGCCTCACGTTCGGCGCTGAGTTTGGCCAGAGTGGCCTCGCCAAGCAAATCTTCGTCGCTCAGTTCGGTCTCTTCCCGGGCCGGTGCAGAGACCTTTTGTTCCGCTTCTGCAGACGACTGTACTTCTGCGGCGGCCTGGGCGGCTTCCTCTTCCTCTTTCCAGGCAGCTTTGCCTTCCAAAACGGCGTCCGCCATCTTGCCGACCAGCAACTTGATGGCCCGAATGGCATCATCGTTGGAGGGGATGACGTAGTCAATGTACCGGGGATCGCAATTGGTATCCACCAACGCGATGACCGGAATGTTCAGCAGATTCGCTTCATGGACCGCAGCCTGCTCACGATTGACGTCCACGACGAACAGTATTTTGGGCAAACGTTTCATCGTCAGCAGACCAGAAAGGCGGTGGTGCAGCCGGTCGATCTGGCGCTGGATCATCAACCCTTCCTTTTTGGTCAGGCGGTTGATCTCACCGCTGTCACGCAATTGTTCCAACCGCTCCAATTCCTGGATACGCAGGTAAATCGTCGACCAGTTGGTCAGCGTGCCGCCCAGCCAACGCTCGTTGACATAGGGCATACCGCAGCGCTGCGACTCTTCGGCGATAGTTTCCTGCGCCTGGCGCTTGGTGCCGACGAAGAGCACTTCATTGCCAGCAGCAACCGCGTCACGGACGATGCCATAGGCCTGCATCAGCGATTTGACCGTCTGCTGCAAGTCGATGATGTGGATGCCGTTGCGCTCGGTAAAGATGTACGGCTTCATGCGCGGGTTCCAGCGATTGGTGCGATGACCAAAATGGACGCCGCTTTCGAGCAGGGCTTTCATGGATACGATAGCCATTAGGGGGTATTCTCCTTTGCGTTTTTCCTCCGCCTCTTTCATTCCTGCCATGACCGCGTCCATTTGGTCCGCGGCACGCATGGCAAGTCCAGAGACGTGTGTGATTCGCTTCCCGCCCGCGGCGGGAGCGGCGGATAGTATACCACAGATTTGGGTCGGGAAAAATCACAATGACAAAAACAATGACAAAAAAGAAACGCCCCGATCATCTCGGGGCGTTTCGGGTCACATCACTGCGGCTTGGCCGTATAACTGCTGCCGTATCTGCACCACCTGGCGGCGCAGACGGTCGTCCCGCTCGAGCAGGTCGGAGATCTTTTCGATGGCGTACATCACGGTCGTGTGGTCGCGGCCGCCGAGTTCCTTGCCAATTTGCGGCAGGGAGATGTTGGCCTCCCGGCGCATCAGGTACATGGCGATCTGCCGCGGCAAAGCGACGGCCCGTGAGCGGTCGCGTCCGATCAGGCGGTCGGTGGTCAGGTTGAAAGCGTTGGCCACCAGGTCCACGACGCGCTGCGGCTGGATGTCGCTGGCCTGGGGCAGCAGATCGGCCAGAGCAACCTCCGCCAACTGCGGGGTGATGGCTGTACCGCTCAATTCAGCAAAAGCCACGATGCGATTGAGCGCGCCCTCCAGCTCGCGGATGTTGGACTGCACGCGCCGGGCGATGATCTCCAAAATGTCATCCGGCACGAAGCGCCCCGCACGTTCAGCCTTGTAGCGCAAGATCGCCTGGCGGGTCTCCAAATCGGGCGGCTGAATGTCGGCGGTCAGCCCCCACTCGAAGCGCGAGCGCAGACGTTCCTCCAGCGTGACCATCGCCTTCGGCGGCCGGTCGGAGGAGACGATGATCTGTTTGTCCTGTCCGTGCAGGGTGTTGAAAGTATGGAAGAACTCCTCCTGCGTGGACTCTTTTCCCGCAATGAACTGGATATCGTCCACCAGCAAAACGTCGATCGAGCGGTATTTGTCGCGGAAGGCCTGCGTGGTATGTGTGCGGATGGCGTTGATCAGGTCGTTGGTGAACTCCTCGGACGAGACGTACAGCACGTTCAGGTCACGAGCCCGGCAGGCGTTCCCGATGGCATGCAAAAGGTGTGTTTTTCCCAATCCAACTCCCCCATACAGAAAAAGTGGATTATAAGCCCGGGCTGGTTTCTCCGCCACAGCCTGGCAGGCCGCGTGCGCCAAACGGTTGCCCGCTCCGACGACGAAACTCTCGAAAGAGTAACGCGGGTTCAGGCTGGAATTCCCAGGCTGAGGGGCGGTCGGCTCCGCATCGTCTTCGGGGGACTGGGCCTCAACCTCTTCGGATGCCTCCCTGCTCCTGCCCTGGGAGACAACAAAGTCCACATCCACGCTGCGATTCATAATGCCGATCAGCAGCCGGCTAACTGTGCTCGCAAGGCGGCTTTCCAGCCAATCACGCGCGTACGCATTGCGCACGCCAATGGTCAAGACGCCGTCATCGTAAGCCATGGGCCGCGTGTCCCGCACCCACGTGTCGAACGATGCTTTTGGCATCTCCATTTGCAATTGACCAAGCACAGTCTGCCAAGCTCTGTCAGCATCCATGAACAACCTCCTATAACGTACTCTGCCACGTAAAGAGATATTATGTAAGCAAGCCCCCTGCAAAAAACAGGGGCTGTTTTGTGACCTATATTTTTGTTCTTCCTGGGGAAAGGATATGCCCTCAAATAGACCCAGCTGAACTGACTTAGATTGTAGCAAAAAAGACGCGTTCTTGCTACACGGTAAACCTACGTTAGGTTAAAAACTTCGCGTTTTTTAAGGTATTTAAAGGTTAACAAGTCTTGCGTGAAACACGACCAGACTCAACTTCCCGTAGAACAGTTGTTTCAGCCAGAGAAACCGCCGACCCAAAAACATACCCCCATATCTGGGGTGAACCCGCCAAGTACCTAACAAAAACGCAAACTCCCCTTAAAAAACCGCGCCGTCAAAAAGTTTTTTGGCGGCGACTGTGAAACACAAATTCTTGGGACTCAATTCCGGCGCGCGAGGGGATAAGACGATTTAACGTGATTCGCCGCGCGGCACCCAGGCAAGGATAGTCGTTCCCTCGCCCGGAGCGGAGATAATATCCACGTCGCCGCCCACGGCACGGATGCGGGTATGGATGTTCGCCAGGCCGTGTCCCAGGGTCATGCTCATCTTCTCCAGATCGAAGCCGCGGCCGTTATCCTGGATCTCCATCAGCACGCGATCGGAAGCCGTCCATACGCTGACGCTGACCCGTTTGGCGCGGGCGTGTTTGGCTGTATTGGCCAAGGCCTCCTGGCAAATATGGAACAACGCCAAAGCCTGGTTTTGCGGCAGATCCGCCACATCTTCATCTTTGCCGGTCAACATGGCCTCGGCCAGCGTATTGACGCGATACTCCGTGACCAGCCGCTTCAACCCTGCCATCAGATTCTCGTCGCCAAGTTGGCGCGGGCGCAGATCGAGGATATACGTACGCAGGTCACGGATGGTCTGGTTCAGGCCGTTGATGGCCTGCTGGATGCGTTCCTTCGCCTGCGCCGGGTTCTCATTCACCAGGTGATAGACGTTCTCCAGAGACAAACCGATGCCAAAAATCGACTGGATGATGCCGTCGTGCAAATCCATGCCAATCCGTTCGCGTTCTTCCAGCACGGCCAGACGGCGGGCATTGTCGTGCAGGCGGGCATTTTCAATCGCCAGCCCAGCCCAATTGCCCACCGCGGTCAACAACTGGATGCTGCGGTCTTCAAACGGCTCCTGACCACGTCTGGCCGCGCTGAGCACGCCGATCAGTTTCTCGCCCGAAGTCAACGGCAGGCTGACCATTTGATTGAAGCCGGCCTTGACGACCGCCTTGCGCAAATAGCGCATGTCCTTGCCCAGGTTGGTGCTGACCAGCGGCTCACCGCTCTGGGCGACCAACCCTACAAACCCCTCGCCAACCTTGAAACGATTGCGGGTCCAGAACGCTTCGGCAGCCTGCCCGCGGTGCAGCACGAGGCGCAGCATCTGGGCTTTGCCTTTGCCCTCCAGCAGGAAAATCTCGCCGGCCTCCACTTTCAGATACTCCATCACCAGCGCCAGGGTTTCGTTCAGGATTTCATCCATGCCCAGCGTAGAGGCCAGCGCCGAAGCGACGTCATTCAGCAGCGTCAGGTCTTCGCTGCGACGCGTCAGCGCCAGATCGCGCTCGCGCAGGTCGTTATACAGGCGCGCGTTCTGAATGGCTGCAGCGGCGTATCCGGCCAACATCTGGATAATGCGCTCGTCGTCCGCGGTGAATTCCGGCTGGCCAATCTTGTCGGTCAGATAAATTTGGCCCAACTGCCGTTCTCCGGCGCGGATGGGCACCCCCAGGAACGAGTGCATATGGGGGTGATTTTGCGGAAAGCCCACGCTGCGCTCATCGGACAAAATATCCGGCACGCGTATCGGGGCGTCCGATTTCATCACCGCCCCCAGCAGACCGCGTCCCTCCGGCGTATGCGGAATACGTTTGCTTTTATCGTCGCTGAGACCAACGGTAATGAACTGTTCGATCTTCCCATCATCGCCCAAGACCCCCAAGGCGGCATAACGGGCATCGGCCTGCTCACAAGCCACAGACGCAATACGCTCTAACAACGTCCCCAGCGAAACATCCTTGACCAGTTCCAGGCTGGCGCGGTGCAACGCCAGCAGGCGTTCCTGTAATTGTTCACTTGTTAAAAGCATAATGCTCCTCACTGTCTATTATATCCAAAGTTTGATAGGTTTTGCCAGCACTTCTTCATAGAATATGAACGATGCGGTGACGATGGTCTCGTCACTCTTTTTTCGAAAGCAGACAATCAGATGACAACATCAAGACTGCCCGGATTTTACAACCTCCCCCTCGATGAACGGCTGGAACGCCTCGCCCAGGCCGCAGACCTGACCGCGGACGATCTCGCTTCGCTCCGCGACCCGGGCGGGCTGACCGTTAAAGGGGCCGACCACATGGTCGAGAACGTGGTCGGCACGCACAACCTGCCCCTCGGCATCGGCCTGAACTTCATCGTCAACGGACGGGAAGTGCTCGTCCCGATGGCGATTGAAGAGCCTTCGGTCGTGGCCGGGGCCTCCTTCATGGCAAAACTGGCGCGCGCCGGCGGCGGATTCCACGCCACGACCTCCGCGCCGGAAATGATCGGCCAGATGCAAATCCTGGACGTGGCCGACGTCCACGCCGCGCGGATGGCGATCCACGAGCACCGCGCCGACCTGCTGGCCGCCGCGAACGAGATCGACCCCGTCCTGAAGAAACTGGGCGGCGGCGCGCGGGATCTGGAAGTCCGCCTGATCGAGCATTCCCCCATCGGCGCGTTCCTGGTCGTCCACCTGATCTACGACGTGCGCGATGCGATGGGCGCCAACGCAGTCAACACAGCCTGCGAACGGCTTGCGCCGCGTCTCGAAGCCATCACCGGCGGACGCGTGCACCTGCGCATCCTGTCCAACCTGGCCGATCGGCGGCTGGCGCGCGTGCGCTGCACCATCCCTGTCGAGAAATTGGCGTTCGACGATTACACAGGCAAAGTCGTCCGTGACGGCATCATCGAAGCCTGGGCCTTCGCCGCCGCCGACCCCTACCGCGCCGCGACGCACAACAAGGGTATCATGAACGGCGTGGACGCGGTCGTCATCGCGACCGGCAACGACTGGCGCGCCATCGAAGCCGGGGCGCACGCCTACGCCGCCCGCTCCGGGCGCTACACCTCGCTCTCCACCTGGGGCGCAGACGCGGCCGGGGACCTGGTCGGCACGCTGGAAATGCCGATGGCCGTCGGCATCGTCGGCGGCGCGACCAAAGTCCACCCAACGGCGCGGACCGCGCTCAAACTGATGGGCGTGGCCACCGCCGCCGAACTGGCCGAGATCATCGTCGCGGTCGGGCTGGCGCAGAACCTGGCCGCCCTGCGCGCCCTCGCCACCGAAGGCATCCAGCGCGGACACATGTCCCTGCACGCGCGGCAGGTCGCCACCGCCGCCGGCGCGAGCGGGGAGATGGTCGAGCGGGTCGCCGCGCAGATGGTATCGGAAGGAATCGTCCGCATCGACCGCGCGGCAGAAATCCTGCGAGCGCTGAGCAGCCAATGATACTATTCCCCATTCGCCATTCCCTATTCTCCATTCTAAATTCTAAATTCTTCATTCCCCGAGGACTCCTATGACCCCAAAAAACGAAACCTTATTGATCCCCTCCCGCCCGGTCGGGATCATCGGCTACGGCGCGTACGTGCCGCGTTACCGCCTGCCCGCGACGGAAGTGGCGCGCATCTGGAAGGGCGGCAAAGGCGGACTGCCCATCAAAGAGAAGTCCGTCCCCGGACTGGACGAAGATGTGGTCACCATGTCCATCGAGGCCGCCCGCAACGCGCTGGCGCGCGCCCAGATCGACGCGTCCGACCTGCGCGCGGTGTGGGTCGGCTCGGAATCGCACCCCTACGCCGTCAAACCGACCTCGACCATCGTGGCCGAGGCCATCGGCGCGGTGCCCAGCACGCAGGCCGCAGACTGGGAATTCGCCTGTAAGGCCGGCACCGAGGCCCTGGTCGCGGCGATGGGCCTCGTCGGCTCCGAGATGGCCGAGTATGCGCTCGCCATCGGCATGGACACCGCCCAGGGCCGTCCCGGCGACGCGCTGGAATACACCGCCGGCGCAGGCGGCGCGGCCTACATCATCGGCCCGGCGGAAGAGTCGCTGGCCGTCATCGAGGCCGCCTACTCCTACGTCACCGATACGCCTGACTTTTGGCGGCGCGCCGGCGCAAAATATCCCGAACACGGCTCGCGTTTCACCGGCGAACCGGCCTATTTTGAACACATCACCCAGGCCGCCAAAGCGCTGATGGAAGCCAGCGGCACAACCCCCGCCGATTATCAGTGGGCCGTCTTCCACCAGCCAAACACCAAATTCCCGACGCGGGTCGCCAAGATGCTCGGCTTCTCCAAAGAGCAGATCGAACCCGGCCTGCTCGTGCCGCTCATCGGCAACACCTACGCCGGCGCGGCCATCATCGGCCTGACCGCCACACTCGACATCGCCCGGCCCGGCGACCGCATTCTGGTCACCTCCTTCGGCTCCGGCGCCGGCTCGGACGCGTTCTCCATCCGCGTCACGGACGCCATCTCGGAGCGCAGCGGGCGCGCGCCCAAGACGCAAGAATACATCGCCCGCCGCACAGAGATCGATTACGCCACTTACGTACGGATGAGGGGCAAAATCACCTTAAAATAAATGCCTTTGCGGGGAACAAGGTGACGAAGCAATCTCAATCGCAAAAGACCGCTCCGTCGGCCAAAAGCCTCCTCGCAGAGTCGCCAATGATGAGGCATTATGAACAATAACATCGTTATTGCCGGCATCGGCCAAACCGCTGTCGGCGAACACTGGAAAACGTCGCTGCGCGAGCTGGCGCACTACGCTCTCGAAGACGCCATCAAAGACGCGGGCGGGCTGCGCCCGCAGGCGCTCTTCGTCGCCAACATGCTGGCGCCCAATCTATCCAAACAGTCCCATCTCGGCGCGCTGATCGCCGATTTCTCCGGTTTCGTCGGCATCGAGGCCGTGACCGTCGAAGCGGCAGGCGCTTCCGGCGGCGCGGCGCTGCGCCAGGGCTACCTGGCTGTACTGAGCGGCATGGTGGACGTGGCGCTGGTCGTCGGCGTGGAGAAATTCACCGACGTCGTCGATGCGGGCACGGAGACAGCCCTGGCCACCACCCTGGACAGCGACTTCGAAGCCGTGCAGGGAGTGACGCCCACCTCCCAGGCCGCGCTGCTGATGCGCCGCTACATGCACGAATTCAACGTCCCGGCGGACGGCCTGGCCGGATTCCCCGTCACAGCCCATGCCAACGGCGCGGGCAACCCCAACGCCATGTTCCGCCGCGCCATCAAGGCGGAGACCTACGCGCGCGCCGGCATGGTCAGCGAGCCGCTCAACATGTTCGACGCGGCCCCCAACGCAGACGGCGCGGCCGCCGTCATCCTGACCCGCGCCGACCTGCTGCCGCCGAACTTCCCGCACCCGCTCGTCCGCATCTCCGGGTCTGCCTCCGCTTCTGATCTCTTAGCCCTGCACGACCGGCCCGATCCGTTAACCTTCCCGGCCGCGCGGCGCTCGGTGGAAACCGCGCTGGAGAAAGCAGGCCTCACCCGCGAGCAGATCGATTTCTTCGAGTATCACGACGCGTTCTCCATCTATGCCGCACTCTCGCTGGAGGCCGCCGGATTCGCCGAACGCGGCCGCGGCTGGGAATTGGCCCGCGACGGCGTCATCGCCCTGAACGGGAAACTGCCCTGCGCCACGATGGGCGGACTCAAGGCGCGCGGCAATCCGGGCGGCGCGACGGGCGTGTATCAGGCCGTCGAAGCGGCGGCCCAACTGCGGGGCGGGGGCGGCGCGAACCAGGTCGCGGGCGCACGCTACGCGATGATCCAGTCGCTCGGCGGGCCGGCAGCCACCGCAGTCACGCATGTCCTGGAGAGGGTAGAGATTGGGGAATAGGGGATTGGGCGTGAGGAATAACAATCTGATAGTTCCTGAGAGTCTCATCTTAGTAAAGTTAGGCTCAAGTACATGCCACACCAAGGAGTATGAACATGGAAATTCCGCGCCATTGGCGATTGAGAAAACAGCGTTACGGGTTGGTCGGTGAAGTTTGTCCGCACTGCGAGGCCAAGATTTTCCCGCCGCGCGATGTCTGTCCGGACTGCGGCAAAGAGGCCAAAACCAAGTTCTCCTTCAGCGGTCAGGGCGAGGTGTACTCGTACACGACCATTTACAACGCTCCCAGCGGCTTCGAGGCGAACGTGCCGTATACCGTCGCGCTGGTCAAGCTGGAAGAAGGTCCGCTGGTGACCGCGCAACTGACCGACGTGGCCGAGGAAGAAGTCGAGATCGGTATGCCGGTCGAGATGGTCACCCGCCGTTTGCACCAAGACGGCGACGAGCGCGGTTTGCTGGTGTATGGCTATAAGTTCCGCCCGATTGGATTTGCAGCACACTAACACCCCCATACATAAATGTTTCTCTGATATTTCTGGCGTTTATTCGGGTTGTATTGAGAAACCGTTCCTGTCAACCATCATGCCGCACTCCCCGTGTTTTTAAGCACGGGGAGTTTTTGTTTGAAAAAATGAACGATAAGCGTCCAAGAGAATTCAATGCGGACGTAATCGAGGAGAATATCACCCCATACACCTGGCAGAGACGTTGCAGCATCGTCTGAAGGGGATGATGGTATGAGCGGAATACAAGAAAACAATAAAGTCCTGCCACGCAAAAATGAGCAGGGCTTTATTGTCAGCCTTCACAGGCGGGGGAATGTTTTCAAAGCAATATCGGGCCTGTTCTTTTCCTGACAAGGCGCGTCAATTGGATAATTGATGTTTTGATTGGCGCGATCGCTGTTGAAAATTGATTATTATCCAGATGATAATTCCGGCCAAGAGCAGCCAAGGAGCGGTTTGCTTGACGATACCACTGATCCGCCGCCACTCATGTCCCAGAAGATAGCCAGCGCCAACCAACAGCGTACACCAAATATACGAACCGATCAGCGTGTATAGTGCGAATTTTCCATAGGGCATACGGGCTAAACCGGCGGGGATATTGATCAGGGTTCGCACAACCGGGATCATGCGTCCAAAGAGAACAAAACCCTCGCCCCAGCGTTGGAATTGCTTTTCAGCCTGTTCGATATGCTGCTTATCAATCCGAAACCAGCGCGCCATTCGATCCACTACCAATCTGCCGCCAAGTTTGGCGGCCCAATACATGATGCTCGCGCCAGCGGTACTTGCAAGAGCTGCAATCGCTCCTCCAACGAAGATGGTATAAAACGGAGCATCATGCGCTGCCAGAAGCATCCAACCTGCCAGCCCCATGATAATCTCGCTGGGAATGATGCCAGTAGCATTTTCGAATATCAGCAATCCTATTACGCCAAACCAGCCAATACTATCAAAGATCGTTTGCAAATTTTCAATGACGAATCTTTCTATCTCGTTGATCATATTTTTTTTACCTATGCCAAACGTGTACGCTCAAGCTGCAAAGCGCAACACGACTTCTTCAAGTTTTTCGCGGGGGCCGACCATTGTGACCTTATCTCCAAGCTGGAGTCGGGTAAACCCTCGCGAAACCAGCGTGTACCCATCGCGCTGAATCGACAAAACCAAAACATCCAGAGGTAATCGCAAATCGCGCAAAGCCATACCGTGAATACCGGGATTGCGAATTTCCTGGTCGATCATATCCTGGTCTTCGTCATATCCCAACAATATTGATGTCCCTACAGGAGAGCGCACAAAGTGTTCCAACAGCCCCATGACAGCTGTTTGCGGCTCAACAACCAATACGCCCAATTGATGGAACCGCTCGAAATCGCTCCGGTCTCTTAGACGAACGACCAACGTTTCGGTCCCAAAATGTTCGTAGGCCAATGAGCAGACCTGATAGCTTTGGTCGTTCGGGAGGAAGCAGACAATCGCATCGGCGTGTTCCGCATCAAGCTGGCGAAGCGTTTCCAGATTCAATTCGTCCACCAATCGAACACTGATGTCGGAAACATCCAATTCCTCGATTTTCTCTCTATCGGTGCATACCAGCTTGACCTGCCAATCATATTTTTCAAGTTGGCGAGCGAGCGTGACCGACTGTGCTTTGACACCAAAAATTATTGCATCGCGCACGCCATCAAAGGGAGCAGATTTCCCGCGGATATGCGCTTCACCTACCCGGTTGACTGCGTATTTAAAGAATATTGGCCCCACCATTTCATTCAATACAACAACTGCAATAATCATCGTTGCAAAGGCATCTCCGAATGCCGAGAATTCTCCAGAGACTTCTTTGGCAAGTCCCAAAGCCACACCAGCCTGAGTAACAAAACCCATCCACTTAAGTTTATTATGCTGCTTGGGGTCACCTGCCAATACGCCTCCAGCAAAAGAGCTAATCATGATGGATATTAGGCGAACGACAAACAGAGCCAAAGCAATGGGCCAGATTGACGCAAGAACATTTAATTTTAGCGAGGCACCAGTCAAGGTGAAAAAAACAATATAGACAAGGGGGCCGGTATCGTGCAACATACGGCTAAATTCAGCCCGGTTTTTACTATAATTGACGACCAGAAAACCAGCGACCATACAAACAAGTAATGGTTCTATCAGTACCTCAAAAGGCAGGTTTGCATGGCTTATTTCACGCACCCAGGAGGATAGAGCAAAAACAGCGTAACCGACGAATAGCATCAAACCCGTCTTTATCGTGCGATTGATCCGAGCAGCCAATAGCCCGTTAATAATACTGAACACAGCATAGGCAGCCGCTAAAGCGATTAGAAACTCGATTAACAGCAGGAGGATAAAGCCAATATTAATGCTCACCTTCGTTAGAAGGGCATCCGCTACAGATGCGCTCAAAGCGAAAAGAGCGATAACCACCACGTCCATGACCACAGTCACGCCCAGAATTACCTGAGTAAAAGGGCCTTTGGCGCGTAGCTCGTTCACAATTGCTATGGCCGAGGACGGGGAGCGGGCCACGAGAATAGCTCCAGCCAAAATGGAAACAGCAACAAGGCTCATTGTCGGCATCCCGCTCATAAACGGGATAAAGTCAGCCAGAAAGAAAACGGCCAAACTAACCAATGTGAAGGTAACGGTAACAAGACTAAAAGTTACCCAGCCGATACTTTTGAAACGACCTTTCAGTTCAGGCAGGAATAATTCATTGCCAGCAGCAAAAGCAATAAAAGCCAGAGATATATTGTCCACAAAGCGCAATTGACGAACAGCATTTTCCGGGAAGAAGCCTAAAACAAAAGCTCCTGTCACCAATCCTGTAAAAAGATAGCCTGTGATTTTTGGCAGCTTTATCTTCGAGAAAAAATCTCCAATTTGTTTCGATGCCAATGCTATGATGGCAAAACTGGATATGTAAATCAAATTCATCGTGAAGTTTTCCATGAGAATTCCAATCCTATTATTCTTTTAGGTGATTACGGACTCCGTAAAACCTTTTCCAAAGACATGAAAAAGATTTTACGGTAGGTGGTGTCAGGTTTCATTTTAAAGATAGCGCAACCAAACGTATCCGCTTGCCAGGATCAGGGACATCACAGTTGTAATAACGCCATAACCCAGGAAACGCCTGAAACTGATAGGGTGGCCACTTTTTTCAGCAAGACTGACTACAACCACATTGGCGGCTGCACCCACCAGGGTTAGATTACCGCCTAAATCCGCCCCCAACGCCAGCGACCACCACAGGATGTCTGCCGGCATGACTTGGGCCAAGTTTTTTACGATTGGGATCATGGTAGCCGTATAAGGGATATTATCGACAATGCCGGATGCAATCGCCGAAAACCAGATCAACAGCATGGACGTCAGCGCCAAGTTGCCCCCAGTTAAGCGCAAAGCTGCATCAGCGATAATTTCAATCAACCCTACTTCAACAACGGCCTCTACCGTAATGAATAACCCAAAGAAAAAGAATAGTGTTGTCCATTCTATATCGCGCAGCGCATGATGGGGGTCAGTTTTGCTCCAAAGCATCAAAAGGGTTGCCCCGGTCAAGGCGATGGTTGCAGGTTCCAAGCGTAATGCACTATGCAGCAAAAACCCCAAGATAACTCCCGTTGTGACAATCAATGATTTGCGTAGCAAAACAGGATCAGTTATCAGCGCGGATGTATCCAATTCAGTAATGTCTACGCCGGATTGACCTTGGACAGTCAGCTCTTTTTTGAATAAAAAGCGCGCCAAACCGACGAAAGCCAGCAGGATGACAAGGGAGATCGGACCCATATTCGCGGCGAAGGTCACAAAATCGATGTTGGCTGCACTGCCAATCAAGATGTTGGGAGGGTCGCCGATCAGGGTTGCCATGCCTCCAATGTTGGAAGCCAGTATTTCGGCAATCAGGAAAGGTATGGGGCTAACCCGCAACGTTGAGGCTACAAATAAAGTCACCGGAGCGATTAAAATCACAGTGGTTACATTATCCAATAGCGCTGAGGAAAAAGCAGTGATGAGTGAAAGAAGGATCAGCACCCGAAAAGGATCTCCCTTCCCCAAACGAACTGCTTGTAAGGCAATCCACTGGAATACCCCGGTCTCTTTTAAGACATTGGCTATAATCATCATGCCAGCCAGGAGGAAAATCACGTTCCAATCAATGGAATGGAATGCCTGCTCTTGTGGTAGTACAAAGAGAATCATCGCCAGTCCACCCAAAAGCGCAGATATTGTACGATGTATTTTTTCGCTGACAATGAAGGCATAAGTCAACAGAAAAATGCTGCCAGCTAACCAAATGGAGTTCATTTCTTCTCCTCTGAAAGGTCGGCGCCATTTTTCACCTGAATACACAGTGATAATAACTCCAACAGGTTTATGTAACCAACGACATGGTAAAGGTCGTTGACCAATGGCAATCCTGGCAGTTTATTATCATGCATTCGTTTGAATGCTTCTGCAACTGTCTCACCTCGTTTGACCCAAACCGGCGGCGTCATGGCATCTTGGGCGGTCAGCATGCGCGTCTTGTCAGCATAATCCATTAATTTTTCCAAATCTGTGATCTCACTAAGGAATTCTTCCGGCAAGATATGAAAAAACAGATTGTCAGCCAGCGCATCCAGTTTTAATAATCCAATTAAACGTCCGCTATCTGCAACCACTGATGCAAGATGCACCTTAGGGTGTGCTAACATAGCTCGGGCGACATCTTCTAATTGCGTTTCGGCAGATACAATGGTTGGTTCCAAACTCAAGAGAGAATCGATAGATTCTACGGGAGTGTGGCGAAGAACAGACCAATCTGACCTAAGCGCTGGTGGGGATACCTCTTGTGGAGTCTTGGGAGATGTTTTGTATACCCCAATTGTTTGTGAAACTGGCAGTACTAGCACCACCCCGCTATTAGGCCGATCAAAGCCCCCTACAATGCGTTCGGCTTCAGCAATTGCTTGGGCTAATAATTCATCATCATCAAAGACCGCCATCAGCGTGCGGGTTTCGACCTCTCTGGTCTCAAAAAGATTGTTGATTGCGCCTAACCCGACCCGGCTAAGCCAGTTGCGAGAGGCATGACCGCCGGCACTTTTCAGGATGGTGGTGCCTGGAACACCAATTTCTCGCCAAACGCCCAATAAATCTGGCAATATGCTGGTGTCATTCAATATAACGAGCAGTAAGCTTGACATTTTTTCTCCTTGTACTTTAAGCTATAAATAAATTACGCTGGTTACCACCACCTTCGATAGCGGTAACAGACTGGCATTAAACGTTTGTGAAACATCGCATACCAATAGTTGTAATTACGGGGAAATATTCTTTTCGTATGCCCCCCGAGGAAAATAGTGGGAAAGGCCCGCATGTGAAAAACCAATCACAAAAACAGCCGTTCCAACAGCCACTGCGAATTGGATGGGATCGTATAGCATGTTGCGGGGCCAGAGCAATAGAGCTGGAAATAACAATAAAGCTATTTTCGCTCCGGCCATCCAATACGTCTGTTCCTTATGGAATGCGGCTATATTCCATCTCCGTCCCACCCAGAAAATGAGCAAACCGAGCAAAGTTCCCACAATCACTTCTGTTAATAAAAGAATTGAAACTGGTTGATGGGCTTGCCAACCCAGCAGCAGAAACAAACTCAGAACAAAGCTGAACCCGCCCCAGGAGTTCAGTGGAGCCGGTAATGTTTTTACACGAGAGCCAATCTGGCAATATTGATTTAGCCACACAAAGGTCATTACACTAATCAAGGCTGCGGTGACCGCTGATACCCCAACTAAGTACGAGAACCAGTAAGCTACATATACCTGTCCAATACCAATCCATGGGTATAGTCGGGGAGAAACCTTTTGGAGCAAGTACAGGGCAAACAAAGCAGTACCCACCCCCAAAAACGCGGCGCTGAAAATCCCCCCTAAATAATAATTGGGAGATTGGATGGCTGCCTCGACCTCCGTCAGCAAAAAGATCAGGGTCAGTGTCCCCATCTGGCTCATGTGGCTTGCCTCAGCCTCAGGTTCTCCGGCCCTCCATATCATACTGGCGACAATCACGCCAAACAACAAAGCGCCAGACCAATTTAGCGCACCAATAAGCCAAAGGACAAAACTGAAGATCAGTGCCGTAATTCCCCAGAGGATGGTGCTGCCCCAGCCACGCCAACCCGAGTTGATAATTCTACGAACATTTTGCCATAATAGCAATGGTATAACCAGCCCCAAAATCATCTCCCAAGGTATTTGGATTTGACGAGCCGGCGGCAAGAACACAAGCAGAGCCCCAGCCAGAATTGACAATGTTGCCCATCGTTGTCGCGGGGGCTTGGCATTGAGTATTCCACTCAGTAATAAGATGATAAAGATGGTGTGTTCGAATTCGATCATATTTTCATTCCTTGGTCCATTTTGCTGTGGCGCCAATCAGGTTAGGGCGCTTGTTATTCCAACTTCAATAATGCGCAGCTTTTTACGTTTGCGGACTATAAATGTATAGCCGAATTTGTGAACCTGGTCTCCCTCAACAGGCACGAAACCCAATTCCGCCATGATAAATCCGGCAACCGTTTTATATTTACCCGCGGATTGGAACTTCACGTTTAGTAAATCTCCAATTTCAAGTATCGAGGTTTGCCCGGGTACGATCCATTCACCTTCAGACTCTCGCACAAAAGAATGGGAAACGGGACTATGTTCGTCTTCGATCTCCCCAACAATCTCTTCCAGCAGGTCTTCAAGGGTTAACAGTCCGTGTGTCCCGCCGAATTCATCCACAACAATTGCTATGTGACTGCCTGCTTCCGCCAAGATATCAAAGGCTCTTGGAAGTGAAATATTGCCGGGGATAAAGCGAATTGGACGGCAATATTGACCAAGATTGGCACTTTCGCTTGCCACAATAAGGTCTTTGATGTGCACAAATCCTATTGCTTGATCAATGGTGTCCCTGTAAACAGGGTAGCGGGAATAACCAATACGCTTGGCGATTTCAAGTGCAACCGGAGTAAGTGTTTTTTCTTCAAATGCGATGATCGCTGTCCGAGGTGTCATCACGTCATACAAACAGCGCGTGGTGTAATCAAAGATACTGCTGATCAATCTCTCTTCTGATGATTGAATAACACCCTCAGCAGCTCCCTGTTTGACCAGCAATTCGATTTCTTCTGGGCTGGTAGACGGAATATTGTGTCGTTCAGCTCCGATCAGGTTTAATACCTGCTCCGTCGAACCAGACAAAATCCTCATGGGTAGATATGTGAGCCGAGAAAGGATATTTAACGGTCTGGAAAGTTTTAGCGCAATTCTCTCAGCGTTCAACAAAGCCAA
>JAADGN010000055.1 GCA_013152325.1 Chloroflexota bacterium
CAAGATCGCAGAAGAAGTTGGTCAATACATTCAAATCATGAAGACCGAATTTCCAGATGTGGTCATCGGGGATACCGAGCCTTTAGCAGGTCCTGCAGACGACAACGCATATAAAGCCTGGTTGGATGCTTTCTATCAGGTGAATGGCTATCACCTGGCGTTCCTTCATATGGATGTGGACTGGAGCCGCATCCACTGGCCGCAGGAAGTGAAGGCCATCGAAGATTATGGCCGCGAGATTGGCGTACCCGTAGGTATCATCTACACTGGTAGTTCCATCGATAAAACCGATGAGGCCTGGCTCGAGGCGGCAGGGGAACGCGTGAAAACGTATGAGTTGCAAGCAGGCGGTCAGCCCGCGCAGGTGCTCTTTCAATCGTGGGATGATAAACCGGATTTTGTGTTGCCAGAAAACGGCGAGTACACCTTTACGCAATTTATCAATGCCTATTTCGAAAACAAGGCCGCTTTGGGTTTTCGCCGTGAAGGTGCGGGGGCAAACCTGGCATTGGAGAAGTCTGTTCAGGCTTCGCGGCAGATCGCGGACAATCCGGCCTGGATGGCTGTGGACGGCGACCCAGGGACGTGGTGGAGCGCTGGGGGCGGTCCGCCAAAATGGATCGAAGTTGACCTGGGAGCTGAGTACAGCGTAAAGGAGATTCGGCTTATCCCGAGCCAGTATCCGGCCGGCAGGACAGTGCACACACTACTGGTAAAAGGCTCTGGTACGGGAAACGAATATATTTCTTTGATTACATTCGATGGAGAGACGGAAGATGGACAGTTGCTGTTATTTGCGCCTGATACCCCTCTTCAAGGAATTCGATATGTAAAGGTTGAATCTACAATCAACCCATCATGGGTGGCTTGGAGAGAAATTGAAATAATCGCTGCCGGGGAATAAATCGGGCCTTGCTCGAATAATTCCACTTTTCTTTCGCGTGGACAGCTACCAGTGTAACATCGTCGTCTTGCTTCGAGCCTTGTTGGTAATCTATCAGGGTTTGTAACATCCGGTCGCAAATTTCTTGGGCAGATAGATTTGCATATCCGCCCAGAAGGCCTTTGATGCCCTCCAGGCCGAATGGCTCACCCTTAGGGTTGCGGCAGTCTGTCATGCCATCGGTGTGTAAGAGCAGCAACGGCCTGCCCGGATGCTCCTCCCGAAGGACATCGGGACGATGTGCCCCGGATGGTATCCCGTCACGCCCCAATTACATTTTAGTAACCTCGCGTTAACCGGACTTGGCTTTGCCCCAAGGGTACGCAGCGCGATTTCTTCAGAATGGTTATGGGCAAAGATTGTTCCGGGTTGAAAACGCCCGGCTGGTGAAGCACACGTTGGGCGGTAGCACCAAGGGCAGTTATAAAAAGTTACAAATGGAAGAAAGCAAAATGTTCCTAAAGCGTGAAGACCACAAGCTGAAAGTGAAAAAAGCACTTGGAACTTTCGTCAAGTTCCTTTTGTTTTTCCTTGTCTGGTCATCTGGCATATCGCTCGTTTTTTCAGTATATGAAAAGCCGCCAGTGATAGCGCATAATGATGCAATGCTACGACTGTATTGGGAAGCGGCACCACTGGCAATGGTGGTTGTATGTACGGTATTGGCTGCATATATTGATAAGAAAAAGATTACCGTCACCATCACAAAAAGGCCGCTAAGAGATACTGTACTCGGTCTCGTGTTTGGCATTGGTTGGATCTCTTCTGTGGTGCTTATTCTTATATCGCTTGGCGGTCTGACATTCGACAGTTCCTCCCGCGTCTCAGCGCTACCAATATGGAGTCTGGCGCTATTTTTGAACGCGGCGATGCAAGAATTATTAATACGCGGCTACCTCTTTTCAATGGTTCGCCGCGCATACAATAGCACGGTAGCAGTGATCGCTACAACAGTGCTATTCTTGGCGCTGCATGGCGGCGCATTCGAAGTTGGCCTTGTTGCGGTTCTCAACGTGCTAACGATGAGTATATTTGTCTCGTTGCTCTTGCTTTGGACCGAAGGCCTATGGGCTCCGATCGTGGCACACTATATCTGGAACATGGTAGCTGGTGTCGTCGTGAACGGTATCATGCTTGCTGATGATTATCCGAGCATGATACAAGTTTCTTTACACGGCGCCTCCCTGCTTACGGGCAACGCAGCTAAAATTGAGGGTAGCATTGTTACACTAGGAATAAATCTCATCTTGGTGGGCGTAACCCTATTTATGCTACGACGCAAGCATCAATCATAATAGGATGGCTTTTGCAAGCCAAGCTCCGCCCAACCCCATTTTCTAAGGAACAGCTTGGTGAAGCTGTTCGATTCGGTTTGAAGGACGGGTGCAAGCCCGTCCAGGGTGATTGCAACTGACCTCGCTTCGCTCGGATGGTACGCGGCGCGATTTGCAGGCGTTGGCTCCGGTTCACAACGGTTCTGGGGAAGCACCACTCGACGGCTGAAACCCCTGTTAGCCAGCATAGATTACGACAAACCGCGTTTTGGGAGCGCAGTTATTCGGGCTTGATGAAATTCTGAGTAAAGGATAGAAAGTTTCCCAAATAATGGGAAGGTTCGAAACCTGTTTTATGACCCAGACGTAAAACCACACTCCTCGCTTGATAGTGAGGGTCCCCGAAAATCTCTGTAACAGACAATGTGCCGCCTGGCTTTAATAAACGATAAAGGTTTTGTAGTGCTTTTTGTTGGTTTGGTATTTCACCAAGAACTGTAACTAGCCACACACGGTCAAAGCTACCAAGTTGCAGATTATCACTCGAAGTTATATCGTCTGAAGTTATATCGCCCAATTGAGTGACGATATTTGACAAACCGGTTTTGCCGATTTTCTTTTGTAGTTGGTTTAGCATTTTGGGCTGAATATCCAAGGCTACTATCTTGCCAGTCGGGCCAACCTTTTTTGCTGCTGGGATACTGAGCCGACCAGCGCCGCAGCCTACATCTAGCCCCTGTTCCCCTGAACGAAGTCCGATCCGGTCAATGGTTGCTTGAGTCCTTATGATGATTTCAATAAGCGGGTTGTCCAGAAATAGCCATGAGAGCCAAGCTGGAAACGGGATTTGCCATTTTTGGCTAGATAATCGCCAGACAAGACTTACAAGAACAAGTACAAGTACCACTAAACCTACCACATAGAATATGGGCATTCCGTTCCTCTGCAAAACTTTCTCATCACAAATTGTCATATAGTTCATTGGAGTTATCCTTTGCGTTTATTTGAGCGATAGAGTTTCGATGCTGCTAATTTCATCTAACAACTCTCTTGCTTTCGAGTATGCTTCGAGCAAGGCATCTTTGCCTTGTTGTGTGGCGGCATAATATTTTCGCACCTTGCCACCTACGACCTGTTTTTCAGATGTCAGATACCCTTGTTTTTCGAGTTTGTGGAAAATGGGGTAGAGCGTTCCAGGGCTTAATTGATAACCATGTGTTTCCAATTCTCTTATAAAATCAAGTCCATAAATAGGCTCTTGTGCGGCATGATAAAGAATGTGTAATTTAATAAACCCAAGAAAGAAATCCCTGATCATGTTGTCGTCTCCCGTTATCGAGTATCGTTATCGAAAAGCAATTATAAGCTATTGTTTTGCGCAAGTCAAGAAGCCGCCGCTCGAAATCGAAGTGTGACATTTTAAAGTGTACAATGCGGAAGCGACCAATGGGAAAATGCTGGCTAATCCAAGTTGCAGGCGACTTGGCTGGCGCTGAGAGGTAAGCGGCGCGAATTTTTGAAATTGGTTACGAGCAAAGGATGTTGTGGGCTGGAAACGCCCCGCCCCTGATACCCTCGTTAGGATACCCCCTATGAAATCCCTCTGGCTCGAAGACGAATCCCTGTTCTCTCTCCAAACCTGGCGAGGTGCTGATCCGCGTGCGGCTGGCGGGCGGGTTGCGCGCGTTGCTCGCAGGGCACGTGTGCTGCAATGCCCCGCAGACGTGATTGAATCGAAGTAAGATTTTGCGGTGTGAAGCCCCCTGAACAGGGGAGGGGTGGTTTGCTGTCAAAGGCTGTTCTCTTAAAAGTTTCTAATTTGACATGCCTCTCCAAAGATGATATTTTTAGTCCGATTTACTGGTTTGATCGTTTTTTGGAGAGAGGCATGAACAAGAAAATCCATATCCCCCCGTCGGAGATCACCCCCAGGCACGTTTATCTGTCCCGCCGCGATTTTCTCAAAGCGATGGGAATTGCCGGCGCGGGGGCGGCGTTGTTGGCGGCTTGCGGCGTTCCCGAAGGCGGAGGGGCCCAATCGCCCGCGGGGACTGCCGCGCCGGGAGATGCGGGGATCGGCCGGCAGACCGACGAGCTGGGCGACGGCGTCAACACGTACGAAGACATCACCAACTACAACAACTATTACGAGTTCACGACGGACAAACAAGGCGTCGCCTCGCTCGCACGGGATTTCAAGACCTCGCCCTGGACGGTCGAAGTCGGCGGCCTGGTCGACAATCCCAAGACCTATGACGTGGACGACCTGCTCAGGAAGTTCCCGCAGGAAGAACGCATTTACCGTCTGCGCTGCGTGGAGGCCTGGAGCATGGTCATCCCGTGGATGGGCTTCCCCCTCGCCAGCCTGCTCAAAGAGGCGGGGCCGACCTCCGACGCCAAATACGTGCGCTTCGAGACGCTCAACGATCCGGCGCAAATGCCGGGCTTGAAGAACCGGCTCTATCCCTGGCCGTACCAGGAGGGCCTGCGTCTGGACGAGGCCATGAACGACCTGACGCTGCTCGCCACCGGGCTGTATGGGGAACTGATGCCGCCCCAAAACGGCGCGCCGCTCCGGCTGGTCGTCCCCTGGAAATATGGCTTCAAGTCCATCAAGGCCATCGTCAAGATCGAACTGGTCGCCGGGCAGCCTTCCACGATGTGGTCCACGATCGCGCCGAATGAATACGGGTTCTACGCCAACGTCAATCCCGACGTGCCGCACCCGCGCTGGTCGCAGGCCACCGAGCGCCGGATTGGCGAGTTGAAACGGCGCCCGACGCTGCTGTTCAACGGCTACGCCGAGCAGGTGGCGCACCTCTACGATGGCATGGATTTGAGCAAGAATTTTTGATGAGATTCCGCTACACCCCTTTGCAGATCGCCGTTCACCTCGGCGCGTGGTTTCCCCTCGCGCTGCTGGCCTTCGACTTCTTCACCGGCAGCCTGAGCGCCAACCCGATCCAGGATTTGGAGCGGCGCACCGGCAGCGCCGCGCTCACGCTGCTCGTCCTGATGCTGGCCTGCACGCCGCTCAACGCGCTCTTTGGCTGGCAGGAGGCGCTCAAACGCCGCCGCGCGCTGGGGCTGTATGCCTTTATGTACGCCTCCATCCACCTGCTCGTTTTCGCGGGCCTGGATTATGGTCTGTCTTGGGCGCTGATCCTCGACGCGGTCGTGGAAAAACGTTTCGTCCTGATCGGCACAGCGGCCTTCCTCCTGTTCATCCCGCTGGCGGTCACATCCTTCCGCTTCTGGATGGTCCGCATGGGCAAAAACTGGAAGCGGCTGCACCGCCTGGTCTACGTCATCGCGCCGCTCGCGGTCGTCCATTTTGCCTGGGCGCGCAAAGGCGATATTTTCCGGCTTCAGGGGGACATTATGCGGCCGCTGGTCTACGGACTGATCGTCCTGCTGCTGCTCGGCTTGCGTCTCCCGCCCCTGCGCAGGGCCGCCGTCTCTTTCCGGACCCGCGTCCTGCTGCTCGTCCCCGGGCGGGATCCAACTCCCTGAGCCTGGGTCCCGCCAACGTCTAGAACAACCCGCGCAGGACAAGCAGCAGCCCGACAACGGCGAGGGGGATGCCGACGATCGCGCCGATCACCGTCAGGCTGATGATCACGCCGACGATCATCAAGACCAGTCCCAATATCACGGCCACCAGCCGTCCGGTCATCTCGACGATCCCCGCTATCAGCCGCCACAGGGCCGCGAACGGCCACAGAAACCAGGGGATTTTCTTCTTTTTTCCAGTCATGGGAACCTCCTGATTGACATACGTTCCCGGCGGGAAAAAGACGCGCCGTCAAAGTAGACAAAATTCATCCATGATATAATCCGGCGCATGGATACGAACCTTGAAACTACCCCCACACCCAAAGACGAAAATACTGTTACCTTCAAGCGCAGCCAATTTTACGCTGTGCTGGTTGTGATGGCTTTTGCGGTCGGTGTCCTGGTTGGATACCTGGCCTGGGGGCGCAGCGCCGCCGCACAGCCGGTCGCGCGGGCTCCTGAAAACGGACCGGCGGCTCAGGCGCCAGCCGCCCAGAACCCGACCGACGAGGCCGCGCCGAACATCATCCGTTATGACGTTCCGACCGAGGGTTTCCCCAGCATTGGCCCGCAGGACGCGCCCATCGTCATCGTCGAATTCAGTGACTTTCAGTGCCCATACTGCACAAAATGGCACAACGAAGTCTATCAGCCGCTGATGGAAGCGTTCCCGGGACAGATCCGCCTGGTCTATCGCAATTTCCCGCTTACGTCCATCCACGGCGATGCTTTCCAGGCAGCCGAGGCGGCTTTGTGCGCCGGGGATCAGGATGCTTATTGGCCCTACCACGACAAACTGTTCAACGGCCAATACGGCCTGGGCGAAACCGCTTACCAGCAGTATGCCGCCGACCTTGATCTTGACATGACGACTTTCAATGATTGTCTGTCCAATGGGACCTATCAGGAAGCCGTTCAGGCGGACATGGATTTTGCCATCGACCTGGGCGTCCGTTCCACGCCGACGTTCTTCATCAATGGCTTGGCGGTCGTCGGGGCGCAGCCGCTTTCGGTATTCCAGAAAGTTGTCAGCCAGGAATTGGCTGGTGAACTTCCGCAATAGATTTTTGGCGGGGGCAGGGGTTCGTTCCTGACGGGGATGCGGTATGAAAAAATTCGTTGCTGTTGCAGGCAATATCGGCGTGGGCAAGTCCACGCTGGTGGAAATGTTATGTGCAAAACTGGGCTGGGAGCCGTTCTACGAGCCGGTTGCGGACAATCCGTATCTGGCTGATTTTTACAAGGACATGGCTACCTGGTCGTTCCATTCCCAGGTCTTCTTCCTGGCGCACCGGCTGCGGGCGCATCATCAACTGGCCCAGCGCCCGACCTCGGTTATTCAGGACCGCAGCGTCTACGAGGATGCCGAGATTTTCGCCCAGAACCTGTTCTTGCAGGGACACATCCAGCCGCGCGACTACCAAACCTACCGCGAACTCTACCAGACTGTGATGGCTTTCCTGCCGCCGCCCGACCTGGTCATTTACCTGAGGGCGTCTGTCGCCACGCTGGTGAACCGGATCGAATGCCGCGGCCGCGACTACGAGCGCACCATTGCGCCGGATTACCTCGCCAGCCTGAACGACCTCTATGAAAAATGGATCGCCGGCTTTACGCTCTGCCCGGTGCTGACCGTCCCGGCTGACGACCTGGACTACGTCGCCCACCCCGGACACCTGAACCTGATCGCGGCGAAAGTGGACGAGAAGCTGACCGGCAAGGAAGAGGTCATCTTCGCCCCGGACGAAGTCGCCCGCGCCGCCGATTGACATCTCAGCCCACAAAAAACGATGGCTGACAGGATGCCCTGTCAGCCATTTTTTTGTTGCGCGGGGCAGGATTCTGTCCTGCCATTGGGCTAAAAATCTATCAGAAAAATGCGTAGTAGCGACTTTTAGTCGCTGCTTGACGGCTGACCCTGACAGGGTGCTGCGCGAAGCTGTTACTACAAAAGAATTTTCGGATAGATACTAGATCTTCTCTTCGATATCCTGCCTGGCTTTGGCGATGAATTCGGCCACAGGCATCGGGCCGGGATTCTCGCCGCCCCGCAGACGCAGGGCCACCTGCCCGGCCTCTACCTCGTTGTCCCCGACGATCAGCATGTAGGGGACCTTCTGCTTCTGTGCGTCGCGGATCTTGGCGTTCATGCGGTCGCTGCGCGCGTTGACTTCGACGCGCAGGCCCTCAGCCTTGAGTTTTTTCTCGATCTCGTAGGCGTAATCCAGGTGGCGGTCAGCGATGGGAATGATGACTGCCTGCACCGGCGAGAGCCAAACGGGGAAGGCGCCCGCATAATGTTCGATCAGTACGCCGAAGAAGCGTTCCATGCTGCCCAGCAGGGCCCGGTGCACCATGTAGGGGCGATGAGGCTGCCCGTCTTCGCCGATGAACTCCATGTCGAAGCGCTCCGGCAGGTTGAAATCGAACTGGATCGTGCTCAACTGCCATTGGCGTCCCAGCGCATCATTGACCTTCAGGTCGATTTTCGGGCCATAGAAAGCGCCGCCGCCTTCGTCCACCTCGTAGGGGAGTTCGGCCGTTTCCACTGCGCGGCGCAGCGCTGCGGTTGCCTTGTCCCAATCTTCCGGTTCGCCGACGTATTTTTCCGGCATTGTGGCGAGGTAGGCCTTGAAGTCCGTTAGGCCCATCGAGCGCAGGATGTAGAGCGAAAATTCGAGGGCGCGGCTGATTTCATCCTCCACCTGGTCGGGGCGGCAGAAGATGTGGGCATCGTCCTGTGTGAAGCCGCGCACCCGCGTCAGTCCGTGCAGGACGCCCCTGCGTTCGTAGCGGTAGACTGTCCCGTATTCGGCATAGCGCAGCGGCAGATCGCGGTACGAGCGGAGATGGCTCTTGTAAATCTGGATGTGGAAGGGGCAGTTCATCGGCTTGGCAAAATATTGTTCGCCTTCGATATCGATCGGGGCGTACATGTTTTCTTTGTAAAAGCCAAGATGACCGGAGGTCTCCCAAAGATGACCGCGCCCGATATGCGGAGAGAAGACCCAATCGTAGCCATTCTCCAGGTGGGCTTTGCGGCTGAAGTCCTCCACGATGACGCGGACCATCGCGCCTTTGGGGTGCCACAAGATCAAACCGGGACCTACTTCCTCCGACACGCTGAACAAATCCAGCTCCTTGCCCAGTTTGCGGTGGTCGCGTTTCTTGGCTTCTTCCAGTCTCCAGAGATAGGCGTCCAATTCTTCTTTGGTCTCCCAGGCCGTGCCGTAGATGCGTTGCAGCATGGGGTTGTTCTCGTCGCCGCGCCAGTAGGCCCCGGCCACGGACATCAGTTTAACGGCGGACGGGTTGATCTCGCCGGTGTCTTTCACGTGCGGCCCGCGGCACAGGTCGACGAACCCGGCGTGCTGGTAGAGCGAGATTTCGGGCTTTTCATCCAGCGGATTGCCATACTCGTCGAGGCCGCCCTGTTCCAGCCCGTCGATCAATTCCAGTTTATAGGGCTGGTCCTTGAAAACTTCGCGCGCTTCGTCTGCCGAGATCACTTTTTTGACAAACTCGTGTTTCCCGGCCAGGATTTTGCGCATCCGTTTCTGGATTTTCTTCAGGTCTTCGGGCGTGAGCGGACGCGGCAGGTCGAAGTCGTAGTAAAAACCGTTTTCGATGGGCGGGCCGATAGTGTACTTGGCCTCCGGGAACATCTCGACCACCGCCTGCGCCATGACATGCGCTGCCGAATGGCGGATGCGGTAAAGTTTGCTGTCTTCGTATCGTTCTTGTTTTTTCTCGGCCATGGTAGCCTCCTTGCTCGACCTCGCCGCCCCCTCCCGCCCCTCACAATTGAGGAAGATGAAGCCCGGGGCGGGGCAGGTGAGGTCGAATAATAAAAAACTCTCGCCCATTCTGGGGCGAGAGCGCTTGCGCGATCACACGGTTCCACCCAGATTTGCCTGTTTTGTACAGGCATCTCTGTCGGCCGCTAACGGGGCCAACCGTTCCTCTTACTCGCGAATGGCTGTGCCTTCCGCTTTCAGATTTACGCTCGCGGGGGGTTTTCGGCGGAGGAACGCTGGAGTCGGCTCTCAATCTTTGGCCCGACTCTCCCTGTCAGCTTCCGGGCCGCGTACTCGTCCCGGTCATCGCGTTTCTTGTCTGTTCACTGCTAACTGGTCACTGACCAAGTGGGCGGTATTGGACTCGAACCAACGACCTTTGCGATGTCAACGCAACGCTCTAACCAGCTGAGCTAACCGCCCGGATTGTGCCCCGTATTATAACGAGGGTATGCGAATTTGGCAATGGCGCGCGTTGGCGAGACCTGCACAGCAGGTCGTGGCAATCTCCTTGCCATACCAGCCTTTTTGCGGGACGACATTCCGGCCAATCAAACAAATACACAAATTTCGGGCTAGCCACCGGACACTTTTGGGCGACAAGCCTCTGTGGTGTCCGACAGTTCAACTGTCGGACATCGCCAGCCATTCGGCGGACTAAAGTCCGGCCTCAGATCATAAAAGTCGGCTGAAGCCGACTCCCTGGTCAGCCCAGTCTCCGAGCGGAGACGAAGCGACAGCGTCGTCGCAGTCGAGGAGCGGCGCTTGCATGATTGCGGAGGTGCCCGGCACTTTGGAAGTGCCGGGCACCTGATTGCGGAGACGTTTGTGCAACCCCGCCCTTCGACCGCGCTCCCGCTGGTCGCTCCACCCGGCTGAAAAAGCCGCCTCTTGTGATATAACACCAGCGGGGCATCCCGCCGGCACAGGCCCGAAACATGTGATCGCAAAAATGAACATACCCACACCAACCGAGAGAACGCCCACCTTCCACGTCCGCGATATCCCCGTTTACGGAGACGCCCTCCTCTCGCCGATGATCGGCTTCTCCGATCTGCCTTTCCGCTCGCTGTGCCGCGAACTGGGGTCGGCGATGAGCTACACCGAATTTGTCCGGGCGGAAAGCATCATCCGAAAGAACGAGCATTACGCCAAGAAATTGTCCTACCGGGAATCCGAACGCCCGGTGGTCTTTCAAATCTTCGGAGACGACCCCAGGCTCCTGCTGGAAGCGGCCCTGCGCGCCCAGGAACTTGGTCCCGACATCCTGGATGTCAACATGGGCTGTCCGGCCAAAGCGGTCGTGAACCGGGGCGCCGGGGTGGGGTTGATGCGCACGCCTGTCAAAGCGGCGCGCATTTTCAAAAAGTTGAGCGCCGCGCTCGAAGTGCCGGTCACCGGGAAGATCCGCCTGGGATGGGACGATTGCCGGAGCTACAAATTAATCGCCCGCATTGTGGAAGAGAACGGCGGGGCATTGATCGCCGTCCACGGGCGCACGAAAGAACAGGGTTATGGCGGGCGGGCCGATTGGGATGCCATCGCCGAAGTGCGCGCGGCGGTTGGCATTCCCGTCATCGGGAACGGGGACGTCAAAACCGTTGCGGACATCCAGCGCATGAAATCCCATACCGGCTGCGAAGCGGTCATGATCGGTCGCGCCGCCATTGGCAACCCCTGGATATTCGCCGGCATCGACCGTGAACTCGTCACGCTCGACCAGGTGCGCCGGATGATGTCACGGCATCTGGAACGGAACCTGGCCTTCTATGGTCCGCGGCTGGGGCTGGAACTCTTTCGAAAACACGCCGTGCAGTACGTCGCCCCGTATCGGCTGTCACGCGAAATGCGCAGGAAACTGCTCACCCGCGAAACCGCCGCCGGGTTCATGGCTGTGCTGGACGAGATCCATGCCGCCGGGGGCACGAAGATGTTGTAGGTTCATGCTCCCTTTTTGCGGAGGTGACCGGCACGACCAAAGTGCCGGTCACCTGATTGCGGGGACGCTTGTGCAACCATGTCCTTCGACTACGCGCCCGTTGGTCGCTCCGCTCAGGAGTTGTCTGCG
>JAADGN010000022.1 GCA_013152325.1 Chloroflexota bacterium
ACAACATGAACACCCTGGTGGGCAGCGCCTTCGCCGATACTCTGACTGGCCCGAACGCGGTCAACGTCTGGAAGGTCACTGCGGCGGACGCCGGGACGCTGAACGACATCCTGGCCTTCGCTTCGGTGGAAAATCTCACCGGCTCCGATCAGACGGACCGCTTCGTCTTCGCGGATGGCGCCGGCATCGCCGGGGAAGCCGATGGCGGTTTGGGCAGCGATAACACCCTCGATTACAGCGCCTATAGCCAGGTCAACCCGGTGACGGTCGATCTGGGAGCGGGGACGGCCACGGGTACGGCTGGCATCCGCAATTTCCAATACATCATCGGCGGCAGCGGCGCGGATACGCTCACCGGCGATCAGGGCCTCAACCACATCACTGGCGGCCCCGGTAATGATACGCTCACCGGCGGTCTGGGTGATGATGTCTTCTACTTCGGCGATAACTGGGGCGATGACCTGGTCAACGAGGCCCTGGGCGGCGGTACGGACACGCTGGATTTCGGGGCCGTTACCGCAGACCTGACCTTTACCTTCTCCGGTGTGTTGACGGTTGCCGATGGCAGCGGTCAGAAAGTCACGCACGCGGCCGACAATATCGAGAAACTGGTCGCGGGCAGCGGCAGGGATACGTTCGCTGTCCTCGACGGCGTGACCTTCAGCGGAAACCTGGACGGTGGTTCGGATGAAGATACCCTCGACCTGAGCAACTACTCCAGCAGTGTGACCATCGACCTGGCAGCAGGCCGGGTGACTGCCGGCGGCATCAGCCTGACGGTGGAGAACGTCGAACAATTCATCGGCGGGAAGGGTGACGATCTGTTGATCAGCGGCAGCGCGGACGAAGTGCTGGTCGGCGGACCCGGGGACGATACGTATGTCTTCACGGATGGCTGGGGGGACGACACGGTCATCGAACTGGGCGCTGGCGGCGTGGACACCTTCGATTTCAGTGCCGTCACCAGGGACATGCGAATTGTGCTGGGCAGCGTCATTGCCGAAGATGGCTTTGGCAACAGAACGACCTACACAGGCGACAGTGTCGAAAATGTGATCGGCGGGGCAGGGGACGACACGATCATCTTCAGCGCCGATGGCGTGATCCTGGCCGGTGGCGCGGGCACGATTGACGGCGGCCTTGGACAAAATACGCTCGACTACAGCGCCTACACTTCGCCCGTCCACGTGGACCTGGCGGCTGGAACAGCGACGGGAACTGCGGGCATCCAAAATATCCAGCACATCATTGGCGGCAGCGGGGACGACGTGCTGACCGGCGATGCGGCGGACAATCAGATCAGCGGCCTGGCTGGAGCGGACACGATCAATGGCGGCGCGGGCGTCGATACGCTGCTCGGCGGCGACGGGAACGATGTGCTCCACGGCGGCGACGGGAACGATACCCTCAGCGGCAACGCCGGTGCGGATCAGCTCTTCGGCGATGCCGGAGACGACCTCCTCGACGGCAACCAAGGCGACGACACCCTGAACGGCGGTTTGGGGAATGACACACTGACCGACCTGCTGGGGAACAATATTTTGCAGGGCGATGCTGGCGACGATACCCTCACCGGCGGCGCTGGCGCGGATACATTGCTCGGCGGCACGGGCGACGATGTGCTCAACGGCGGCCTGGGTGACGACACCCTGAGCGGCGGCGAGGGCCAAAACACCTATCGTTTCGATACCGTCTTTGGCCAGGATCGCATTGTTGATGCAGTTGGGTTCGACATCATCGATTTCTCAACGTTCAGCAATGACTTGACGGTGACCATTGGCGACCAATTGGTTGTCGCCGACGGCGCGGGTTCTCAGGTGAGCGCTTCAGGGGCCGAGATCGAACGGCTGTTGACCGGCAGCGGGGACGACACCTTTGTCTTCGAGAATGGCGGCAGGATGAGCGGGCAAATTGACGCCGGTTCCGGGGCGGACGTCATCGACTTCAGCCTTTACCAGACCTCCCGCAGCGTGTATCTGACGAATCCGGGCGCCGACGAAGGTTGGGCCGGTTCGGCGGGCGTGCTGGGCGGGTTCGACAACATCGAAACCGTCGTCGGCAGCGCCGCAGCGGACACCCTGACGGGCGTGGATGCGGCCGCGATCTGGGACGTCACCACACCGAACGTGTATCGCTATACCAGCGGTGGCAGCACGCTCAACTTCTCGAATTTCGAGAACCTGGTCGGTGGAAGCGGTGCGGATGTCTTCCAGGTGGCGGGCAGCCAGACGCTGAACCTGTTCGGTCAGGGCGGCGACGACCGGTTTGTCTTCGCTGATGGCGCTGTGTTGACCGGGTCGATCAACGGCGGTACGGGCAGCGACGTGTTCGATCTGAGCGCCAGCACGCAGGGATTGGACATCAGTCTCACGAATGTCGGAAGCGTGGACAGTTTTGTCGGCACGGTCGCGGGCCTGGTGTCCCGGTTCGACAACTTGGATCAGATCATCGCTGGTTCCGGGCAGGATACACTCACCGGTCTGAACGCAGCCAGCCAATGGATTTTGGACGCGACAACCAGTTACCAGAACGCGGGAGAGACTTTCGTCTTCTCCGGTGTGGACATGCTGAACGGCGGCAGCGGCGTCGACACCTTCCGGATCAGCAGTTCCCAGGCCCTCAGTTTGAACGGCGGCCTGGGGAATGACCTCTTCGTTTTTGAGAATGACGCCATCTTGACGGGCAGCATCTCTGGCGGCGGCGGGCATGACACGTTCGATTTCAGCAACTACGTCACGGCCGCATCACCTTCGGGCCTCGATGTCTGGATGGACCTGTCGACCGGCGGAGCCAATTTCGCCCAAGGTGGCGTGAGCAACGTTGATAAAGTCATCGGCAGTATGGGGGGGGACTGGTTGGTCGGCGGGAGCACTGCCGTGGAATTCTACGGCGGGGACGGCGCGGACGTTCTGATCGGCGGGGACGGAAATGACTGGCTCTACGGCGGCGCGGGGAACGACATCATCCTGGGCGGCGCAGGGGACGACACGATTTACGGCGGCGCAGGGATCGACCAACTGGACGGCGGCCTGGGCGCCGACACGATGATCTTTGACGACAATTGGGGCATCGACATCATCGCCAATGGCGCTGGCAGCACGAACGATACCGTGGACTTCTCGGGCGTCAGCGATCCGATCACCTTTGTGTTGAGCAACGTCGTTGCGAAAACGGGTCGTAACATTGTCGCTCATGCTGGCAGCAAGGTTCGGAGAGTCATTGGCACCAACGGGAATGATGTCATTATTCTCTCTCCGCAAACTTTGAACACATCGATGACCGTAGACGCCGGCCCTGGCATTGACACCTTTGACTACAGCAATTTCCTGGGCAGTGTGTATGTGAACTTTGTTTCCGGACAGGCTACCGGACTGGCCGGGTTTACGAGTGTCGAGGGCGTTATTGGCGGCAGCGGAAACGATCGCTTTGTCGCCGGATCAGGACACGAAGTGATCTGGGGTAGCGGCGGTTACGATGTCGCCGTCGATGTGCGGTGCGGCAGTGACGTTGTGGGTGACATTGAGAGCGTTCAGTGTTATCAACCTTCCAAGTTGTCCGCCTTACGCGTTTATCCGATCATTATCATTGTTCACCCGGATACGGGCAGGATACCCGTTCCTTATGCCGGTCAAATCAACCTGATCGACTTCACCTCCCTGGGGAACGTGTACCAGAACATGGGAGATCGATTGCTTGGGTTGATTAAATACCAATACCACCTGGACTTTGGCCCCAGGTTTAGGCCGGAAGCGGGGAATTTGGTCGAGTTGCCTGTTGGTGCAGGGACCTCGGTATCCCTTGTCCACATCGGACCTGTCTCGTCACAGACGGGGCAAAGCCTGATCTTGGGGAACGACCGCATGTCCCTCGCGTTGGCGGCAACCGAGACGACGAATTCGGGCCTGCGAATTATCGCCGGTAAAGAGCAGTGGGTGCATTCATCGTCAGGGACGACCATCAATCTCGGAGAATTCGTAGAACTGCCCCAAAGCGATGTGAATCGGTTCGGTGATCACAATGGCCTGGAAAAAGAGAATTTGCATCTGCGCTTCATCTCTGGCATGGAAATTCGCGTCACCGATCAGGACATGGAACTTGGCTTGCTCAAACAATCGATGACCGTGTCTTTCAGCATAACCGCTGAAACCATCAAGGATTTTGACTGGTTGGGAATCCTGTATTATGATGATGTTACAGGTGATTACATCTTGCTGGAAGAGCAGATCGTTTACTGGGATGAAAATGCCAATGGTGGTTTGGGCGGCTGGGTGAGCGAGCCACCCTCCCCCGATGCGACAGGAAGGATATTTACGGAACAGGGAATGACCGGTACGTACATGTTGGTGGGGATTTCCTATGGCGCTGAATAAGCATGGTTGTGTCCCTCCCTCGGCAGCAGCAATGACCGTCCATTGATTTTCCATCCGCGTGATGGGATTCGTTGCGTAAAATCCGTATGGATATATAAGCCCTGCTTCCCGGCGAATGGAAGTTCTTCGGTCGCCTTATGAAGCAGGGTTTCTTGGTTCCAGCGTGGGTAGGCTTGTAGTGATTTCTTGCTGCCAAAGGGAAATCTGTCTTTGGGAAGTGTTCAGATTGCGGCCCTGAAGGTGCTAAGATTCTATGACTACAGGGTCAAGGCTTGCCAGCCCGTGCGTCAAAATATTTATCGCCGCATTTAAATCGCGGCTGATGTTCAGCCCACAATGAGGACAATCGTGTACGCGCGTATGCGGATCTTTTTCGACAATTCGACCACAACCGGAGCACACTTGCGTGGTATGGCGCGGGTCAACCGGCGCCGCCGTGCGGCCAGCCTTCTGGGCAAAACTGCCGAAGGGTTTCCAGTCGCTTTGGCCTTTCAATCCAACCCCCATGCCTGTCTTTTGGCGTGGAACGTAGAACCAATGCCAACAATCCAGTTGTTTTAGCACTTTTGCAGATCCGAATTCGGCATCCCTGACCAGGATAACGATCGCGCCCCCCGGGATGAGCGTTCTGACGTAGGACAGGAGAGCCAGTTGTTTGCTCCCTGTGCCATGTTCACGGATGTGTTTGACCCACATCCAGGCAATTGGGACAGCTCGTTTGTGATAGGCCATACTGACCATTAACAATTGATGCGCAAAGTCTGCCTTGGTGCCGTCCACGATCAGGTGGATTTCTCCTGCGTTGGCAAATTGGGCGGCCAGCCATTGTCGCGCTACCGGGTCATACCATTTGCGAACTCGCATAGCCGGTTGCCTAGAGACCGGGCCAAGCGGTGAACGGCGCTTGGCAGTTCTGCTTGTCCCGGCATTTTCCCTGCGATCCCGTCGAAATACGCGGACCGGCTCTGGTGAACAAGGTTGCAGATTTGAGCAACTCTTTGCTCAGGATGCAGTTTGTGAATCTGGTTGAATCCATGTATGATAGAGTTGGTTGATTGGCATTGGCTTCTCCGAGAATTGTGTTTTGTCGCAAAAACAACGTTACCCGATTTTGCCTGCCGATCAACCCTTCCTGTTCTTAAGCTGTCAGGTGCCTGTTTTTTTGGGTGCGTTCCAGATTTCCTCCACCAGCCCGGTCGAGCCTTCCTGGTGTGTCATGCCGCCCAAGAAACTGAAACGCACCCCGTCCCCTGGAGTCCCCCGCTGGTGTACCTACAGGTAAAGTAGGTATTTTCTCTTGGGTAAACTTGCTTATGAAGAGTGTAGCGATTTTTGGGTGTAGGCACAATAGACAGGCATTTTCCCCATATAGACATTTGTACCGATTTCCTCGAAAAGGATTGCGTTTGGAAGTATATTCTGCTACGCTAAAAGAAAGCAGGAGAAGGAGACAATGTCCAACCGTACCATCCGCGTCATCATTCTGGACGACCATCAGAGCATCATTGATGGCTATGTTTGCCGTTTAAGCGGCGCGTCCGGCTTCGAGGTCGTCGCCACGATCAGCTATGGCGAGGAACTCGAAGCGACCCTGGCCGCGCATCCCGCCGATGTGCTGCTGCTCGACATCAACGTGCCGACCTCTGCCGATAACCCGAACCCCTATCCGATCCTGCACGATATCCCCAGTCTGCTGCAAAAGTATCCCGATTTGGGCATCCTGGTCATCTCGATGTATGCCGAACGCGGCTTGATCCGGGCGGTGATGGAAGCGGGCGCGAGCGGCTACGTGCTCAAAGACGACCGGGCAACCATCCAGAGCCTGGGGGATGTGGTCGCTTCTATTGCCAACGGGGGCATCTACTTCAGCCATAAGGCACACCAACTCCTGCTCAGCCAAAGGACCGTCCCGAGCGGTGAGCGTTTGAGCGCCCGGCAACTGGAGGCGCTGTCATTGTGCGTCGCTTACCCGGGTTGGACCAGCGCCGAGTTGGCAAACAAGATGTCCGTTTCCAACTCGACGGTCCGCAACCTGCTCTCCGGCGCGTACCTGCGGCTGGGTGTGCACAACCGCGCGGGAGCGATCGCCGAAGCGCGGCGGCTGGGGCTGGTCACGCCCAATCCTCCTGTCACTACGGAATAGGAGTTTGAGAATGCGTTTCGCCGATTTCTTCAAAGAGTTTCCAAACCGGCGCGACGACTTCTTTCAATAAATTCTCGATCGATTCCGGGCGGGCGAGTTCTGCGGTCTGCAGGGTTTCCCGCGCGGCCTGGTACCTGTGCAGCAACTGGTGCATACAATAACTGACCGCGCCGCAACGGATCAGGATTTCCTGCGCTTCGCACAAAGCTCCTTCATCCGCAACGTCCCGACGCAGTTCCAAAAAGCGGGAGCGTTCAGGGTGATCCACCGTTTGCGCGAACAGGATCGGCAGCGGCGAACGGCCCTGCAGCCAATCCGGGCCGGCCGGGATGACCATCGTGTCGCTCAGGTCATCGTGGATCTGGATCATCTCGCCATAGAGCCGACCGATCTCCTCGAGTTTGCCGGTTGCCTCGTTCGATGCTCCACCCAGGAGGGCGCCAATTTTCAGGGCCACACTAAAGAAGGGGGAACTTTTGGCCTGGACCATACGCCAGTAAGCGTCTTCGTCTCCCGGACATTGGACGTCCCAGTATTGACCCAGGGCGGTAACAAGGTACATCTTGTTGAAGCTGGCAAGGGCTGTTGACAATATGGCTGGTTTACGTTCACTGTGAACGATCATCTCTAACCCGGCGGCTTGGAAGGCACAGGCCAGGTTCGCGGCAGCAGGCGCACCAATGCGCCGGTATTCGCCGCGCGGATCGGAATCCAGCATGTCGTCGACCAGAATAATGCTGATGTGACTGCAGCCAACGGCGGCCACTGCCGGGATGGCTTGTTCGGGAGTTCCGCCCACCGCTTCGCACGCCTGTACGGGCAGCGACCAATGGTATGGCCTGGCAGTTGCAATCCGCTGGAACAGGGTTTGCATTTCCTTCCAGGCGTTCACACCGGAAATGCCCGAAAAGCGACGGATGGCTTGTTCATAAATGTCCATTTTTGTCTCCTGCAAAACTGGCCGAGGATCAACTCGGCCAGTTTGCGTAGTCCCGCATTCCGCACCCCTGAGCGGATTTTCGTCATATTTTTATCCCGAATCGCTCAAATTCGGCGTTATTGGCCATGCACATATGGCAGTCCGCGGAGTGACGATTTTTCACGAAGGATGCTTCCTTTGTCCACATATTCGCTTCTTGGATCGCGACTGCGGAATGCGGGATGATCACACTTGCTCCTGAGTTGGGCAGGTGTTGTTAGTTCGTGCTCCATATCGCCCAGGTCAAATCGCTTTGCGCGTTCATAACCTGGATGCGACTGGCCTGCACGAGCTGTCTCAGGTGACGTTGATAGGCATTCTGTGCCTTCGCGGTCGAAGACAGCCATTTGTGGAAAGCTTGCATGTTCAACATGGGAAAGAACCTCCTGATATTTGGGTCTGAATTTGATGGTACACATACAGAAAACACTGGGAGAACCATATTCTTACGCTATAATCAAACCACCTCCTTTCTTGATTTTTACAAGCGCCTGATCTGCCAGGCAGGATATTGCCATGCGAAAAAGTATTTTCCAAAACAGGTTTTTATCCGAGATATTGTTCTCCTCGTCCGTTCTGGCTTTGCTCCTGACCCTTACGTATGCTTATATTTTCAAGGCGCCTTATTCCGGTTTCTATTTCAACCCCACTGACGGCCATGTACTTGAGGTCTACAAAACGGCGGATTCTGTGAGCATGCTCCATGTGGGAGATGTGGTCAGGCAGATTGGCCCGATTACCTGGGACGAATACTATGAAAATGCCAGACAGAGCTTCTTCGAAAACGTACAACGGGGACAAATTGTCGAGATCACCGTCACACGAAACGGCGACAGGCTGACAATTCCATGGGAGTTCCCGGGGTTCAGTTGGCCTGAACTTTTGGCGCGTTTCTTCAATATTTGGTGGCTGGGATATGTTTTCTGGTTCTTCGGAATGATCGTTCAACTGTTCATGCGCCCGAAGGACACGCGCTGGTTTTTATTGGTCAGCGCAAACTATTTGACTGCCTTGTGGGTGGTCAGCGGCACGCTGTCTGCCTCGCATATTTGGGGGAGTTCGATATTGTTGCACGCACTGACTTGGCTTGCGCTGCCGGTCTATTTGCACCTGCATTGGATTTTCCCAAAACCATTGGCGCGGATACCGGCGTGGCTGTGGGGCGTTTTTTATCTGGTCGCTTTCTTGTTCGCGGCGGGAGAGATGCTGCAACTTCTGCCGAGGACATTTTATTTTCTGGGGTTTCTCCTTCTCCTGGTCGGCAGCATTGTCTTGTTGGTGTTCCATTACATCTTCCAGCCTGCGGAACGACGCGCGATCGGGCTGCTGGTAACGGCCATTGGAATAGCCGTCACCCCTTCGATAGTTTTGGGTATCGTTGGCTCCCTCGGGGAAATTCCCCGGGTCGGACCACTGGCGTTGCTTGCCTTGCCGGTCATGCCGGGGGCCTACTTTTACATTGTTTACCGGCGGCAACTGCTGGGCATGGAACTGCGGACCAACAAGCTGGTTTCCATCTATGCATTTCTTGTTTTGCTTGGCGCGGTTCTGATTCTCTTGATCACGCCTGCCCTGCTCCTGCCCATTACGTCTCAGGAAATGATTTTCGTTGCGGCGGCAATGACCGTGTTGACGTCATTGGCGGCGATCCTGATTTTCCCTGCCTTTCAGGCTTTCATAGAGCAGCGTTTCCTGGGCATCAGGCTTCCTTATCAAAACCTGCAGGAGGCTTATTCGGCCCGGATCATCACCAGCACTTCCCTCGACAGTTTGGTGGGCTTGCTGAAAGAAGAGATCCTGCCCAGCCTGCTGGTGCGACAATTCGGTTTCCTGCAAATCGAGAATGATGCTCCCATCGTGCTTCTGGCTGTCGGCATGGACGAAGAGCGAATGCTGGACGGATACGACCTCCCCTTCCTTTTGTCCTCTTCGGGGAAATATCGCCCTGTTCATCTATTGGACGGGACACAGCCGTACTCATGGGTGCGACTCATTCTCCCGCTCCGGGTCGGGGACGCCGTGATCGGTTTCTGGCTGCTTGGCCGTCGCGACCCGGACGACCTGTACGCCCAGGCGGAGATCCCCATCCTTCGGTCGCTTGCCAACCAGACTGCGATTGCGTTGAGCAACTTGTTACAGACCGAACGTCTCAGGGCAATGTATCTGGCAAATATCAACCGCTACGAGGAAGAACGCCTGCGTCTGGCGCTGGACCTTCATGACAGCATCCTGAACCAAATGGCGGTCCTGATGATGAATCTCGATGTTCCCAATCCATCACCAAGGTTTCAGGAAGCCTATGATGAACTCACCCAGCGCCTGCGCCAGATTGTCAGCGATCTGCGGCCGCCGATGCTCAATTACGGGTTGAAACCCGCCATCCATGAATTGGCTGACAATTTGATGGAGCGCAGCAAGGATATTATGCGCGTAACGGTGGATTTGCGAACGGACGAGAGCAGGTATCCGGAAAAAACCGAATTACATTTGTTCCGCATCGTGCAGGAGGCCTGCGAAAATGCCCTTCGCCATGCCAAAGCCAGGAACATCACCATTACCGGGATCCTGTTCTCCCAGGAAATCGACTTGAGTCTGAAGGATGACGGCGTCGGCTTCGATGCCGAAGAGAACCTGCAATTCGATGTTCTTATCGCCAACAGGAATTTCGGGCTGGTCGGGATGATCGAACGCGCTGCCATCATCGGGGCAAATGTCACGATTAACTCTTTGCCGAGATCGGGCACTCATGTCCGGATTACGTGGAAGCCTGACGCCGCTTAAAGTTCCAATTTATAAGCTATTCGATTATTAAGGTGCCGGATCTTCGACTTTCTTGGCAGGAGTATATTGAAAAAAGCAAAAACGGTTGTTTAAAAACGCGTTGGTTTTGGTATCTATCCGAAAATTCTTTTGTAGTAACGGCTTCAGCCGTCAAACAGCGACTAAAAGTCGCTACTACGCATTTTTCGGACAGGTTTTTGGTCAAACCCATGTATTGGATTGATGCATTTAGATTGGCTGACATATATCGGGAAACGTACACAGCAACCATTAAGGGGTGGGTGCCTCATGGCAAAAGGGAGGAATTTGCCCGGCAATGCGGGATCACTCGCGAATACCTTAGCTGCCTGTGCGCTTTGGATGATCCAGTGGATGGTCGTGTTCCTGTCCACAAGCGTTATCCGTCTCCCCGTATCGCAAAAGCGATTGCCGATGCCCTGCCAGCGCCGGATGAGATAAAACGCGGCCTGGTCGAGCACATGGAACTGGCTCGTGTCAGTGCTGTGAAAGCGCGCTACGGCGTCAAACGAGCTGCCAACCAGCAACTGGTTGTTGAGCGTTTATCCCAACTGGAACGAACCCATCGGCAAGCGACCTTTGGCGGCGACCTGAAAGAAGTCCGGCGCGCGTATCGGGTTGTACGCGACGCGGCCGGGAATCTCCTGGGGCAAATCGATCCTGAAAAATACCCCGACTCATTCGCTCAGACCTGTCTGTACTATCACGATGCGCAGTGCGTCTTGAACCGCCCTGACGAAGCCTTGCTCTATGCGAAGATGGCTCAACTCGTTTTGGACAGCATGGAGGATATCGAGTCTGGCTATGCCAGGGAACAGCGGGATGCCATTGAGGTCAACGCCATTCGGGGGGAGGCCATTGCCTATCACAACCTGGGGCTGGACCGCAAGGTCCCCGGCATTCTTCAACGCGCCTGTTATACAGCCGCTTACCGGAACGCAAGGGATTTTTGGGAGCCTCTCATCAAGCGAGACCTGATCAATGCATTGGCGGTGACTCCGCGTTTCAGTATTCGGGAGGCGAGCAAAATCGCCCAC
>JAADGN010000061.1 GCA_013152325.1 Chloroflexota bacterium
ACATCGAAGCGGCGACCCGGCTTGGAATGATCCCCGATCTTCCCCTTGACATTGTCGCGACGCTCCCCAATGGCGCGGGGATGGGAGCCGCGATTTTCCTCTCGGATGACGGGTTCGCGCTCGGAGAGAGGTTGGCTGCCAGGGCGAAACAAATTGATCTGGACCAGGCTTCAAACTTTCATGCGCTTTTCGTTGCAGCATTGAGGCTGAAAGCAAACTAGCGAGAAAAGGAATTCGCTTCGATGCTCCTGAAAGGGGACAGGCTGTGACGGAAGCCTGGGGCAGTCGCACCGGGCGTAAGTCGGACGCTGCGCCGCCGCCCGAGTTGGGAGGAAACCCGTCAAATTGTGCAGGTTTTTGAGCAGGTGAGCCAGCCTTCGTCCAGGACGAGGCCGGGCGTCCCCCAAATTCCTTGCGGCAGGATTCCACAACCCACTTCATGGGGCTTCCGCACGTTGGATTAAAAATTTACCACAAAGCAACTCTGGCAAGCTGATTTCGCTTGACATTTAACACAGTTGCTTTGTGGTGAAAAGGTTGCTAGCTGCCGAGTGCGCGAGTTTTACTCTCCGAAACTCACGTCCACAGGCATGCCGGGTTTCAGTTTGCCTCCCGGATTGGTCAACGAAAGCTTGATCGCGTAGACAGTCGTCTGACGCTCCTCTTTGGTCTGGACGTTGCGCGGGGTGTACTCGGCTTTGTCCGCGATACGGGTGACCACGGCATCAAAGGTCTCTTCGGGGAAGGAGTCAACCGTCAGCGTGGCCGGGTCGCCGAGGTTGATCTGTCCGTAGCGGTCTTCGGGGATGTAGACGGTGACGGTCAGCTCCTCCAGCGGGGCGACGGTCATGGCCGCCAAACCGGGCTGGATCACCTCGCCGGGTTCGATGCTGCGGACCAGGACGACGCCGTCCACGGGGGCGCGCACGGTCAGTTTTTCGATTTGGGCGTCTATCAACGCCAGTTGGGCCTCGGCCTGGGAGACGGCGGTCTGCGCCTGCCGGAGGGCGGCTTCCGCTTGCCGGACGGCCGTCTGCGCAGCGGTCACATTCGGGGAAAGTTCGCCGGTCTGCAGGGAGCGCATATGGTCCAAAGCGGCATTGTATCGCTCCCGCGCCACCGACAGTTCGGCGCGCGCCTTGAGCACGTCTTTGGCGGCCTGGGTGGTAAGCAGGTCATCGTATTCTTGTTGCACGCGGTCCAACTCATCCTTCGAATCGTCGTATATGCTTTTGGCCGCATCGGTCACCTCGTCATCAGATGAAACTTGCGAACGGGCGTATACGTCACGGGCGACGAGGTAGGCCGCGCGGGTGTTCGCCAGCCGCTTCTCGACTTCCAGGAAATCGGCGCTGCTCGCGTCCTGCAGGACGAGGGTCAGGTTGTTTCGGGCTTCGTCCAAGGCAGTTTCGGCGGCTTCCACTTCGGTCTGGGCGGCTGCGATCTGCTCGTCCTGCGTGAAATACCAGGAGGGCTGGTCGAAGCGGCCAGGGGCCGGGATGCGCCAGTCCGTGATGCGGTTCTGACGGTCGGCAGCCTGCGCGGCTGTCAGGGCCAGCTCGTATTGGACGCGCGCCGACTCGATGCCTGCCTGGGCAGCTCCCTCGGCTGCGTGGGCCGAGTCGAGGGTCGCGGCCACGACTTGCCGCTGCGCCTGGAGCAACGTGTCGTCCAGTTGGAAGAGCACATCGCCGCGCGCAACGGATTCCCCCTCATCCACCGAGATTTCGGTAATGCGTCCGCCCAGTTCGGGGGAGATGACCACTTCGGTGGCCTCGATCACGCCCGAGGCCTGGAGCGAGGCGGTCTTGTCTGTTCCACTGCACCCGCTGGCGACGAGGGCCAATGCCAGGGTCAGGATAAGGAGTTTCGATCTTGAGCGAGATTTCATAACAGCCTCCGGTTTCACCCCGCCCCTCTCCCACAGGCGATGGGATGGGGACGAGGGTTTTAATGTTTCATGCAAGCGATAAATACATCTTCCAGCGAGGGTTCGATAAGCGACATTTGCCCTGCATGGATGCCCGCCTTTTGCAATTCCGCGCGGATGGCGCGCTGGTGTTTTTTGACTTGCGGCGCGACGACGTGCACCAGCGAGCCGTACAGTTCGATTTCCTCGAGCGGGATGCGCCCGGCCTGCTGGGCGGCGCGCAGCGTCTTGACGGCTTTGGCCGCATTCGACGGCGCGAGCTCCAACACCTGGCCGCGCATCATCCTCTCCTTGATCTCGGCAGGCGAGCCATAGGCGATGATCCTGCCGCGCTGGATGAAAGCCAGCCGGTGACAGTGTTCGGCCTCGTCCATGTAGTGGGTGGTCACGAAAACCGTGACGCCCTCCGCGACCAGTTTGTAGAGCAGGTCCCAAAAAGCGCGCCGCGAGATGGGGTCGACGCCCGCGGTGGGTTCGTCCAGGAAAATGGTTTCGGGACGATGCAGGATGGCCGCGCTGAGCGCCAGCCGCTGCCGCCATCCGCCGGAGAGGTCTTTGGTCCTGGCGTTTTCGCGTCCTTCCAGCCCGGCCATATCCAGCGCCTCCCGGATGCGAATTTCCAGTTCGGCGTTGTTCAGGCCGTAGGCCGCGCCGTAGAAACGCAAATTTTGCAGGACGGTCAGGTCGTTGTACAGGCTGAAGCGTTGGGACATATAGCCGACCCGCGGCCGGATTTTGGCCGTGTCGCCGTCTACGGTCATTCCGAGCACTTCGACCGATCCCGTTGTGGGCGCGAGCAGCCCCAGCATCATGCGGATGGTGGTCGTCTTCCCGGAGCCGTTGGGGCCGAGGAAACCGAATATCTCTCCGCGGCGGACTTCAAAGTTGATCCCGTCCACGGCGGTGAAGTCGCCGAAGCGTTTGGTGAGATCGTGAGCGACGATTGCGGGCATAGGGTTGGTTGGTCGGGTGGTCATTTGGTCATCCGGTCGGGTGGTTGGTCAGTCGAGCGCCTTGCGCACAAAGCGGAGCGAGAACGTGCCGATGACCAGCCCCAGCAGGGCCAGCGCCAGCACATGCGGCCAGAGCACGTCCAGCCCGGCGCCCTTGAGCAGGATGCCGCGAAAGATGGTCAGCCAATGATGGGCCGGGACCAGGTTGGCAAAGTATTGCAGAAATTGGGGCATCCCTTCGACGGGGGCGGCGTAGCCGGTGAACATGAAGTCTGCCATGCCGAACAACATGACCAGCAAAAACGCCTGGTGCTGGGTGCGTGAGACGACCGACATCACCAATCCCTTGCTCAGTTCGACCAACAAATAGCCGAAAGCCAGGACGAGCAGCAATGCCATTGAACCGCGCACGGGGACGTCGAACGCAACATGCACCATGCCCAGCATCAGCAGGAAATCGACGAAACTCACGATGATGACGGGAATGGACTTGCCGATGATGATTTCCATCGAGGAAAAGGGCATCACCAGCAATTGTTCGAGTGTGCCCAGCTCCCGCTCGCGGGAGAAGGCCAGCGCCGCGAACAACAGGGTGGTGAATTCCAGCATCAGACCGAGTTCGGCCGGGGTGGTATAGAGCGCCTCGCTGAGCGCCTCGTTGAACCAGACGCGCAGCCGGGGCGTGAACCCGGAAAATTGATCCGGATCGAGGCCCAGCCGCCGGATGACAATTTGCTCCCCCACGTCACGGGTGACGCCCTCGATGGCGCGCAGCGCGGCGGTCGCCGGGATGCTCTCGGCTCCGTTGAGTATCACCGCGAGCACAGGCTGGCCGGTGGGCGAGTTCATCTGCTCGGCAAAATCGGGCGGGATGATGACCGCCGCGTTGATCTGGCCGCGCGCGAGGGCATCTTCGATGGTCTGCATGTCCTCGACCTGTTCGGCCAACCTGAACGTGCCGGTATTCTCCAGCGCAATGACGATAGAGCGGCTGGCCGCGCTTTTGTCGTGGTCGAGCACCATCAGCGGCAAATTCGTGATGGGGCGGGAGGTCGCCCAGCCGACCAGCATCAATTCCATCACGCCGCCAACGAGCATGAAGACCGGCAGCCACCAGTCGTTGCGCAGATGGATGAATTCTTTTTTTGCGAGGGCGATGATGCGTCGTATCATGGGTTATCCCAGTTTTTTGCGGAAGAACAAGGCCGCCACGCCGGTATACGCCAGGCCGAGCACGGCCATCATGACCGCATAAGGCCAGAGGATATCCAGGCCAATGCCGGGCAGGAAGATGCCACGCGTGATGATGGCGTAGTGCGTGCCCGGTAATCCCAGGGCCTCCATGCGCATGGCCTCCGGCATGGAAGCGATGGGGAAGAAGATGCCCGTCAGGAAGAATCCGGGATAGAAGATCAGCAAAAAGGAGAGCGCCAGCGCAGCGGCCTGGGTGCGCATGAATACGCCGATGATGATGCCCATACTCAGCATGGCAAACAGGAAGATGGCCGAGAGCGCGAAGAACAGGGGGAAGTTCCCGTTGAAGGGGACGTGGAACCAGGCCATTGCGAAGGCTGGCAGCATGATGACATTCAACAACCCGACGATGATGTAGGGGATCATCTTGCCGAGCAGCAGTTCGGCGCGTCCAATAGGCGTGGCCATCAATTGCTCCAGCGTGCCGTGTTCGCGTTCGTGGGCCAGCGCCAGCGCGACGGAGAGGGCCGGCATGCCCAGCACCATCGAGATCAGGCCGGGGATCAGGTCATTGCGGGATTTCAGGCCGGGGTTGTACCAGGTGCGCACGCGCAGATCGAGAGGCTGCAATGATTCGAGGGAAAAGCCCATCGCCTGGATCTGGTTCGTCAGCGACTGGTTGGCGAATTCCTCCGCCCGCCAGGCGATGTGGTCCACCGCGAACCCGCCGCTTCCGGGCTCCGTGCCGTCGATGATGACCTGCATGGGCATGCCGCGCATCCCCAGCAAGTCGCGGGCGAAATTGGGGTCGATGACCAGCGCGGCTTTGATCTCTCCTTGCATCAGCATGGCTTCGATCTCAGCCATGGACGAGGCCTGGGCGTACAGTTCCAGGTCTTCCCCGGCAGTGATCTGCTGGATGAAGGCGCGCGAGGTGGCGCTGCGGTCGTAGTCCAGCACCGCAATCGGGACGTGCTTGATGTCCACCGTGAGCGCGTAAGCCATCAGCAGGAGCAGCGCTGTAGGCGTAAACAAAACCAGGATGAGCGTGCTCCGGTCGCGGACGATGTGGCGAACTTCTTTGCGGGCGATGGCCCAAATATGACGCCAGGACATACTATTCCTCCAGCCGCCGGATGAGCGAGATGAAGGCCTCCTCCATGCGGACGGGGGCCAGGCGCGCGCTGCGGAAGCTGATCTTGCCTTTGGTCAGCGCGCGCTTGATCTGGGGCAGGCGCTTCTTGCCGGAGTCGACCAGCAGGTGGAGCGCCTCGCCGTACGTCTGCACTTCGAGCACGCCGGGCAGGTTTTCGGTCAGCGCTTTGGCGGTTTGCCAGTCGTCGGGCAGCAGTTCGATCATCTCGCCGTGCAGTTGGGCGCGGATTTTCTGCGGCGTGTCGCAGATCACCAGCCGCCCGGCGTACATCAGCCCGACGCGCGAGCAGCGGTCGGCCTCGTCCATGTAGGGCGTGCTGACGATGATCGTCGTGCCGTCGAGGTGCAGTTCGGTCAGGATATTCCAGAATTCGCGGCGGGAGACGGGGTCCACGCCGGTGGTGGGTTCGTCGAGCAGCAGGATTTCCGGTTCGTGGATCAGTGTGCAGGCCAGGGCCAGTTTCTTCTGCATTCCGCCGGAAAGGTGGTCGGCGCGGCGGTGCTCGAATTCGGTCAGGCCGGCGAAGGTCAGCAGGCGCTCGGTGCGTTCCGCCAGGTCGGCGGGGGAGACATCGTAGATCTCGGCGAAGAATTGCAGGTTTTCCAGCACCGAGAGTTCGGCATACAGGCTGAATTGCTGCGCCATGTAACCGATGTGCGGCTTGATGGATTCCGGCTGACGCGCCAGATCGAATCCGGCGACGGTCGCCCCGCCCTCCGTGATGTCGAGCAGACCGGCCAGCAGGCGCAGGGTGGTGGTCTTGCCGGCGCCGTCCGGCCCGACCAGCCCGAAGAGTTCGCCGGGTTGAATGGCGAGCGTCAGCCCGTCCACCGCGCGGGTTTTCTTGAAGTCGCGGGTCAGACCCTGCGTCTGTATGATGGGAGTCGTCACGATGCCCTATTCCCTATTCCCTATTCTCTATTTCCTGTTTCCCATTCTCCGGTCACTTCTTCGCGTAACGGATCAGCCACAGGATGAGCAGCGCGCCGATGAGGGGTTCCATGGCGACGCCCAGCCATTTCATGGTCTCGCTGAAGCCCATGGCCGGGATGACATAGTAGTCGATCAGCCCGATGACGATGGCGGCCACGACCGCCACGAGATAGTCGCCCTGCACGCCGATGGGACGATTCCCCTTCCAGATCAGCCCGGCCGCGTAGCCGACGATCAGGCCGACGACGATCATGGCGAGAACTAAGATCAAGATATCCATTTTTATTCTCCTTTGGGTGAAACGTGAAAAGCTACGATGGGAATGTTGTCTACCAGCATTTGCAGGCTGGCCTGGCTGCCATCGTAGCGGAAACCCAAAATACGACTGAGTTCTTTGAGCGCGAGCGGGTGTTCCTGCGCGTATGCGCTCAGTTCGCGTTCGGCTTCGGGACGGGGCAAACGCCGCGCAACGGCGGACAGACGCCGGTTCCCGACTTGAAGCGTCACTTGGGGCGTCTGCATGACGTTCTGGAACCAGTGTGATTTTTCGCCGAAGCCGGAAGAGACGTAGTAGGTATCGGTCTGCGGATCGTGGCGCATGATTTCGAGCACGGCCTGGCGCGGCAGTCCGCTTTTGCGCCCGGTGTGGGTCAGCAGCAGGAAGCGTTTGCCCAGCGTCCAGCCCAGGCCAAGCTTGTAGAGGCAGATGGGCATACGCCAGGGGATGGCTTTCCAGCCGCGCGGAGGAGAGGCTTTTTCAGTCATGGCGAGCAATTTTCCCGGCGCCGCGTTTGGGGAAGTACATGCCTGTATTTTCCCGGTACCGTTGGTAGGCCTCGCCGTAGCGGATGAGCAGGTCGCGTTCTTCAGCCAGGCTCATCCAGTGGAAGAGCGGAAGCCAGATGAAGGAGTACAACACCAGGAACGGCGAATGGCACAAGAAGGCAAAGACCCACCAATACCAGACCTCCCCGGCGGCTTGCGGATGACGGATTTTTCGGTAGACGCCGCCGTAGAGGGTATGTTCCTTTTTGACGAACATGGTTTCTTCGCCGGCGTCTTTCATCCCGCGTGCAAAAAGTATCCCGGATGGAACGGCGATGGCCACTGCGATCAGCGCCGAGACCCAATAGGGCCAGGGAAACGTGCGCGGCAGGGGCATGGCAATGGGGTAAAAGGCATAGACAACGTAGTTGACGCCCGCCACCGTCATCAAAACAGCGGATGCAATGCGGTAGCGGGTGCATATCGCATAGGCCCCGGCCCCAATCTTTTGTTCCAGGGCGGCGGGCCCGGCGCTTTTTATGTAGCAGTAAGCGGTGAGCGCGGTGGATAGCAGCAGGACGATGAAATTGATCCGGGCAATCATGGCTTGAGACCCTCCAACAATAAATTGATCCCGGTGCGGATATGTCGTTCGACATCCACCGCGGTGGAATCGTAAACCCAGAGCAGGATAGTGCCTTCGTAGATCGCGCCGACAGCGATGGCAATGTCTCCCGCATTGCTTGGGCGAAATTCTCCGTTGTCGATACCCTGTTGGATGATGGGGGTAATCAGGGCAAGGTACGTGCGCATGTATTGCCGGAAGGCTTTCTGCACGGTTTTGTTGCGGAAGATCAGCCCCAAAAATTCGTAAGCTACGGGAATAATTCGCAGCCAGTTCTGAACGTCATTGGCGACGGCGTCGGTCAGGCGTTCCAACCGTTCGCGGGCCGAGCCTTCCGCCGTCTGCAAGGCGCGCACGTCGCGCATCTCACGCTGAAAGAGCCGGTCGAGCAGGGCGGTGATGATGGCGTCCTTGCTCTTGAAGTACAGGTACAACGCGCCTTTGCTTAACTCAGCTTCGCTGGCAATATCATCCATGCGGGCATCGTGGAAACCCTTTTCCGCAAAGACTTCGCTGGCGGCATCCAGTATCTGTTCGGTGCGTTCTTCGCTAACATCTGGACGAGGGGACATAGGCTCCCTGCTTGACAATAGATTTTGACTGACCGGTCAGTCAGTTATACAATACAACAAAATGAAGCCAATGTCAACAGGATGCCCTGATTTTCTTTTCCCGTTGTGTACTATACTTATGGCGCGTACTCATCCTTTTCAAAAAAGAAGCTTCTCATGCGCACGATTGAAAAAGTTGATGCCGGAACAAGGCGCAAACCAGACGTCTTGCACAACTCCCCCGCCGCCTCCACGAGGATCGCCCGCAATGGGCGCCGCCGCTTTTTATGGATGCTTGCTTGCCGTTCAACCGCAAGAAGCATCCCTTTTTTCGAGCACCCTGAAACCCTGTGCGCATCGAACGGATCGCCCAACGCGTTCTCCGGCGCGCGGTCGCTGCCTGACAACCCGGGCGGCGTGGAACACAAGGATCGCCGCGTATATCGCAAAGAAACGTAAAGGAGATGGATTATGAAACACCCGCTTGATTTTATTCCCCCGGACTCACGAAAACGGATATTTTTTGCGCTTCTCATCCTGACCCTCGTCCTGGTCGCCGTTTTTCGAATTCTGGACACCCCTCTGCGGAATCCCGTGGCCGCGTCCGGTATTGTCTCGTTTGAATTGGCAGGCACGCCGGAGAAGGCGCAGGCCGTCATCGATTCGTGGGATGCCCGCGCCCGCGAATACGCTGCTTTTGGCCTGGGATTGGACTATCTCTTCATGCTCGCCTACGCGCTGACGCTCTCTCTCGGCGTCCTGCTGGCGGCCGAAAAACATGGCGGAAAATTCGCCGCGCTCGGCATCCGCCTGGGATGGGGCGTATTGGCTGCGGCCATCTTCGATGCGGTGGAAAACGTCGCTTTGTGGCGTTTGCTGAGCGGCGCGGCGACTCCGCTTTGCCCCCGCCTGGCGGCGTTTTCCGCGAGTTTCAAATTTGCGCTGCTCTTGCTGGGATTGGGATACGCGCTGATTGGTTGGCTCTGGCCGAAGCGATAACAAAACGACGTGTCCCGCGCCTTGTTCCTTTGGGAGGAGGGCGCGAAGGTGCGCGGCGCATATATTTCACCTAGAGTCAAAAAACCTCCGTCACATGGACGGAGGTTTTTTTGCGGTCAAAGAAATCTACAGGGCAACCACGTTGGTAGCCTGCGGGCCTTTGGCGCCCTGCTCGACGGTGAACTCGACCTGCTGGCCTTCCTGCAGGTTGCGATAGCCGTCGCCCTGGATGGCGCTGTAGTGGACGAACACGTCCGGGCCGCCTTCATGTTCAATGAAGCCGTATCCTTTGGTTCCGTTGAACCATTTGACCGTTCCGATGATGCGATCAGACATTTGATTTGCCTCCTTGTGGCAAAGGTAAAAATGGTGTCAGGTGCACACGCAGTTCCATCGGACAATCAAAATCAAATGGCTCGGGAAAAGTGCCCGAATCATCGCTTTCTTCTTTCCAACGTGAACTTACTGGCATCTTTCAGCACACATCTTAAGGCCAAAATCGGGAGAAGTCAAGTAAAAAAACGGGGTGTTACAGTCATTTTTTCTGTGCTGACAACTTCATTTTCACCGCGTCGCCCAGGGGTAGCGTATCGCTCTCGCTTTGTTTGCGCAATGGCAAGACAACGTGGAAATGGCTGCCGGGAAAGTGTACGTCGTCATAGCCTGGGCTTTCCACCCATATCTTGCCGCCGTGGGCTTCGACAATGCCGCGCGCGAGCGCCAGTCCCAGCCCCGCGCCGCCGCCCTTGAATTTGGTTTTGCCGGTCGAATGTTTGTTGAGCTGCTCGCCGGGCTGATAGAACTTGGTAAAGATGATCTCGCGGAAGGTTGGGTCTACGCCCACGCCCGTATCACTGATCACGATCTCGATCCCGCCTTCCGGCAAATCGCTGCGGTTGGATGGCAGGGTTTTCCCGCCGACAACGATCTTGCCTCCGTTGGGCGTGAACTTGATGGCGTTGGTCATCAGGTGGTAGAAGACCTTGCGCAGCGTGTTGGGGTCGGCTTTGATGGTTGGAAAAGCCGGCAGATCAATGGTCAGGTATTGGCCGCGTTCGGCGATCGGTTTTGCCAGGCTGCTGCACACGCTGCGCACCAGTTCGGCCACATCCACGGCTTGCAGGTGCAATTGCAGCGTGCGCGCGTCGATCTGGGCAATGTCGAACAGGCTGTCCATGATCTCGTGCAGGCGCAAAGTGCCTTCGTGGATGCCTTTGACCATTTGCAGGATGCCCTCGTCCAGCGAGGGGTTTTCGAGCAGCATTTCCGTGTAGCCGCGCATGACTGTCAGCGGGGTGCGCAGTTCGTGCGAGGCGATGCTGATGAAGTCGGATTTGGTGCGGTCGAGACGTTCCAGGTCGCGGTTGGCCTTGTCCAGGTCGCGGTAGGCCTGCCGGACTTCCTTGTTGAGCCGGATCAAGTTCTCGACCAGACGGGCGTTCTCCAGCGCCACCGCGGTCTGACCGGCCAGCGCGCCGAGCGTGACCAGGTCTTTTTCTGTGTAGCGGGTGCCGGAGAGCTTCGCGCCCAGGGCAAACAGGCCGATCCACTCACGTTTGGCGAAGATGGGGACGTACACTTCAGCATTCAGACGGCTCAACCACCTGCGTTCTTCGGGATGGGTTTTCCGGTAAACGGGCAGCAGGTCGAGGTCAAATTGCAGCAACGGGCGTTGTTCATGCGTCAGATGGCGGGCGATGGGGCCGTTGGTGTCCAGCAGACCGGCCCGGATGGGGCGTTCGCCTGCGCTGCGTACGGCGCGCAGACGATAGCATTCCTGATCGCCCTGGCTGGTCTCCCTATCCACCAGAAAGAGAAAACCGCGCTGGATATCCATGGCTTCCATGATCAGGCCCACGGCGACGGTCGCCAGCCGTTCCATGTCGAGGATGTTGCTGATGCTGTCGCTGTATTCGCGCAGCGTGCGGCTTGGATCGCGTTGTTCGGTGCGCAGCCAGCGGTCCACTGTCCGCTCCACCAGGCCGAGCAGGGGGGTGAAGATCAAAGCCAGCAGCAGGGCGATCACCGCGCCGATGAAAAGCGGATTGTACCCAGGCGCGGCCTGGAAGGCGTATTGGGAGAAGGTGAAACCTGCCACGTAGAACAGCACGACCAGCAATGTGGTGCTGACGTAAATCAG
>JAADGN010000112.1 GCA_013152325.1 Chloroflexota bacterium
GCGGCGGTCAAACGCACGCGGCATGAGTTCGAGCAGGTCGCGGCCAACTGACTCCCCTGGGCAGCAAGCCCTGCCCAAACAGCGAACTCTGGAATTCGGCGGACTGTCGGCGTTTTTCAAATTGCTGTAACGATCTTCCTCCCATCGCAGACAGTTGCCGGGCGGAGCGACCAGCGGAAGCGCAGTCGAGGGGCGGGGTTGAACAAGCGTCTCCGCCCAGAATTTTTTTGAGCTCCAAGTGACCGGCACTTTGGTCGTGCCGGTCACCTATCGGCGTTTTCCAAATTATTGCAACGATCTTCTTCCCGTCGCAGACAGTTATTGAACGGAGCGACCAGCGGAAGCGCGGTCGAGGGGCGGGTTACGCAATCGCCGGCTCCCCGGACAGAATCCGAATGCGCCTCCCTTGTCCGGGTCAAGGGAACGGGTTCCCAATTCTCCGGTATAATCAAAATATGGATACAAAAACCAAGATTAACAATGCCATCAAAGACGCCATGCGCGCCAAAGATGAAGTTGCCAAACGCACGCTGCGCATGGTGCGCGCCGCCATCCAACAGGCCGAAGTGGACCGGCGCACCACCCTGGACGAGAGCGCTGTGCTCGCCATCCTGCAAAAGGAGGTCAAGTCACGCCGCGAAACGATCGCCGAAGCCGAGAAGGCCGGCCGCGAGGACATGGTCGCCGACACCCTGGCCGAGATCGCCGTGCTGGAGGCTTTCCTGCCAGAGGCGATGAGCACCGACGAACTGCGCGCCCTGGCCGGGACGGTCATCGCCGAGGTTGGAGCGACCTCACCCGCCGACATGGGCAAAGTAATGAAGGCCCTCATCCCGCGCGTGGCGGGTCGTGCCCCTGGCGGAGAAATCAGCAAGGTAGTACGAGAACTGCTCCAGAAATAGGAGCCAGTCTACGGGATGGAAACCTCCCCAGAGCAGACACGGCGCGCGCCCAGGCGCGTTGTCATCCTGCGCAGTATCCTGCTTGTCGCGACCAGCATCATCGCCTTCGCCGCGCTGGTGATGCCGCTGGCTCTGCGTCCGACCGCGCTGCCACTCCAGGCCGGCGACGTGGCCCCACGCGACCTGCAAGCCCCGCACGCCATCGAATACGTCAGCGAGGTGCGCACCGAAGACGCGCGTCTGGTCGCGGAGCGGTCTGTCGCGCCGGTCTATGCACCGGCCGACCCGTCCATCGCCCGCCAGCAGATCGAACGTCTGCGCGCCGCGCTGCAATACATCTCGGTTGTGCGCGCCGACGAAAACGCCACCCCTGAGCAAAAGCAGGCCGACCTGGCCGCGTTGAGCGACGTCCAACTCAAAACAGCAACCATCGAGGGCATTCTGGCCCTCTCCGATTCCCGCTGGGACACCATCCAGCAGGAATCTCTCAGCGTGCTCGAACAAGTGATGCGCAACACCATCCGGCAAAGCGACGTTGAGACGCTGCGCCGGAGCGTGCCTTCACGCGTCAGCCTGGCGTTGAGTGAAACGCAAGCCCAACTGGTAGCCGAATTGGTCACCGCCTTCATCGTCCCCAACAGCCTGTACAGCCAGGATTTAACGGATGCCGCCCGTCTGGCGGCGCGCGAGGCGGTCGAACCGGTCGTGCAGACCTATAAATCCGGCGAGACCATCGTCTCCGGCGGGCAGATCATCTCAGCCGCTGACCTGGAAGCGCTGCAAACCCTGGGCCTGATCCAGCCCAAGCAGCAATGGCCGGATTACGTCGGCGCAGGCGCGCTGGTCGTGACCCTGGCCATCTTCGTCGGACTATACTTCGCACGCCGCCGTCCGCCATTCGTCAACGACCTGCGCAGCCTGATCCTGATCGCAATCGTCTTCCTGCTTTTCCTGGTCAGCGCACGACTGACCATCCCCAATCACACGATCATCCCCTATCTCTATCCGCTGCCAGCCTTTGGTCTATTGGTCGCTACGCTGTTTGGTCTGGATACCGGGCTGGTCTTGTCCCTCGCCCTGGCGCTTTTGACCACCTACGGCCTGTCCAACGCGCTTGATCTAACGCCCTACTACCTGCTGCCCTCCCTGGTCAGCATCCTGATACTTGGATCGGCTCGCCGGGTATGGGCCTTCGTGCGCGCCGGCATCGCAGTTGCCGTGATCGGCGTGGTCATGCTTTTGGCCTACTGGCTGCCCTTCAGGCCGACAGATTGGATCGGCACAGCCACGCTGATCGGTGCGGCGTCCTTCAACGGGATGGCATCCGCCAGCCTGACCCTGCTGCTGCAATTCTTCCTGGCGCAAATCCTGGGGTTGACCACCGCGCTGCAACTGCTGGAAATCTCCCGGCCGGACGCCCCGCTGCTGCAATTCTTCCTGCGCAGCGCCCCGGGGACGTACCAGCACAGTTTGCAGGTCGCCAATCTGGCCGAGCAGGCCGCAGAAAGCATCGGCGCTGACGCCCTGCTGGTACGTGTGGGCGCGCTCTTCCACGACGTAGGCAAAACCCAAAATCCCTCGTTTTTCATTGAAAACCAGACGCCGGGCAGCATCAACACGCACCAAGACATCGACCCCGCCGAAAGTGCGGCCACCATCATCCGCCACGTGACGGACGGCGTGAAACTGGCCCGCAAGTACCGCCTGCCCCATCGTCTGATCGACTTTATCCTGGAACACCACGGCACATTGATCACGCGCTACCAGTACAGCCAGGCGCTCGAAGCGGCGCACGGCGACGCGACAAAAGTGGACATCGAAAAATTCCGCTACCCGGGCCCGCCGCCGCGCTCGCGCGAGACCGCGCTGCTGATGCTGGCCGACGGCGCGGAAGCCCGCAACCGGGCCGAACGACCCCAAAACGACGAGGAACTGCGCACCCTGATCCGCAGTGTGATCGACACCGCCCAGAGATCCGGGCAACTGAACAACACCCACCTGACCCTGCGCGACCTGAATCTGATTGCCGAGTCCTTCTTCGCCACACTGCGCGGCACACGTCATCCGCGCATCGAATACCCCAAAGACAAAGTCATCGCTTCGACCGCCGTCCCCACCACCCCCAGCGAGAAAAAATGATCCACGTCGAGAGCAACCCATCGCTGCAAACAACGGTCGACCCGGATTTGCTGGAACGCGCCGCCCGCGCCGCGCTGGCGCAGCAGTCCGCGCCGGAGGGTGTGGAACTGACCATCCTCCTGACCGACGACGCCCAAGTGCAGACGCTCAACCGCGACTATTTGGGAATCGACGCGCCGACCGACGTGCTCTCCTTCCCCGCACACGAACGTGACCCGGAAACTGGTTCCGTCTATCTGGGCGACATCATCGTCTCTGCGCCGCGCGCCGCCAAACAGGCACAGACGGGCGGGCATCCGCTCGAGGCCGAAATCCAATTGCTGGTCGTACACGGCGTTTTGCATCTGCTGGGGCACGATCACGCCGAGGCCGGGGAAAAAGCCCGTATGTGGGCCGAGCAGGCCAAAATCCTGGCAAGCCTCGGGCTTTCAGAGATAAAAATTCAGGAGTAACATGCGCAGATTCTTCCGCTCCCGCATTCGTTCATTCGTCTACGCCATTCGCGGCTGGGGGCACGTCATCCGCACCCAGCAAAACGCCTGGATCCACGCCGTCGTCACCACCGCAGTGGTCATCGTCGCTTTCTGGCTGGGCCTTCCGGCGCGTGACTGGGCGGTGCTGGTGCTGGCAATTGCCATGGTCTGGGCAGCGGAATTTCTCAACACCGCCCTGGAAGCCGTGGTAGACCTGGCCAGCCCGATGCACCATCCCCTGGCCAAAACCGGCAAGGACGTGGGCGCGGCCGCCGTGCTGATCGCGGCGCTGACCTCGATCGTGGTCGGCCTGCTCATCCTCGGCCCGCCGCTGTGGGCTGAGATCGAACCCCTGATCACCAACCGCTGATCACTGGAGTACCCATGTCTCTCTCCTTCCGCTTTGGCACCGTTGGCTCGCCCATCGGCAAACCCAAGAAACCCGGCGGCAGCATCGGCGCGATACTCTTCAGCCAATCCATCGGCTTGAACGCGCTCGAACTGGGCTGGGTGCGCGCGGTGCGCGTCAGCGAAAAGACCTGTGCGGCCATCAAGCAAACCGCGGCCGAACAGGACGTAGCGCTCAGCGTGCACGCGCCGTACTTCATCAACCTGAACGCGAACGACGAAGAATGGCCCAAGTCGCGCAAACGTCTGATGGACGCGGCCCATTTTGGCAACCTGGCCGGCGCGAGCGACATCATCTTTCACCCCGGCTCGTATTTTGGCGGCGACCCCGCCGAGGTGCTCAAAGTCGTCATTCCGCGCCTGCAAGGCTGCGTGGACGAACTGCGCGCCGCGGACAACCCGGTCACGCTGCGGCCGGAGACGATGGGCAAATCGGCCATGCTCGGTTCGCTGGAAGATACGCTCGCGATGGCAAAGGTCATCGAGGGCGTGGAACCCTGCCTGGACTTCGCCCACCTGCACGCCCGTCCCGGCGACGGGACGATGAACACCTATGACGAATGGGCGCGGCAACTGGAAACGTATGCTCGCCAATTGGGCAGCGAGGCGCTCAAGCGGCTGCACATCCATCTTTCGGGCATCCAGTACACCCCCAAAGGAGAAAAGAATCACCTGCCCATCGCCGAATCGGACTTCGACCTGGATGCGCTCTTCAAGGCGCTGAAAGACTTCGGCTGTGCCGGGCGTATATTGTGCGAGAGTCCCATCATGGAAGAGGACGCGCTGAACATGAAACGGGCCTGGATGGAAGAAAGCAACGAGGCAGAATAACGGAAGTGCGGACATTGCTGTCCGCACTTCCGTACTTTACTGCTCCGAACAGGACAGTAGTCTCGTCAATAGTGGGGCTTTTTCCGGGACCACTTGTTTCTATTTCGACAGAATACAAGCATGAGACGAAATCGTGACTTCGGTTGTCTTGCCAAGCACGACATCAACGGACAGTGGAATTTGCTCGTCCACAAATTCCACGACGAGAGACTCGGATTTAGGCCAAATTCCTGTATTCCCCTTTATGGCCTTGAATTGTGTTTTTCCATTGACGATCGAAATACTAATTCCGCCGCCGGGACCCGAACACAGTTGAATCGTCCCACTGGACGCAAGGGACTTCATGAAGGCACTGGCGTCCGTAAAAGTCAACTGGCGTCCATCCCAATGTTTCCAATATGCTGAGATGTCCTTAATCGGGAATGGATTGTGGAGAACAACATACTCCGCGGGCGGAATTGCATCAATAACAAAGCCTCCTTTGGCGTCACTTTTAGTGCTCAAATTCTCGTCTATCGTGCATTGATTCGTCGAGGTCTTTAAACAAAGAACAATGAGCGCTCCATCCATAAGGGGGCGTTCATGCTCTTTGGTCAATTCGGCCTCCTCAAGCGTTCCCTCCAGGCGACCGGTTGTAGGGGTCGGCGTTGGCGTCGGGGTTGGCGTTAACGTCGGAGTAGCAGTCAATGTAGGCGTCGGAGTCCGTATCAGCGAAACCAATTGATTGAAGGGGCCACAACTCAATATGAGCAATCCAAGTATACCGAGACTAACAAAACTTATTCCCACCAGTCTCAACGGCGCTTTTTCTCTCTTCATTTTGGTTCATTTCCTTTCGGCTTCACTATGCTGTCTCCTGGGCCCACATCAACGCAAATTCAACAGCATCAATTCGGGATAAAGGGACCTTTTCTCTACCCGATCCTCTCAGCAGCGCCCTTGCTGCTGCCCTGCAAAGATACGTCCTGCACGCAGAACATACCCAATGGCCCTTGCATCGAGTGGCAAAGGAGATTGGACGCGGTCGAACAGGCAAAGCGTTCCGTCTTTATTCGCCCGCGGCTGGGTCGAAAGTTTTACAAATAAGGCACCGCTAAAACCATCCCCCTAACCGGTAAAAGAACTTAAAGTCTTCCCCCAACACACATTACTATGACGAGATGTACTCCCGCAAACTATGCTCGACCGCATAGGCTGCCGCCTCAGCGCGGTTATTGACTCCCAACTTCGAAAGAATACTGCTGACGTAATTCCGCACCGTGCCCTCACCCAGGAAGAGCGCCTTGGCAATCTCGCGGTTGGTTTTGCCTTCCGAGACCAGCAGCAAAACATGCTTCTCCTGCTGGCTGAGACTGACAAAGGCCGAGGCTTCTTCCTCTTTCACAGCCCGCCGCACTTCCTGGAAAACGCGCTGCGTCACAGCCGGGTCGAGCAACGCCTCGCCGCTTCCAACCGCCTCCAGCGCTTTCACCAGGTCTTCACTGCCAATCTGCTTCAAAACGTACCCCGATGCTCCGGCGCGGATCGCCGAGAACAACATCTCGTCTTCGGCATAGGAAGTCAACATGAGCACCTTGGTCTCCGGAAAACGCTTGACGATCTCCTCGCAGGCGTCAATTCCGGACGTGCCGGGCAGGCGAATGTCCATCACAACGACGTCGGGCTTTAAACTGGTCACCTTTTCAATCGATTCGCGAGCCGAAGCCGCTTCGCCAACCACTTCGAATCCAGGGTGCCGCTCCAACAGCGCCTTCAACCCAAGCCGAACCACTTCATGATCGTCCACCAACACAATACGTTGTTTCGCCATTCGCTCTCCAATATATCCGGATTATCCACAAAAAGTATAGTCGAGAGCAAGACGTCTGACAAGGGCAGCCAAAAACATGACAACGCCCGTGCGAACATCCCCATCCATCCGGACGTCCTCCCGCATCGTCCCGGACGATCGGCCTGCTCCCCTTAAAAAGCGACGGACGGCGGTTGTCCCGTCGTCCGTCAATCTGGCATATTGTTTATTTCGCCTTGACGGTGATCGCCTTTGGCCGAACTTCCTCTGCCTTGGGCAGGGTGATGTTCAGGATGCCGTCTTCGAATTCGGCTTTGGCCTTGTCGGCCACAACGTCCGTCGGCAGCATGATCCTGCGCTCAAAGGCGCCGTACCGATGTTCACGGATATGATAGGCCCTCTCCCGAGACTCTTCATCCTGCTTGATCTCGCCTTTGATGGTGAGCACATTGTCAGTCACGGAGATCTGCACATCCTTGGCCTTCATACCGGGCAAAATGGCTTTGACCACCACGTCGTCATCGGTCTGGTACATGTCAATCGCCGGAAGTTTCCAGCCCGTATCCGTGCCCAACGGACGTGTGAAGGCGTCGTCGAAAAGACGATCCATCGCCTCGCGCAAAGTGACCATTTCGCGCATCGGTTCCCAACGAATCAAGTTAGTCATATCGCACCTCCTTCATGCAACTTATGGAGTATCATTTTTTGCGCTTAAAACATACAAGGCTTGCGTTAGAAAAACGCAAACCCTGCATAAAAAATTTGTCAGAACTCCCGGGGTTACATTGTCTTGCGCCTTACTCCGGTTTCTGCCGCCGGAAATCCACAAACCGGTAACCGACGCCTCGCTCGGTCAGGATGTACTTGGGGTTGGATGGGTCTTTCTCCAATTTTTTGCGCAGGTAATTAATGTACAACCGAACGTAATGCGGTTCATCCCGATACTCGTAGCCCCATACCTTGGCCAACAACTGGTCGTGGGAAATCACCCAGCCCGCGTTCTGGACAAGATGGTAGAGCAGGCGATACTCTGTCGGGCGCAGTTTGACGATCTTGCCCTCCAGCCAGATCTCACGCCGGTCAAAGTCGATCTTCAAACGATCGTCCACTTCGATCAGCCCATGCATGGAGCCGCTGGCCCCCTCCGTGCGGCGCAAAACCGCCTTAACACGACTGACCATCTCGCGTGGGCTGAACGGCTTGGTGATGTAATCGTCTGCGCCAAGTTCCAGGCCGCGCACACGATCATCCTCCTCGCCTTTGGCTGTGAGCATAAGAACGGGCACATTGCTGATCTCGCGGATCATCTGCAAGACCTCGAATCCGTCCAAGTCTGGCATCATCACATCCAGCAGGATCAGGTCAGGGGCCACATCGCGCAGCTGTTGGATCGCCTGCTTGCCGTTGAACGCCTCGCTAACCAGAAAACCGTCATGTTCCAGATTCAGGCGGATGAAACGCACCATGCGTTCTTCGTCATCGACAACCAGAATTTTCCGACGCTCAAAATCATCTGTCATAATTTACTCCCTCACAAAGCCGATGATGTGGTCATCTTCTTCGCTGGGCAAGATTTCCATAAAATTGATTTTGTCGACCGGCCATATGACCTGAACAACATTGCCCTGCAAGTAATGCAGGTCTTTGCCCTCGCGGGAGCGAGGATTGCTAAGCAAAACCATTGTATCAGAAGGGCCGGGCAATTCCTCCACCTCCCCGATAATAGGGACATCCCCAGAAACATGTAGAATGAGCGTATAAGCCATTAGCCTACCTTCCTTTACAAGTTCTTGAGAAGAACCTGTATTTTTAGTTTGCCAAGGGAAATAATATTCCCATGTGCAAGAGGATACTCTTTATTGGGTTCCAAACGATTCCCGTTCACAAACGTTCCATTCGAAGAGCCTAGGTCCATGATGACAATGCGGTCGTCAATCTTCTTTAGCACGGTATGCAAGCGGGACACACCGCATTCATACGCGCGGTAAGGGGTCAGGTCCACATCCGGCATGATCGGCTGCCCCTCGCTAACTCGCCCCAGAGTAAACTCGTTGCGTTCCGCCAGCGGCAGGAACTGCCCGCTTTCCAACAACTGAAGAGTCACCCAGCCCGACATTTGCGACGCAACCGAGTGATGCTTCTCGGCTGACTTCATCGCCTCTCCACTCATGCCGTCAGTGTGGATCGTCTGGGTGACCAGGGTGTCCATACCAACCAGTTGCGTACCGCATTGGCCGCAAAATACGGTCCCCTCCACTTCCAAATGCTGGCAACTCGGACACATGATCATGAAGTATGTCCTTTCCCAGCGGGCAGCAATAATGCCCGCGTCCCGTATTTGATGCTTTTGCGACCATCTCCGGAGAAAGATTGCATCCGCTGAAGGTTTTCCGCCTCCAGCAAAACTGTGCGCGCCAACGCTTGTTCTCCATGAGACAACAGGTGTGTGGCCAAATGCTGCAAACGCCGCGAGGCATCTTTGTACTTTCCGGCCTCCGCATCCGCCTGGGCCTTTTCCTGCATACGATACAAATTCAGGTTTGAAAGAGCCCGGATAATTGCCCGCGGCGGCGGTTCAGGACTGGCGGTTTCGGTAACAAGCCGCGACAGCCGGACGCGCAGCGGCGGAACTGGCAGCGGCTGGGAGGGAATACTCACCTGTAAAGCACCCTCCAGTAGTCGCACTGCTCCGTTCTGAGCCGCTGAGGGCTGGATGGAAAATTCCAGCAATGCGCTCAATGGGACATCCTGCAAGATCGATCCCAAGGGCATCGGACTCTCCAGAGAAAGCGGCCCACTGTCTGGCTGAAGACGAAAAGCATATTGCAGTTCCACACCAGGGCCACACTTAAACTCCAGCGTGGCCTTTTTGGCAAACACCTTCGTCAACTGTTCAAATTCCTCTTCCAACAACCGCTGAATATCCCGCGGCTCAGAAATGTACTTGCTGCTGCCCCCCGTCCGGGCCGCCAACTCATCCAGGAAAACATCATTCCAGTCCGACCCAATGCCAAGTCCGCTGATGCCAATACCCTGTTCGGCCGCTTCGGCGGCAAGGTCAAGACAAGCCTGTTCGTCGCCATAGGTATGGCCATCCGTGAGCAAGATCACGTGGTTAACGCGCTCAGGGTCTATGTGACGCCGCACTTCCTTAACGCCAGCCTCCAGGCCTTGAAAGATCTCCGTCCCGCCAGAGGGCAGTATCATGCGGATTTTGGTTTCCATCTTGCGTTTGTCCAACCGGATGGAGGCCGGGATAAGCACCTCCGCCCGATCGCTGAAGGTCACAATACCCAAAACATCCTGCTGTCGCAGGCCGCGCAGCAAATGGATAGCAGCCGCCTTGACCATATCCATATTGTCGCCCTTCATCGAAGTAGAGTGATCCAACACCAGGCACACATTCAACGGCGGCGAGACGACCTGGTCCTCGTTCAGGCGAGGTTTCCATTCCAACAATGCGTATACCAATTGCGTCTCGTCCAAATGGACAAGACTCTGGCGGCTGTATAGTGCCCGATGCACGATTGGCGAGGTAGCTTCATTTTCTGCCGGCAAGGATGCATCATACTCGGCGCGCCTCTTCGGGACTGACAAAACCTCGTAAGCCTGCTGCACATCCAGGAAAATTTCCGTCTCGCCAGGGGCCTGATTTTTATCGGGATGCAAACGCTGCGCGGCCTCAAAATAGGCGCGCTTTATCTCTTCCTGCGTTGCGTCACGAAATATGCCCAGCAGGGCATAAAAATCGGGCTTCTCCGACATATCAACCAATCATTTGCACAAGGATGACTGTAATATTGTCCGGTCCGCCAGCAACGTTCGCAGCCGTGACCAAATTTTGGCACGCGCGTTGCAGGTTAGGCGCCTCAACAATAGCTCGATACATGTCCTGTTCAGCAACAACGCCCCAAAGCCCGTCGCTGCACAACATCAGGTATCCCTTCTTCGGAAAGGGTACAGTAAAAAGATCGGGTTCAAGGACCTCACCCTGCCCCAGCGCACGATACAGGACGTTGCGCTGCGGATGGATAGCGGCCTCATCCGACGTAATCTGCCCCAGTTCCTCCAGCCGCTTTACCAGAGAATGGTCACGCGTGATCGGGTCAAAACGTCCATCCGGATAAACGGCATAGGCGCGGCTGTCACCGACGTGGGCAATGGTCACCTGCTGCCCCAACACCAGCGCAGCCGTCAGCGTCGTGCCGCTGCCCGGCGCTTCGCGTTGAATAGCCTGTTGCGCCTGTACCACGCCAGCAAGCATAATCTCCTGGAGCGATTCGTCAAGCTGCTCAGGCTGCAAGTTGAACAGGTAGGGATGAAATTTACGCATAATATGACCACCCACCGTCCGGATAGCCACGTTGCTGGCCACCTCTCCATACTGGTGGCCTCCCATACCGTCCGCCACGATATACAATCCGAAAGGAACCCCTCCCCCATTGCCGGTCAGTGTGGTCGTAAGAGCCAACAAACTGTCCTCATTGAGCTCGCGTTGCTTGCCCACCGATTGCCCACTTCCGGCCATCAATTGCTGCAATTCAAAACGTGGGTTCTGGGCTTCGATAATATCCTGGATCTGTTGCGGTGAGAGCGGCGCCGTGGTGATATTATCGAGTCTGGATGTAGGTTTCCCCCCAAACAGTTTGCGGAAAAAATTGATCACAGAGAACTCCTCAATTCAGGCTAACAATGCATACACTTGATGGTCAGTGGAGCCAACATAAACAATATCGTCATAAACCAGGGGTGTGCCGGTGATCGGCCCTTCCGTAGAAAACTTCCAACGCAGACGCCCGGTGCGATATTCCAGGCAATACAGTTGACCATCCACCGAGCCGCAATAGAGTGCATCCTTGTAGATCACGGGCGAACCGCTGACCTGGTGCTCGGTGCGGAACCGCCAGACCTCTTTGGATGTACGGACATTTACGGCATAGATGAAACCATCCGCCGCACCGGTAAAGATCAGGTCATCAGCCAGCACAGGCGAAACAATCGAACCTTTCCCCAGACGGAACCGCCAGAGCACCCATCCATTGCTGTGATCAAGCGCATACAAAATGCCATCCAACGAGCAGAAATAGACCGCCTGGTCAGATACCAGCGGAGACGAAGTCACCGCGCGCTTGGCTCTGAAGCGCCATTTCAATTCGCCCTTGAAATCCACGCAATAAAATTCGCCGCTCTCGCACCCCACATAGACCAGTTCGTTCGCCACAAACGGAGTCGAGCGGATCGCGCCCGCTGCCTCGAACTTCCAGGCAGGGCGGCCCGTCGTAACGTTGACCGCATGCAAGTAACCGTCATCTGAGCCGATGAAAACATGTCCTTCTGCAATGCACGGCGAGGAACGCACAGGCCCGTCCGTGTAATGTGTCCATACCACCTTGCCAGATCGGGCAGTGACAACGTGCAGGCGGTGGTCTTCTGAGCCGATAAAGACATTCCCGCCAAACATCGCCGGCCTGGAAACAATGCCGCCATCCGTGGCATATTTCCATTTGAATTCACCATCAGCGGCAGTCAGCGCATAAAGATTGTTGTCGTAACAACCAACGTAAATATTTCCGTCAAAATACGCCGGTGTGCCGCGAATTTCATCCTCGCATTTGAACGTCCATAACGGCTTGATTCCATTTGCCTGGATTGCGGGCGCAGACTGCGCAGGCATCCGCGAGAGCAGCCCCGTTTGCCGGGCTGCGGCTACCAGCGCGTCTTTCATCTCAGCCGCGCTGGGGAAACGATCTTTGGGGTCATACTGCAAGGCCCGCTCAATAACTGCTTCCACTTCCGCCGAGATATTCGCGTTGATCTTACGCACAGGGCGCTCGTCAAACGAAAATGGCGGCTCCAGGCGCGGGTCCCGACGCGTCAGGAGGTGATGCAGGGTCGCGCCCAACGCGTAGATGTCGGCCAAAGGAGTCGCTTCGCCCCGGTACTGTTCGGGCGGCGAATATCCCTCGGTACCGATCATGGTCCCCTTTTGCCCAGACTGGAAATGCTTGGCAATCCCAAAATCGACCAGCATGATATGGCCATACTGGTTGATCATCACGTTGGAGGGCTTCATGTCCCGGAAGATGATCGGGTTGGGCTTGTGCGTATGCAGAAAACTGAGCACGTCGCACAGCTCAATAGCCCAGGCCACTACCTGCTCGTCCGGCAGAAAACCTTCCGTCTCGCTGATGACGGCTTCCAAGTCCTTCCCGTTGATAAATTCCAACACCAGGTAAGACCTGTCATCCCGCGAGAAATAATCGTAAATACTCGGGATGGAAGGATGCGTGAGCGTTGCCAGAATGTTGGCCTCCCGCTCAAAATTCTGAATGATGGTCTTGCGCACCAACGGGTCAGGCGCCAGGTTGACCATCTCCTTGACCGCCACGAGTTTGACGACGTTGGGAAAGTGCAAGTCACGCGCGCGATAAACCGACCCCATTCCCCCAACCCCGATGACTTCCTGGATCATGTAGCGATCAACCAGCGAAGTCCCGGCCTGTAGCTGGCGTTGGACAGGAGCATTATCCTTATCGTCTATCGGTTGTGTGACGTGGCGAGTATCCAGAATTCCTCTCTTAATGAACAAGCCAAACAATAATGAATGAATTATAGTGCGCACTGGCTGGATTTGCAACCACCCCGAGGTCACTTCACTTGCTTACCCTTGCAGTTTCGTTCGTTATCGGGCAAAATACAAACTGAGGTTGTACAATGAAAATCCTTGCTGTCAGTGATCAGGTTGTCGAGCGCATATACACTCTTGCCGCAAACGGACATTTCCGGGATGTGGATATGATCCTGGGCTGCGGAGACCTGTCTTATGAATACCTGGAATACCTGCTCACCATTCTCAACATACCGCTCTATTACGTGCCCGGAAACCACGATCCAAAATATAACAGCCAATTGGCCGAATCCAGAGCGGAGGGCGGCACGAATCTGGACCAGAAGGTGGTACGCGTAAATGGGATGCTGCTCGCCGGACTAGGCGGCAGCGTCCGCTACCAACCAGGCGGCGTCAACCAATATACACAGACCGAGATGTACTTGCGCATGATCCGGCTTTTACCGGGCCTGCTATGGAATCGCCTGCGCTACGGCCGTGCCCTCGACATTCTGGTGACACACTCCCCGCCTTTCGGCATCCACGACGAAGATTCGCAAGCACACCAGGGGCTGAAAGCATTCAATTGTCTCATTCAATGGGCGCGGCCTCGCTATCATTTCCACGGGCACACGCATTTCTACCAACACAATTTGGCACCATCTGTCACAAAGGTTGGCATAACACAAGTGATGAATATCTATCCCTACAAAGAAATCGAAATCCAAGATGCCTGACGAACTCTCCGCTCGTATAAGCGCCGATTACAAACGGGTGCGTTTCAAGGCTTTCTTGAACAAAGTTCGGTCTGTGCTCTCCGGGCAGTCCGCAACTTTGCTCTCCTACGACGAGGTCAAGGAAAAACTGCGCATCGGCGGCCCGATCTATCGCGGCATACAAACCGTTCGCGTAGACCAGATTGCAGGCAGCCTCAACCGCTACCATGAATTCGACCGAGCCTTCCTGCCCAAGCAAGACGTCACGTCCAACCGTTGGCAGCGCGTCGACCGCGCCTTCTACGAAGAGATCAGCCTGCCGCCGGTGGTGCTCTACAAGGTCGGCGATGTTTATTTCGTGGTCGACGGCCACCACCGCGTTTCCGTGGCGCGCGAACAGGGCCAACTATTCATCGACGCAGAAGTACGCGAATGCGCCACAAAAGTTTCGATCAAACCCGATCTGCGCCCCGAAGACCTGCAGATCCTCGGCCAAAAAGTCGATTTCCTGGAGCGCACCAGGCTCGACCACATCCGTCCGCAAGCCAAGATCAAGCTTACCATCCCGGACGGTTTTACGCGCATGCTCGAACACATCGCCGTACATCGCTACTTCATGGGGCTCGACCTGAAGCGTGATATTCCCGAAGAAGAGGCCATTGCCCACTGGTATGATACAGTCTATCTGCCCATCGTGCAGATCATCCGTGAAAGCGACATCCTCAAAGATTTTCCCGGCAAGACCGAAAGCGATCTCTACCTGTGGGTGCTCGACCACCAGCATTACCTGGCCAAACAGGAGGGACAGCCCCTGCAGCCGCCTGACGAGGCGGCGCGCAAGTTTATCGAACACAAAGACGACTGAAAGGACACCTCATGCCAACCTCCCATCCGCTAGCCGGGATCTACGCCGCCTCCCTGACGCCGCTCAAATCCGATTTCTCCCTGGACCTCGAGCCTGTCGCGCCATACCTGGCTTTTCTCGCCACCCGCGGCTGCCACGGCGCGCTGCTGCTCGGCACAACCGGCGAAGGGCCATCCTTCTCGCCAGCCGAGCGCGAGGCCCTCTTCCGGGCCGCCGCGGCAGTCCGGCAGCAACACCCGGATTTTCGCCTGCTGGCCGGGACAGGGACGCCCAGCCTGCAAGAGACAATCGACCTGACGCGCGCCGCCTTCGCCGCCGGTTTCGAGGGAGTGGTCGTTCTGCCGCCATATTACTTCCGCAACGCCAGCGAGGAGGGCCTCTTTGCCTGGTTCGACACGCTCATCAAAAAGGCTGTCCCGGAAGGCCGCTATCTGTTAGGGTACCACATCCCCGGTGTCTCCGGCATGCCGCTCTCGCTCGACCTGCTTGCCCGCCTTAAAGACGCCCATCCGGTCAAATTTGCGGGCATCAAGGATTCATCCCACGACATCAGCCACGCCCGCGCATTGGGCGCACGCTTCGGCGCTGACCTGCTGGTGTTGAACGGCACAGATTCATACCTGAGCCTGGCCATGGACGCCCACGCCCAGGGCTGCATCACCGCGCCAGCCAACCTGATCTCATCTGACCTGCGCCGCATCTGGGATGCGCACCAACGAGGGGACAAGGACGACACAGCACAGGAACGCGTTCTCGCCGCCCGCGAAGTGCTGGAACATTACGCCCCCTTCCCGCCTGTTCTGAAAATGCTGGCATCCCGCCTGCACAATTTCCCGCGTTGGCCGGTCAGGCCGCCACTGATGCCGCTCCCGGCAAAAACCGAGGAGCAAGCATTGAAAGAATTCATCCAGGCAAAAGAGTAGGAAGAATTGGGGAACGGGTTTTTTGCTCGTTTCCCATCACCCATTTCGCATGAACGTTACCTGGCGCTTACTCTTTTCCCCTCCCGCACGCGGCGCGTGGAACATGGCGGTGGACGAAGCCATCCTCGAACACGTCGGATGCGGCGACTCACGCCCGACCCTGCGGCTGTACGCCTGGAAACCGCCCTGTCTCTCGCTCGGCCATGCCCAGCCCTTCGCGGACGTAGACGTCACCGCCCTTCAGGCCAACGGCTGGGAGGTGGTGCGCCGCCCGACCGGCGGACGCGCCATCTTGCACACGGACGAGTTGACCTACGCCGTCATCGCCCCGGCGGACGACCCGCACGTGGCAGGCGACGTGCTGGAAAGCTATCACCACCTGGCCCGTGCGCTGCTGGCGGCCCTCGTTTCGTTGGGCGCGCCGGTGGAGATGAAAGCAGGGAAGGACGCCCGGCACGGTGCGGCGAATCCGGTCTGCTTCGAAGCGCCTTCGACGTATGAGATCACAGTCAACGGGAAAAAACTGATCGGCAGCGCGCAGGCGCGCCGCAAGATCGGCGTGCTGCAACACGGTTCGCTGCCATTGACCGGCGACCTGACGCGCATCACCCGGGCGCTGGTCTTCCCCGACGAGGCAACACGCGCCGCCGCCGCGAAGCGTCTCCTGGCGCGCGCGACGACTGTCGAATCCGTTTTGGGGCAGGAAATTGCCTGGGAAACGGCGGCCCAGGCGCTCATCCGGGGGTTTGAATCGGCGTTAGGGATAAATTTCGAGCGCGGGCGGTTGTCCCCGTCCGAAAACTCCCGCGCGGACGAATTGGTCGAAAAAAAATACGCCCACGTCTCATGGACGGAACGCATTTGATCGGGCAGGCCACGACAGGCGTGCTCCTACGAGGTTATTTCACGAAAATCGTCTCTTGATAACCCAGGGCGGCGAAGAACTTGCTCAAGAAAGTCTCCGCGTTTTGCTGGGCGATCTCCAGAATGCCATCTTCGAGGGCAGCCTTGCGGATCTCATCCTCGGCAGCCTGCCGGGCGGTTGTCTCCAGATTGACATCGCCATGCGTCAGCACGCCGGTATCGCGGTCGTAAACGTAGGATTTCTCGTTATCCAGCGTGGCAATGAAGACTTCGGCGGGGGGCAACGTGACGTAGAGCACGCCATTTTTTATTTGCATATCTTCGGGGCCGAGCTTTTCCATGTCGATGCCCGCGATGACAATGCCGTGCGCCACAAAGAGCAGCCGGTCGCCAAAAAGGAAGCCGAACGTCCCCTGGCCGATCTCGGCGGTGATGACCTTCTCGACCGTGTACTGAATGGTCTCCAGCCGCGCCAGAGACCGCACATCGTGGATGATGGTCACCGGATCGGGAATAACGGTGGGCGTCGGATGCAGCAAGTCAGCAACCTGCGTTTGCATGGCGCTGTTGGCCTGCTGGAGCGGCTGCAAAGCCTGTTGGGCTTGTTGGGCGCCCTCACGCACCGACTGGACGACGAAATAGGCCGCCGCGGCCACAATAGCAAGCAGTACAATCGCAACCCAGTTTTGCTTCATGGGTGCATTATATCATCCTCTATTTAGTTTAGAAATCACTTGCCTTCTTGTTCAAATCGAGTTATCATCATGGTCATGCGGCTGAATCTCTCAGCCTCTAAAAACTCATTCTTGTAGAGAGGAGAAAATCATGAAGAAAGTTTCATACATGCTCTTCGCCATGCTGATCGTATCGGCCATGGTGCTGGCATCCTGCGCCCCGAAGCCAACGGAAGCGCCCGCGCCCCCTCCTGTAGAGGAAACCGAGGCTCCAGCGCCTGAGCCAACCGCCGTACCTGCTCCTGCTGAGCCCGCGATCGGTTCCGAGGAACACCCCATCAAGGTGCTCTTTGTCCCATCGGTTGACACCGGCGTGATCGTCAGCGGCGGCGAAATTATGGCCAATGCGCTGCACGAGGCCACCGGCCTGTTCTTCGAAGTGACCGTCCCGACCTCCTATGCGGCCACCATCGAAGAGATGTGCGCCTCCCCGACCGACACCATGGGCTTCATCCCCGGTCTGGGTTACGTGCTCGCCAACCAGCTCTGCGGCGTGGACGTTTCCTTCAAGGCCATCCGCTATGGTTTCCCGGTATACTTCACCCAGTACTTGGTCGCCCGCGACAGCGACATCCAGAGCTTTGAAGACCTGGCTGGCAAGAAGTGGGGTTACCCGGATGCTGGTTCCACTTCCGGCTACATGGTCCCGGTGACCATGTTCCAGGACGCCGGCATCGAGCCTGGCGAATCCGTCGAGACTGGTGGACACACGGCTGCCGTGAAGGCCCTCTACAACGGCGAAGTCGACTTCGCGACCACCTACTACAGCGTACCGCTCTCGCCTGAATCCGGCGGCGGCCCCTGGTGGACCTACCAGGATTGGCTGGACGGCAAGGTCACCGAAGATATGTATGACATTCCTGATGATGTCATCGACAGCTGCGCCCTGAACGATGCGGGCAAGCTGTACTGTGGCGAATGGCGCCCGCTGGACGCCCGCCCGAACATCCGCACTGAGGCTCCGGACGTCATCCAGAAGGTCCGCATCCTGACCATTTCGCCCCCGATCCCGAACGACACCCTGTCCTTCAGCCCGGATTTCCCCGAAGACCTGCGCGCTCAGATCGAAGACGCACTGGTTGCCTTCGCTGAGACCGACGCTTGGGCAGAGTCCATCGGCAACAACGATTTCTACGGCTGGACCGGCATCGAACCCGCCACCGACGCCGAATATGACTTCGTGCGCAAGATGGTTGCTGCCACTGGTCTGACCCTTGAGGGCTTGGGCGAATAATTCAGCCTGTGCCTACCAAACCCGGACGGGGTTTTCCCGTCCGGGTTTTTCTACACTACAAAAATACGTTCTCAAACTTGGTCTTATTGTTTTTTCCAAAAGGCTTGTTGCACAACTTGAACGCAGAAACCCGTAGTAATGGCTTCAGCCGTTGAATTTTGGCTAAAAGCGGCCAACCCTTACAGGATGCCTCGCGAAGCCGCTACTATATTTATTTTTGCAAGACATCCAGAAAAGAATTGGCAACATTCTGTACTCCCATAAAATCCCAACCGGCTGGTGGTGACAACTGTCATGCTAAAAATCAAAAATCTCACGAAAATATACGAGGGCGGAGTTCTGGCGCTGGACAATGTCAGTTTTGAAGTGCCCAAAGGTCAGTTCCTGGCCATCATCGGGCTGAGCGGCTCGGGTAAATCCACCTTGCTGCGCTGTATCAACCGCCTGATCGAGCCAACTTCCGGCGAAATCTACTGGAACGACATCAACATCACGGCGGCATCCGACGATGAACTGCGCACCATTCGCCGCAAGATCGGCATGGTCTTTCAGCATTTCAACCTGGTCCATCGTTCCTCCGTGCTGACCAATGTCCTGTCCGGACGCCTGGGATACGTGAATCCGGCCATGAGTATCTTCAACCGCTTCCCCAAAAGCGACATCGAAAATGCTTACAAACAATTGGAGCGGGTCGGGATCGCAGACAAAGCCCACAGCCGCGCCGATGAACTGAGCGGAGGCCAGCAGCAGCGGGTCGGGATCGCACGGGCAATGATCCAGAACCCGGAAATCATCCTGGCCGACGAACCGGTTGCCAGTCTCGATCCGGTCCTGGCGCACAGCATCATGCAATACCTGGAAAAGATCAACCAGGAAGACGGCGTCACCGTGCTGTGCAGCCTGCACTTTCTTGATCTGGTACATCGCTATGCCGACCGTGTGGTCGCTCTCAACGAAGGCAAACTGATGTTCGAGGGGCCGCCGGATGAAATCGACGATGCCAAATTCAAAGATATCTATGGCAAAGATGCCGAGCGGGTCGGGTAAACAGGAGGCAGGTGTGAAAAACAAGAAACCCAATTTCATGCGTTCTCTCGGGCTGGGCTTAGGGATTCTGGCAGCGTTGGTCATCTATGCCTATGGTTTCCAGGTCACCAAAGTCAATCTGGCCGAGACCAAATCCGAACGCCGTCAAACGCAATTGGTCCGTATTTTGCGCGCCCTGGCAAAGCCGGAAATATTCGCCTACGAGAGAGATGAATTTACAGTTTCACTGCCGGTCATGGTGCCCTGCCCAGAAAGTGGATTTACCCCGCCGGAGCCTGACAAGAGCGGCCCTTACCTGGTCATGACGCCCGCTTGCGCCGACCCGCGTGAGAGAGTCATCATCGAAGGCTTCAACTTCGATCCCTTTAGCACAGGCCCGATAAACTTCATGCCGGCTGACAGCGACGTCAGCTTGCAGCTTGGCACAATGAAAGTGGACCAGAACGGTTATTTTCAGGCAGAAATACGCCTCTCGAACCGGCCCAACGACAAGGTGCAGGAAATCCACGCCATTACCCGGCACAATATTGGCGCTCCACACCTGACGAGGACCGCTTACGACACCTGGGACAAGATCATTGAAACCGTCTTCCTGGCGCTGTTGGCGACCACCTTCGGCACGCTGCTTGCCATTCCGCTCAGCTTCTTTGCAGCGCGCAACCTGATGAAGGACATTTCCAGTACGCTCATCAGCACTTCGCTTTCCATTCTTTTTATCCCTGTTGGTGTTTACATCGGCATCAAGGCGGCTTATTGGGCATCCGTCATCAGCGGCTTCCTGACTGGCAACCCCTTGTATATACTGGCCAGTTTTATCGTCTTGCCGCTCCTGATTTGGCTGGGCGTTCGGGTGGCGCTGCCCCCGCAGGAACACACCAGGCCGCCCCTGCGCGTGCGGACGCTCAGGACGATCATCTTGATAGGCGTCTCCTTTGCTTTTGTGCTCACGCTATACCTGATCTCTTATCTCGGACTGACCGCCGGCGGTTACCTGGCAGGCCACATGGGCTCATTTGGTTTCCTGGGAAGTTTCCTGCGCGACCTGAGTGACATCCTCAACATGATCATCACCGCGCTGGTCGCATTGGCGAGCGCAGGCGTCTTCAGCAGTTTGGCCGGACGCTTGGGCATCGTGTTGGGACGCACGCCTGAGGCCCTGATCCGCATACTCCAAACCGTGCTCGCAGTGGTTGCCGGCGCATTGTTGTTCTTCCTGCTGATGGCGATACTCAACTGGTTCTACGAATTCAGGAATTACGTGGCCCTGCACACCTACGCTGCCATCATCGGGGGCATTGCGGGCCTGGTGCTGGGACTGACCGTTCACCCCAAAGCCAGCCTGCCGACCGGGATGGTCATCTATTACGGCTCCCGCACGATTTTCAATGCCCTGCGTTCTATCGAACCGTTGGTTATGGCGATTGTCTTCGTCGTCTGGGTGGGCATTGGCCCGTTTGCCGGTTCGATGGCCCTGGCCCTGCACACCATCGCCGCGCTCGGCAAACTATACTCCGAACAAGTCGAGAGCATCCAGGCCGGGCCGATTGAAGCCGTCCAGGCCACGGGCGCGAACCGCTTGCAGACCATCGTCTATGGCGTGGTGCCGCAGATCGTCCCGCCCTACATTTCCTTCACCATGTACCGCTGGGACATCAACGTGCGTATGTCCACCATCATCGGTTTCGCGGGCGGCGGCGGTATCGGCTTCCTGTTGCAGCAGAATATCAACCTGCTCAACTACCGCGCGGCCAGCGCCCAAATGCTGGCTATCGCCATCGTCGTGGCCAGCATGGACTATCTCAGTTCCAAAATGCGCGAGAAAATCGTCTGACCCCCCGCCAACCAGCACACAAGACAAGCCCCTCATGCCTCGGCAATGAGGGGCTTTCTGCATGGTAAAATCTGCGGATGTTCAAACGGAATATCAAAATGTTCATAAAACTGCTCCTGATCTCTGCCGGGACAGGTATCGTGATCTTGTCCATCTCGCGCCTGACCACCGCCCTTTCCAGCCGTGGACGCATCTACACCACAGACGACGTCCCGCCGCAGCGCGTGGCAATCGTCTTCGGCGCAGGATTGTGGCACGACGGCAGCCCAACGCCCATTCTGCGCGACCGGATCGCTACCGCCGCCGACCTGTATTTCAGCGGCAAAGCGGAAAAACTGCTGATGAGCGGCGACAACCGTTTCGTCGACTATAACGAGCCGGGCGCCATGCGTGATTACGCCCTGCAATTGGGCGTGCCCGAAGAAGTCATTGTGCTGGATTACGCCGGTCGTCGCACCTACGATACCTGTTACCGCGCCAAAGAAATCTTCGGCGTCGAACGGGCGATCCTGGTCACGCAGGGGTTCCACCTGCCGCGCGCCCTGTACATTTGCGACGCGCTGGGCATCGAAGCCAGCGGCGTCACCGCTGACAGGCGTGTCTACCGCCGCGGTTCCATGCTATACTGGAACACGCGCGAACTGCTGGCAACCGCCACCGCCCTGTGGGACGTACACGTCAAACATCCTATCCCGGTTCTGGGCGACCCAGAACCTATCTTTCCGGAGAATTGATGGAACGCACCGAAACCCTCGCCATCGTGCACGAATTTGTCAGGAACGAAAACCTTGTCAAGCACATGCTGGCGGTCGAAGCCGCCATGCGCTTCTACGCCGAAAAACTTGGCGAAGATGCAGAAACCTGGGGCATCACCGGTCTGCTGCACGATTTCGACTGGGAGATCCACCCCTCGCTGGAAGAGCACCCTCAGGCCGGAGCGCCCCTCTTGCGTGAGCGCGGCGTGCCGGAAGAGATCGTGCGCGCCATCCTCAGCCATGCGGACCACACCGGCATTCCGCGTGAAACCGTCATGGAAAAAGCGCTCTACGCCTGTGACGAGATCACCGGCCTGATCACCGCCGTCGCGCTGGTGCGGCCCTCGCGCTCGCTGATGGATTTGAAGGTCAAGTCCGTCAAAAAGAAGTGGAAGGACAAATCCTTCGCAGCAGGCGCAAACCGCGAGGAGATGGAACGCGGCGCGCAGGAATTCGGCGTGGAATTGTGGGAACACACTGGCAACGTGATCGAGGCCATGCGCCGCATCGCGCCGGAATTGGGGTTGGCATAACCCTCACCCCATCTCTCTCCCAGCGGGAGAGGGGCAATGAACAGAGGAGGAAATCATGTCGCTAAAAGGCAAAGGCTTCTTCATCTTCCAAATCCCGGATTGCGAGGGCGGCGACCCGGATGCGATCACCGCCGTGGCGCGGGCCGCCGGGCTGGGTCATGTGCTGGTCAAAATAGCAGACGGGGCAAATCCCTTCGGGGTCGGCATCACCGCGCCTGTCGTCCAGGCGTTGCAGGGAGCGGGAATCTCCGTCTGGGGCTGGCACTACGTCTATGGCAATGACCCGGCCGGGGAGGCGCGCGTCGCGGTGCGCCGCTTCAACGAACTGGGGCTGGACGGATACGCGGTCAACGCGGAGACCGAGTACAAAAACAAGAACGCCGCCGCGCGGCGCTTCATGTCCGACCTGAGGGCCGGTCTGCCCGATGCGAAGATCGCGCTCAGTTCGTACCGTTTTCCCAATTATCATCCCGAACTGCCGTGGAAGACCTTCTTCGAGAAATGCGATTACAACATGCCGCAGGTCTACTGGGTGGAAGCGCACAACGCCGGGCAGCAGTTGCGCTGGAGCAAGGCGCAGTTCGACGCCATGGGCGTTGACCTGCCCTTCGTCCCCTCCGGCGCGGCCTACTCGGACGACCCCGCCAAGTGGAACCCGACGCCTGCCGACGTGAAGGATTTCCTGCAAACCGTGCGCGACCTGAACATGGAAGCGGCCAACTTCTTCTCGTGGGATTACTGCCGCCGCCACCTGCCCAAGCTGTGGAAAACGGTCAGCGATTTCGACTGGCCCGCTCCGCCTCCGCCGCCCGCGCCGCCTGCGGAGTTTGTCACGGCTTACCACGATGCGTTGAACGCTCACGCGATAGACGATGTGATGCGTCTCTACCGGGACAACGCCGTCCTGGTAACGCGCGACCGCATCCTGCGCGGCACGGAATCCATCCGGACGTGGTACGGGCAATTCTTCAACGAGATCTTGCCAAACGGGGAATTTCAGTTCACGAAGGTAAGCGAGAAAGGCGACCTGCGCTTCATCATCTGGGACGCCGCCTCCGATTCGGGGACGGTCTCCGATGGGCGCGATACGGTCATGTTGAGCAAGGGAAAGGTCGCGCTGCATTACTCGTATTTCACGGTGAAATAGCTGGGGGAAAATGGGGGCTGGGATGCGCCGCCGTGACGGGTATTTCTAAAAACCAAAAGACTTCCGAGACCCTCGATCCCGGAAGTCTTTCCTATTCTCCATTCTCCGCTCCCCATTCCCCATTCTCTTCTCTCTCACCTACTTGCCCTTCTTCTTCACCTTCTCCACAAACCTGCCTGCGTCCCAGCTCATCGTCAGGGCTACGATCGCGTCGCCGAGTTTGACCTCCTGCACGGACTGGCCGCGCGCCGCCGACCGTTTGCGGATCGGGGCATCATCCAGCCGGGCAGACTTGGCCGCGGCCTTGAGCAAATGCAGCGTGACGACCTGCGTTCCCCTGCCCACCGCCAGCCCGGCCAGCCGCACACCATCCGGCAGCGCCCAGGCAATAACGCCCTTGCCGTAGCGCCCCTGCCTGGGAAAATCTTTGGGCGCGACACGTTTGCCCTTGCCATCCGAGGTGATCAGGAAAATCTCGCCCTTCTGCGGCAAAACTTCCGCCCCGACGACCAGATCACCGACGCCCAACTTGATGCCGTTCACGCCGGCGGCCACCAACCCCATTGGGCGCACATCCGCCTCGCTGAAACGGATGCCCATCCCGCCCGCCGTCACCAGGAGCACATCCTTCTGTCCATCCGTCAGGACGATCCAGCCGAGCACGTCGCCCTCATTGACGCGCACCAAGGTAAAGGACTGCGCCGAGGGGCCTGGCAGTTCACTGACCGCGCTCTTCTTGACCATGCCGCCGCGCGTGACCGCCAGCACATAGGTCTCTTCGGGCAAATCGCTCCTTCTGGAGGGCAAAGCAAAGACTGCCGCCAATTTGTCGGAGGATTTCAGCGGCGAAAGTTTGTGCCAGGGAGTGCCGTCTGAGATCTTCTCCGCTTCCGGCAGCGTGTGGACGGCCACCGCAGCAGCCTCCCCCTTCTCGGTGACCAGATAGAGCGTATCGTGCGTGGAGGCCTTCACCAGCCAGCGCGGCGCAGCGCTCCCGCTGGGGCGCGGCGGCTTCCCGTCGCGCGTGCGGGCCACAGTCCCGTCTTTGGTTACGCCGACCCAAACCTTCTGCTCAGGCAGCAAGTCGGCGGAAGTCAGCAGGGCCTGCTTTTTCGCATCGCCGTCCAGGCTGACAATCTGTGTACGGCGGCGGTCGCCATAGGCTTCCTTGACCTTGAGCAATTCCTCCGCAGCCACCGTCCGCATCTTCTTCGAAGACTTGAGCAGGGTTTCCAGCCCCTTGATCGTCTTCCTGAGTTCCCTGTATTCCGTATCGATCTTCTTGCGCTCCAGCGCGGCCAGGCGGCGCAATTGCATCTCCAGAATGGCTTGCGCCTGAATTTCGCTCAGTTTAAACCGCTTCATCAAACGCGTGCGCGCCGTTGGCACGTCGGGCGCGCGGCGGATCAGCGCGATGACGTCGTCCAGATTCTTCAGCGCGATCAGGTATCCTTCCAGGATGTGGGCGCGCTCCTTCGCCCGGCGCAGGTCGTATTCACCGCGGCGGCGAATGACCGTCAGGCGGTGCTCGACGTAGACGCGCAGCGCCTGTTTAAGCGTGAGCATGCGCGGCTCGCCATCCACCAAAGCGAGCAAAATAATGCTGAACGTGGACTGCATCGGCGTGCGCTTGTATAGCTTCTGCAAAACATCTTCCGGTTCGGCATTCTTGCTCAGTTCGATGACAATGCGCATGCCCTGCCGGTCAGATTCGTCGCGCAAGTCGGTGACGCCTTCGATCTGCCCGTCCCGCACCAGGTCTGCGATGCGGCTGATCAGGTTGGACTTGTTGACCATGTACGGCAGCTCGGTGACGATCAGACGCGACTTGCTGCGCTCCATCTCCTCGACGTGAACCCGCGCCTGAACGGTGACGCGTCCGCGCCCGGACCCGTAAGCCGCTTCCAACCCCTCCTTGCCCTTCTCCTGGATGATGACCCCGCCCGTCGGGAAATCCGGTCCCTGGACGAAATTCATCAACTGCCCGACAGAGATGTCGTCCAGTTTGTCCCAGTGTTCGAGCATGTAGATCAGCGCATCCACCACCTCGGACAGGTTGTGCGGCGGGATGGAAGTCGCCATGCCGACCGCGATGCCGCTGGCTCCGTTGACCAGCAAGTTGGGAATCGAAGACGGGAGCACGCGCGGTTCGGTGAGCGTATCGTCGAAGTTGGGGACGAAATCCACCGTGTCTTTGCCGATCTCGGCCAGCATGTCGAGCGCCGGCGCGGCCAGACGGGCTTCCGTATACCGCATGGCCGCCGGCGGATCGCCGTCAATCGAGCCAAAGTTGCCCTGTCCATCCACCAGCATGGTGCGCATGCTGAAATCCTGCGCCAGGCGCGCCATCGCCTCGTAGACCGAAGCGTCGCCGTGCGGGTGATATTTGCCCAACACCTCGCCAACGATGCGGGCGGATTTCTTGTAGGTGCTGCCGGCGCGCAAGCCCATATCGTACATGGCATACAAAATACGCCGTTGAACGGGCTTGAGACCATCGCGGGCATCAGGCAGCGCGCGCGAGACGATCACGCTCATCGCATAATCGAGATACGCCTGCTGCATCTCCTGGTCAATGTCAATTTTGCGTACCAACCCAAGTTCCATGGGGACTCCTAGACCCTTCTAAGGGGCGCATATTTGTTCTATAAAACCGTGCCTATCTTAAGGGAGAAGGTTGAAAGCGTCAAGGAAATCTGGAAATCAGCCCTCACTCGCGCCGGATGACAACCGCTTTCCAAACGGCGCATCACCATTGCAGACAAAAAAGACGCCACCCGATGGGTGGCGTCTTTGTAAATCCGGTGGAGACGGCTAATCTGCTGCAGGGCTTTCAGGGGCATCGGCAGGAGGCTGTTCGGCTTCCGCTTCAGCTACCGGCTCCGCTTCGCCTTCAGCCACGAGTTCGGGTTCGGGTTCCGGTTCAACTTCCGGCTTCGGTCTGAAGCGCCCCGGCGTAAAGCCCGTCCCTGCCGGGATCAGCTTGCCGATAATGACGTTCTCCTTCAAGCCATAGAGCGGGTCTTCCGCGCCGGCAATCGCCGCGCCCGCCAACACCTTGATCGTGTGCTGGAATGAGGAGGCCGAGAGGAACGATTCGGTGCTCAAGGAGGCCTTGGTCACACCCAGCAAAAGGCTGATGTAACGCGCCGGTCGCTTGCCCTCCGCCAGTATTTGCTCGTTGACCTTCCGCATTTCGAGGCGGTCTACGAGATCACCCGGCAGGTAGTTGCTGTCCTCCGGGCGCGTGACCTGCACCTTGGAAAGCATCTTGCGAATGATGACCTCGAAATGCTTGTCGTGAATATTCTGACCCTGGGAACGATAAACCTGCTGGATCTCGGAGAGCAAATACATCTGGCAGGCTTCCCGTCCCTGGATGCGCAGGACGCGGTGCGGGTTGAGCGAACCCTCCGTCAGCGGCTGACCGGCTTCGACGTGGTCTCCGTTCTTGATCAGGATACGCGCCGTCGTCGGGATCTCGTATTCCACTTCCTCGTGCTGTTCATACGAGACAAAGATCGTCTGCCCTTCGATGCGGACCTTGCCTTCGTGCTGCGCGGTAATGGTGGCATCTTCTTTGGTGGCCAACACGTCGCCCGGCTTGACCTTGTCTTCATCCTTGACTTCGATCTGCCACTCGTCCGGGATGGCGTACTTGTCGCCGATCATCTCGCTGTGTTCAACGTTGATCAGCCGCAAGTCGGCATATTTCTCGGACTGGACGATGTGCGCCACGCCATTGATCTCGGTGACAACGGCTTCGCCTTTGGGGGTCTTGCGCGCTTCAAAGAGTTCTTCCACGCGGGGCAAACCGGTAGTAATATCGCCGCCAGCGGCCACACCGCCGGTATGGAAGGTGCGCAGCGTCAACTGTGTGCCCGGCTCGCCAATGGACTGCGCGGCAACGATGCCGACCGCCGAACCGAGTTCGACTTCCGCGCCGCGGCCCAGGTCAAGGCCGTAACATTTGGCGCAGATGCCATGCTGCAATTCACAGGTCAGCGGCGAGCGGACGTATACTTTCTCCACACCCGACATGGCAATCCTGCGCGCCATGTCGTGTCCGATCACATCGTTGCGTTCGCCCAGCACCTCGCCGGTCTGCGGATCGATGACCCGCTCGGCCAGCAGGCGGCTGTAAATGCGGCTGCTCAACGACTGTCCGGCCACATCGTCAGATTGTCGGATCCAAATCCCTTCGGTCGTCTCGCAATCATATTCGTTGATGATGATGTCTTGGGCGACATCCACCAGACGACGGGTCAGATACCCGGCATCGGCGGTGCGCAGCGCGGTATCGGCCAGGCCCTTGCGGGCGCCATGCGTGGAGATGAAGTATTCCAGCGCTGTCAGCCCCTCGCGGAAATTCGAGCGGATCGGCAGCGGGATAATGCGTCCGGCAGGATCAGCCATCAGGCCGCGCATACCGGCCAACTGTGAGATCGGCCCGAAGCCGCCCTTTGTCGCGCCGGAGCTGGCCATCGTCGCCAGGTTGCCGTTCGGGTCCATCGCCTTGCGGACCTCCTCTGCAACCTTGTTGGTCGTCTTCTGCCAAATCTGGATCACGCGTTCATCCTGCTCCTGCTCGGTCAGCAGACCGCGGCGGAAATCCCGCTGCACAACTTCCACATCCTGCAACGCCTTGTTGATGATCTCCTTCTTGGTGGACGGCACGGTAATGTCGGCAACAGCCACCGTAACGCCGGAGCGCATGGCATACTCAAAACCAAGGCTCTTGATGCTGTCAGCGACCTCTGTCGTCACGTCCTGACCACATATCTCGTAGACATCCGCGATGAGATCCTTGACGCCGCCCTTGTCCAGGGCCTGATTGACGAACTGGACTTCAGGAGGCAGGATGTAGTTCATCAGCGCCCGTCCGACAGTGGTACTGATCATACGAGTCTCCGGCTCAGGCAAACGCGAGCCTTCCTCGTCGTACCAGGTCGTCACACGCAGGCGGATATTCGTGTGAACCTCCACCTGATCGAGTTGATACGCCATGGTGACTTCGTCAATACTGCCGAAGATGCGTCCCTCGCCTTTGTAATCAAAGGGATCGTCCATGGTCAGGTAGTACACGCCCAAGACCATATCCTTCGACGGGCTGATGATCGGTTCACCATCCGCCGGTTTGAGCAGATTCTTGGATGCCAGCATCAAGTGTCGGGCTTCGCGCACAGCCTGCTGCGAAAGCGGCACGTGGACAGCCATCTGGTCGCCATCGAAATCCGCGTTGAAGGCGGTGGTCACCAACGGATGCAAATGGATCGCGCTGCCCTCGACCAGTACCGGCTCGAAAGCCTGAATGCCGAGACGATGCAGAGTCGGCGCACGGTTCAGCAGGACAGGGCGTTCTTTGATGACCTCTTCGAGCACTTCCCAGACCTCGGGACGGTTGCGCTCGATCAGACGGCGCGCGCCCTTGACGTTCGCCGCATAGTTGTGGTGCACCAGCCCCGAGATGACGAAGGGACGATAAAGCTCCAGCGCCATCGTCTTGGGCAGCCCGCATTGGTAGAGTTTCAATTTCGGGCCGACAACGATCACCGAACGGCCGGAATAGTCCACGCGCTTGCCCAGCAGGTTGCGGCGGAAACGGCCTTTCTTGCCCTTGAGCATATCGCTCAGGGATTTGAGTTCACGGCGGCCGCGGCGGGAAAGCGCCTTGCCGCGCTGACTGTTGTCGATCAGCGAATCGACCGACTCCTGCAGCATGCGCTTTTCGTTGCGGATGATCACATCCGGCGCGCCAAGTTCCAGCAGGCGCTTGAGCCGATTGTTGCGGTTGATCACCCGGCGGTACAAGTCGTTCAGGTCGGACGTGGCAAAACGACCGCCATCCAACTGCACCATCGGACGCAGGTCCGGCGGGATGACCGGTAAAATCGTCAGGATCATCCACTCGGGCTTATTGTTCGAGCGGCGGAAAGCCTCCACGACTTTGAGACGACTGGTCGCCTTCTTGCGTTTCTGCTTGCTCTTGGTCGTGCGCACCTCGTGCCAGAGTTCCTCGGCCAGCGCATCCATGTCCAGACGCTTGAGAATGTCAAAGAAAGCCTCGGCGCCCATGTCGGCGCGGAAGACCTGCCCCCAGCGCGACTTCAGTTCGCGGTGGCGCGCTTCGCTCAAGAAAGTGAACGGGCGCAATTCCAACAGCTCATCGCGCAGGCGGGCATTCTGATCCTGTGCGGTGGAGGCCTGCTCATCCGACTGGTCGCGCAGCACGTTCATCTCTTCGGTGGCTTCGGCTTTGACGCGCTCAATTTCCATATCGACAGCGGCGAGTTCACGCTGTCGTTGATCTTTGAGTTCGTTCTCGATCGCGGCCAGACGCTCCTGGACGATTTCCTGCACCTTGCTGATGTGCTGTGCGGCAATGGTCTCCCCCGCTTCGGCGACGATCTCGCCGCCCGCGCCGAAGATGAGCGCTTTCTTGACGGCCTTGCCCATCTGACCCTGGAGTTTCTTCTCCAGCCGCTGGCCTTCCTTGATCACCGGATCAAGCTGGGTCGCCGTTTGTTCGTCGTAATCCTGCTCCAGAGCCGCCTTGCGCTGCTGCAGATCGGTCACGGCGTTGTCGCGGCGTGCCTTGATCTCTGCGATCCTGGTCTCGACGTTGGCGGCCTGCTCGCTCTCAGAGACGCTGCTCTCCTCGTCTAGACGCTTGAGCGCCTTCTGGCGAGCTTCTTCATCCACGTGGGTGACGATGTACTGGGCGAAATAAAGCACGCGGTCGAGGTTGCGGCGCGAGATATTGAGCAGCAATCCCAGGTAGGACGGGATACGCCGCGTATACCAGATGTGCGCCACGGGGGTCGCCAACTGGATATGCCCCATGCGCTCGCGGCGCACAGCAGAGCGGGTGATCTCCACGCCGCACTTGTCACAGGTAATGCCCTTGTAACGCGGGTTCTTGTACTTCCCGCAATAGCATTGCCAATCGCGCTGCGGCCCAAAGATTGCCTCACAGAAAAGGCCGTCTTTCTCCGGGCGCAGGCGGCGATAATTGATCGTTTCCGGTTTCAGCACCTCGCCATACGACCAGCTACGGATCGTTTCGGGCGAGGCCAGGTTGATGCGAAGTGCTTTAAGCCCCTTTGTTTCCACTGAGTACTCTCCTCGTCATCTAAATGAGTCCTGGATTACCCCGCGACATCTGTACGCCCGCACGTGCTGCCGACAAAGTGCGCGAGAGACAAACAAAGGCAAGCGCTCTGAGACAAATCGTCTCAAGCGCTCGCCAATCGTCGCTTAATTTTGATTCCATTCAACAGGGAAGTATTATACCGACTTCTTTAACATTCCGTCAAGGGTAAACTTATTCGAATTTCAGGATTTGCAGGATGTCTTTCAGGACGACATCAAAAATTTCGTGCATGACGGCCTCGTCAGCCCGGTACGGCCCTCCGAAAGAACCGTCGCCATAGACCTGGCGCGTGGTCTGCGCGTCCATGATCGCGCTGGGGACGTAAGGCGGGGATTTCTCTGCCTCCGGCATCTCCCCGACAATCGTAAAGGCAAAAGCCTCCAGCCAGTTGGCGTGCGCCGGTTTGATTTCGTGCTTGAGCGCAACGGCCTCGACGCTGTGCGACGTCCACCAGGCATACCAGCCCAGTTTCAAATCGGGCAACTCATTGATCACCTCGTTCAGACGGCTGTGCGCGGCGGTGTTCCCGCCATGTCCGTTGAGGATCAGGATGCGGCGGAAGCCCTGTCCGTAAGCCGAGCGGACGATATCTTCGACCGCCGCGATGAACGTGCTGACGCGCAGGCTGAGCGAGCCCGGGTAGGCCAGGAAATAAGGCGAGACGCCAAAGTTGAGCGGCGGCGCGACCAGCACGCCGGTCTGCCGGGAGGCGGCATCCGCGAAAGCCAGCGGGATCTTTATGTCGGTCAGCAGGCTGAGATAACCATGCTGTTCACAAGCGCCGATGACCAGCATCAGGCGGTCATCGTGCTTGAGGTATTCTTCGACGTCCATCCAGTTCAGGTCTTCGAGACGCATGTTTTCTCCAAGTATAATGATGGTATGAGGATAACAAGCCTGAAAGCAAGTGTCAAGCCAAGCGAGAACAACGAAAAGTTGTTATCCGGAAACCGGCGCGCCCAAAAAGGCAAGACATGCACATCCGGCAACAGGGAATCGCCTTTTTGGTGATACAGAAAGCAGCTTTGATAATGAGGCCAAAATGACCAAAAAATATTTTTTCCTGATCACAATTATCCTCCTCGGCATCTCCTCGTGCTCCCCTGCCGCCGAGACAGCAACCGCGACCGCGCTGCCGCCCCCAATCGCCACGATCATTCATCCGACAGAAGCCCCCGCCACCGACACACCCCAAACCACCCCCGCTACCGCGACAAATAAAGAGTGCAAAGACCGCGCGCTCTTCATCGAAGACGTCACCGTGCCAGACAACACGAAATTCGAGCCGGGCGAATCCTTCGTGAAGACCTGGCGGCTGCGCAACATAGGCGGCTGCACCTGGGGTCCGGGGTACACGCTGGTCTTCGTGCGCGGCGACCAGATGAACAGTCCGGCCTCGATCCCGCTCTCCGAGACCGCCCCGCGCGATACCCTGGACATCTCCGTCGATTTGGTCGCTCCTTCCACGGACGGCGTGTTTACCGGCTACTACGAACTCCACAACCCCGCCGGAGAGACGATACCCGTCGGGGAACTGGATCACGTTTGGCTGAAGATCATCGTCGGGACAGGCGCGCCGATCCGGACTGCACAACCCGCCACCGCCAGCGGCCCCTGCAGCTACCAGGAGAACGCCGCCTACGTCGACGAGGTGCTGTCGCTGATCAACGCCGCCCGCGCCGACAACAGCCTGCCCGCCCTGACGGTGAACCCCCAACTCGCCGCGGCTGCCCAGGGGCACAGCATGGACATGGCCTGCAACAGCCTGCTCAGTCACACCGGCTCAGATGGCTCGTCGGTGGCGTCCCGCATTGCCGCGCAGGGCTATTCCGCTTCTTATTTCGTCGAGAATATTTACGCCGGCGGCGGCCCTCAGGACGCCATGACCTGGTGGATGGACGATCTCCCCCATCGCGAGGCGATCCTTAACACGCAAATTACCGAGATCGGCATCGGCTATGCCTACGTCGGCAGCAGCACCTACGGCGGGTACTTCGCGGTGGACTTTGCCAGCCCGTAAAAACGACCGCTCCGGGCGGCAGCCTGCCCGCTGTTCCGGGATCTCCCGGCCCCGGAACACCCCTGACCGCAGGTCTGCCCACAAAGGCGGGAGACCTGACGGTCGCCCTCCGGCGCCGGTCGGGAGACCGTGCGCCAGCGAGGGGCAACTTCACCACGATGCAAGAAGCCTAATATAAAACGATGTCCGACAGTTGAACTGTCGGACATCTCAAAAGTAGGGACACGATATATCGTGTCCCTACAGATTCAAATCACAATATTCACCAGCCGCTTTGGCACCACGATCACCTTGCGCGGCTCCGCGCCCTCCAGGAATTTTTGGACCTTCCCGCTCGCCAGCGCGGCGGCTTTGACCGTCGCCTCGTCGGCGTCCGCGGGGAGCGTGATGCGGTCGCGCACTTTTCCGTTGACCTGCACCACCAGGGTGATCTCGTCCACGACGGTGGCCGCCTCGTCCACCTGCGGCCAGGGCTGGGTGTGGATCGAATACGGCTTGCCCAGCCGTTCCCACAATTCCTCGGCCATGTGCGGCGCGACGGGCGCCATCATGCGCAGGTAAATATCCAGGGCTTCGTCCCATTCCGGCGTACCGACCAGCCCGGCCTCGCGCGCGCGGTACATCTCGTTCATCAGTTCCATCAACGACGAGATGATCGTGTTGAACTCGAATTTCTCAAAATCGCGCGTCACCGAGCGCAAAGTCTGGTGGACCTTTCGGCGCAGGGCGCGCCGGGCATCGGCATCCGCTTGCGGCCGGGTCGCGTTCCGTCCGCCTTGGGCGGCAGCCGCCGGATCGGTGAACAGCGTCCAGACACGGCGCACCCAGCGCACAGAGCCTTCGATGCCCTGCGAGTTCCACGGGCCGCCCATGTCCCACCGGGCGAAAAACATCAAATAGGCGCGCACCGTGTCCGCCCCATACCGGTTCACCAGTTCATCCGGCGCGATCACATTGCCGCGCGATTTGGACATCTTCTCGTGGTCTTCGCCCAGCACCATGCCCTGGTTGTGCAACTGGAGCATCGGCTCCGGCCCTTTGGTGATGCCCATGTCACGCAGGGCCTTGTGGAAGAAACGCGTGTAGATCAGGTGCATTGTGGCATGCTCGATGCCGCCGGTGTAGGTATCCACCGGCATCCAGTAATCATATTCCCTGGGATCGAACGGGCCTTCGTCGTAATGCGGACTCAAGTACCGCAGGTGATACCAGGACGAGCACATGAACGTGTCCATCGTATCGGTCTCGCGGACGGCCTCCCCGCCGCAAACCGGACATTCGGCCTGCTTCCAGGTCGGATGCAGTTTCAGCGGCGATTCGCCGGTCGGTTTCCACTCGACGTCGTCCGGCAGCAGAACCGGCAGTTGGTCGTCCGGGACGGGGTTCCAGCCGCATTTCTCGCAGTGAACCATCGGGATCGGCGCGCCCCAATAACGCTGCCGCGAGATCAGCCAGTCACGCAGGCGATAATTGACGGCCCGCTTGCCGACGCCCTTCTCTTCCAGGTAAGCGATGGCGCGGTCGAACGATCGATCGCCGGGCGTGCCGCTCAACGGGCCGGAGTTGACCATCGTCCCTTTTGCGGGCACCGATTCGGTCATCGTCGCGCCGTCCAACGGCTCCATATCGTCCGGCTGAATGACGACGCGCACCTCCAGCCCAAACTTGCGGGCAAACTCGAAGTCGCGCTGGTCGTGCGCCGGGACAGCCATGATCGCGCCCGTGCCGTAGGTCATCAGCACATAGTCGGCGATCCAGATCGGGATGCGTTCATCGTTGACCGGGTTGACGGCGTAGCCGCCGGTGAAGACGCCGGTCTTCTCTTTGTCGGTCGCCTCGCGTTCGATGTCCGTCTGACGGGCGGCTTGCGCCTGATACGCTTCGACCTCGGCGCGATTGTCGGCTGTTGTCACCACATCCACCAATGGGTGTTCGGGGGACAGCACCATGAAGGTCGCGCCCCAGAGCGTGTCGGGGCGGGTGGTGAACACCTCGATATCGCGGCCGCCGGTTTCCGTCTTGAAAACGACCGACGCGCCCTCGCTGCGGCCAATCCAGTTGGTTTGCAGAGTCTTGACGCGTTCGGGCCAGTCAATCGCGTCGAAGTTCAGCAGTTCATCGGCATATTTTGTGGTGCGGAAGAACCACTGATCCAGGTCTTTCTTGATGACCGGCGTGCCGCAGCGCTCGCAGTGACGGTCTTCACCCCAGACCTGTTCGCGCGCCAGGGTCGTGTTGCACTGCGGGCACCAGTCCACCGGCGACATCTTGCGGTAGGCCAGACCATTTTTATACAACTGGCTGAAGAACCACTCCGTCCACTTGTAGTATTCGGGGTCGGCAGAGACAGCCTCGCGCTCCCAGTCGAACATGGCGCCCATGCTCTTGAGCTGCTCACGCATGCGCCCAATGTTGGCAAACGTCCACTCTTTGGGATGGATGCCGCGTTTGATGGCCGCGTTTTCAGCCGGCAGGCCGAAGGCGTCAAAGCCTATCGGGAAGAGCACATTGTAGCCATTCATGCGCATGAAACGGGCGCGCGCGTCGGAGGGCGTCATGGCGTACCAGTGACCGATGTGCAGGTCGCCGGAGGGATACGGCAGCATGGTCAACGCGTAGTGCTTGGGCCTGCTCTCGTCAACGACCGAACGATACAGGTGATCGGCTTCCCACTTGGCCTGCCATTTCTTTTCGATTTCAGCGTGATCGTATTTGATGTTCATCATTACCTCGCGTCAGAGTGTCAGGTATCCGTGCGTCACATATAAAGTGACGACAAATACGCTCCATGGTCCACATCCACCATCCAAAAAAACAAAAATCCCTTCATCCACTCAGGGACGAAGGGCTGCTCCGCGGTACCACCCCGAATTGCGTTTTCAAAAACCTGCCAACGCCGCTCGTTCGCTGTAACGGGCTTACCCGGCGTCAACTACTTTCTTCGCCAACGCAGTCCGCCCTGCAATCACACTCAGGGCAACAGGCGAGTTCGGTTTTATGCGCTCTGCGGGCACACTTGCCGGGGCTTGCAGCCAATGACCCCGACTCTCTGGCAGATAACCTATTACTCCTGCCATAACTTTGGTTATTAGTCCAAATGGTCTAACCGGTCAAACGATTCCAACCAATCAGACCATTCAGACATTTGCGACTATCTGGTGGACCCAGCGGGATTCGAACCCGCGACCTTCTCAATGCCATTGAGACGCGCTCCCAGCTGCGCCATGGGCCCATATTCAGTTATCAGTGACCCGTTATCGGTGAACAGCATTACTGATGACTGATTACTGATAACTGTTCACTGTCTGGTGGACCTGGCGGGATTCGAACCCGCGACCTCGTCAGTGCGATTGACGCGCGCTCCCAACTGCGCTACAGGCCCGTTTGACGGGCGTTTGGTATTCTACTTGAGAGCGGGGTCGCTGTCAAGACAAATGTCAGCGTTGTTCGCGGCTTTCTCGAAGTCCTGCCGCGCCCTCATTTTAGCAGGCGGAACTCACCGATCGGGCGGATTTCCCTTCCGTTTTCACGGAACTTCCCATGATTTCCGCGATTTCCGTGTACAAAGAAAGGATGGGCGGGTGCATTGGAAAAGCCCGGGCAATTCTCCTGTCCTTCCTTGCCCGGTGCACGGAACAAGATTAGAATAGCTTTATGACGAATCCGACACTGAACGACCTCGAACAACTCGCCCGGCAGGCTGGCAAAATCCTGCGCGCCGGATACGAGACAAAACATCAAGTAGACTACAAGGGAACAATCGACCTGGTCACCGAAATAGACCGTCAGTCCGAAGAACTGATATTGGCGGAAATTCAAAGCCGATTCCCCGGTCATCACGTCCTGGCTGAAGAGAGCGGCGGCGTGGACGGAGACAACGCCCACGTCTGGTACGTCGATCCCCTGGACGGGACCGTCAACTACGCGCACAACGTCCCGATCTTTTCCGTCTCCATCGCATATGCTTGCGGCGGCGAAATGTGTCTGGCCACGGTCTACGACCCGATGCGCGACGAGTTGTTCTCCGCCGAGCGCGGGCGCGGCGCCCGGCTGAATGGCCGTCCGTTGAGCGTTTCGCCTGTCACCGACTTGGCGCACAGCCTGCTGGTGACGGGTTTCCCTTACAATATGTGGAGCACCCCAGCCGACAACCTGCAATATTTCGGACGCTTCGCCAAAATGACACAGGGCGTACGCCGGCTTGGTTCGGCGGCGCTCGATCTGTGCTATGTCGCGGCAGGTCGATTTGACGGCTATTGGGAACTCTCGCTCCAACCCTGGGACGTCGCCGCGGGCGGCCTGATCGCTGAAGAAGCAGGCGCCAGGGTCACCAATCTGGACGGCAAACCAAACTACGTTTCACCGCCGCAATCCGTTTTGGCCGCGCCGCCTGCCTTATATGATAAGATGGCAGCAGTCATACAACGTCCGAACGGCAACTAACGTTCACCCGTCGCGCTTAACATCCCCAACGTCCCGCCTCAGCGGGACGTTCATCTAGAGTGTACAATTAGAGTGTACAATCTGCTTGCCCAGTGTAAAATAAAGATGTGAGCAAAATGAACACCTCTTCAGAAATCCCCATCAGTCGCACAAAGATCATTGTGCCAGAGCGCCGCGCCAACCTGCTCTCCCGGCCACGCTTGCTGGATCTGTTTTACGAACTGCTGGACAAGAAATTGGTGCTGATCTCCGCCTCGGCAGGGTACGGCAAGACGTCGGCCTTGATCGACCTGGCCTACCAAAGCGAACTGTCAATCTGCTGGCTCGCGCTGGACACCCTTGATCGGGACCCCCAACGTTTTATCGCTTACTTTATTGCCTCGCTCTCCCAGCGCTTCCCGAAATTCGGCGGACAGGCAAACGCAATACTCAACCATGCGACCTCCCTCGAACAGGACATGGAACGCCTGGTTGTCACACTGGTCAACGAGTTGTACGATCAGGTTCGCGAACACTTCGTGGTGATCCTGGACGACTATCACCTGGTGGATGATGTCCCGGAAATCAAACACTTTGTCAACCGCTTCATCCAACTCGCGGACGAGAACTGCCATCTGATCATCTCGTCCCGCTCCATGATCCCGCTTCCCGATCTGCCATTGATGGTCGCTCGCCACCAAGTAGATGGTTTGAGCAACCTGGAACTCGCTTTTCAAGTGGATGAAATCCGGTCATTATTCGAGAAAAACTATCATACGAGCCTTTCGGAAAACGTAGCCCAAGCTCTGGCGCAAGAAAGCGAAGGCTGGATCACCGGTCTGCAACTGTCCAACCTGGTCGCCCAACAAGGGGCAACGGACCACCCGCGAATGGTGCGCGCGTCCGGGATCGGGCTGTTCGATTACTTCGGCCAGCAAGTCCTGGATCAACAGCCAAAGGAACTGCGCGAGTTCCTCTTGCACAGTTCCCTGATGGACGAGTTCAACGCCAAGCTGTGCGAGGCCGTCCTGTCCCCGTTCTCCCCGGACTCCCAGGATTGGTCTGCGTTGATCAAAGCCGTGCTGCGCAACAATCTCTTCGCCCTGCCCATCGGCTCGGACGAAAAATGGCTGCGTTATCATCATCTCTTCCGGGATTTCCTGCAAACGACCATGCAAGAGGAGCAGCCAAGCCTGGTGGACCCCATCCGCTACCGAATGGCAGAAGTGTATACGGAACAAGGTGAATGGGAAAAGGCCTATCACACCTATCTGCAGTTGGAAGACTTCGAAGCCCTGAGCACCCTGGTGGAAAAGGCGGGTACGCCCCTCCTGCAAAACGGCCGTCTGCTGACTCTCCAGAACTGGCTGAACAACATCCCCGAATGGCTGCGCCAGTCACGCCC
>JAADGN010000111.1 GCA_013152325.1 Chloroflexota bacterium
CTCCGAGATTTCCGTGATCTGTCCAGGAATAAGCGTATCACTTTGCTAAGACTCTATTTTTCCGCCATCAACCCATAGGATCTCGGAGGTCTCACAAGCTCCCCTTTCACGTTGCAGGATTTATCCCGCCGTCTGGCGCATGAGTTCCCGGATGGCTGTTTCGGTATACGAGTCAATCGGCAATCTCAAGGCCTCCTCCAGCGTCGCCCAAAGATAGGATTCCGCCTCGTCGTTGAGCGTGACTTGGCTCGAATCGGTTTTGCAGGCGAAATCGAAGAAGATGAAGTGACGTTTCTTCCAGAAGGCGTCGTCGAAGATGAATTCCTGGAAGCAGATGAACTGCGGATCGTAGACATCCAGCCCGGTCTCTTCTTTCACCTCCCGGAGGAGAGTCTCGGTCATCCTTTCGCCGACCTCGATGTGCCCGCCGGGCACGACGTATTTGCCGCGCCACTTGTGCGATTTGACCAGCAGCATTTTGCCTTCCGGCTCGAAGATCAGCGCGCCGACGGTGGGGTGGGGGAATCGTTGTTGGGTCATGTTTGTCCGTTTTTCCTTTGCACGAGCATCACGCCCGAAATGACCACGACTATGCCCGCGGCCTGGACGAGAGTCAGCCGTTCGCCGAGCAGGAACCAGCCCACCAGCGCCGTCCAGACCGGCGTCAGGTTGAGCACGACGTTCATCTGGAACGCGGTCAACACTTGCAGGGCGTGGTTGTACAGGATGTAGCCCAGGGCGGTGTTGACCGTCGCCAGCCACAGGACCAGCCCCCAGGTCAGGGGCGCGGCGTGCGGCAGCCCTTCGAGCGGGATGGCGACCAGGAGCAGGACCCCGCCGCCGAGCGCCAGCGGGACGGCGGTCAGGGTCAGCGTGTCCACCTGCTGGGCGCGGGCGGTTTTGCGTCCCAGGATGCCGAAGAAGGTGAACCCGACCAGGCCGACGCAGAATATCGCCAATCCGAGCGGCTCGCCCGGACGCAGACCGGACGCGAAGAACAGGGCTGTGCCGCCCAGCGTGACGAGGATGCCGAGGGCTTGCAGCCAAGTGGGGATTTCCCGCAGCCAGAAGACGCCCGTCAGCAGGACGGACAGCGTGATCGTGCCCATCAAAAAGGAGACGGTCGTGGCGGGCAGGTATTTCAGCGACCAGAACATGGCGCCATTGCCGACGGCGTAGGCGCTCAGCCCGAGCAGGAACAGGCGAAGCCACATGGCGCGCGGGAGCGAGATGGTTTTGCCGCTGCGCGCCACGAAAGGGAGCAGCACCAGGAAGCCCAGGAAATACCGCAGGCCTGCCAGGGTCAGCGGGCCGATATCTTCGAGGGCCAGTTTGACGAAGATGAAGGAGGATCCCCAGATAAGACTGACCAGGAAGGCCTCGGTCAGCGCCAGCGGGTAGGAGGGTTTGGATGTCATGGTTGGGAGACCGGGGACTGAAGAAAAATACGCCAGCCGCCGGGGACGGCGGCGGCGGACAACTTGTTCGCATCCCGCAAGGGGAGGCGGCGCTTCGCGCAGGAACGTCCTGCGGCTGCGGGTCAGCGCCTCGCAAGCCGGGACTCGGGGTGATCGACCGGCTAGACGACGGACTCTGCCACGCCCTCGCCATAGGCCAGCAGCGACTTGACCATCTCTTTGCTGCGCCCCTCGGCATAGACGCGTAACACCGGCTCCGTGCCCGAGGGCCGGATGAGCAGCCACGAGTCGTCGGCCAGGATGTATTTCACCCCGTCGCTTGTGCTGATCTCGACGACCTTCTGCTCGCCGATCTTCGCCGGAGCCTGCTTGGTGAGATATTCGGTCATCTCAGCCTTGGCAACGGGGCGTTTCAGGCGCAGGTCGCTGCGCTGATAGTGGGCGGGGCCGACGTCGTCGAGCAGGTCTTCGACCAGGTCGTAGAGCGGTTTCCTGGCCGCGGCGACCATCTCGACGATCAGCAGGCCCATCAGCACGCCGTCGCCTTCGGGGATATGTCCCTTGAAGGAGATGCCGCCCGATTCTTCGCCGCCGAGCAGTACGTCTTCGCTCATCATGTAGTCGGCGATGTGGTTGAAGCCGACCGGCGTTTCGTACAGCGTCAGGCCGTAGCGCTTCGCCAGGCGGTCGATCATGCGCGTGGTGGATACGGTGCGCACGACCGCGCCCGTCCAGCCGCGTTTCTCGACCAGGTGACGTATGGCCAGCGCCATGATCTTGTGCGGGTCGACAAAATTGCCGCGCCCGTCCATGGCGCCGATGCGGTCGGCGTCGCCGTCGGTGGCCAGGCCAAAATCGCCCATGCCGGTGCTGACCGCGCTGGCCAGCGCGCCCAGGTTCTTGCCGATCGGCTCGGGGTGGACGCCGCCAAAGCCCGGGTTCAGCTTGTTGCGAATCTCGGCGATCTCGCAACCGGTGCCCTGCAAAAATCCCTTGATCGCGCCGCGTCCCGAGCCGTACATCGAATCGACGACGAAGTTTTGCGGGTCATCCGCGATCAAATCCGAGTCGATCAGCGTGCGCAGGTGGTCGTAGTAGGCGGGCAGCGGGTTGAATTTCTGGATCAACCCCAGTTCGCGGGCTTTGGAGAAGTCCATCAAGTTGGGGCCGCGGGCGCGTTCTTCGTTGTCGTTGATGTAGACTTCCACGCGGCGGCATTGTTCGGGCAGCGCCGAGCCGCCGTAGGAGGCCTTCAGCTTGATGCCGTTATAGCGCGGCGCGTTGTGCGAGGCGGTCAGCACCAGGCCCGCAATGGCGTTCAGGTTTTTGACCGCGTAAGAGATGGCCGGCGTGGGCGCGTCGGCCTGCGTCAGATAGACGGTGTATCCGTTGGCGGCCAGCACGCGCGCCGCTTCCCCGGCGTAACGGTCGGAGAGGAAGCGCGTGTCGAAGCCGATGACGATCTTTTTTGGATCCGGGGCCGGGCCGCCGTTGCCGCTCTTGTCCCAATGCGTCGAAGCCACCGCGTCGGCGATGGCTTGCGTGACCATGCGCAGGTTTGCAAATGTAAAAGAGTCTGAGATGACGGCGCGCCAGCCGTCAGTGCCGAAATGAATGGGCATTGATTACTCCATGGAATTACATGCTTTTGCGAGGGAGTGTAACGGCCGAAACAATCCCGTTTTCGACAAAGCGAGACTGCCCACCTGCCCTCGCAGGGACATGTTTTTTTGTCTACCACCCCGGGGCGGGTGTGGCTGTCAGCAAGACGCCCTGGATGATCCATCCGTCGAACGTCTGCTCGCCTCTGACGACCTTCACGTGCACCCAGGGCACGTCGCCGTATTCGAGGGCCTCCGACAGCACCTGTACCAGGTCGCCGTTGTCGAGCGTCAGGATGACCGGGCCGCCCGGCTCGCGCCGCACGTACGCGCCGCCGCCTTGCTCGGCGTGGATGCGGGCGTAGAGCGGCGTCGGCTGCGGGGTCAGCGTGACGGTCGCGGTGGTTGTCGGGGGCAGGGTGATGTACGGGGTCGGCGTCCGGCTGGGGGTCGCGTTCGGGACGATCTCCGGGGTGGATGAGGCCGGGAACGGCGGATGCGTCGCCGAGGGGATGGCTTCCGCTGTCGGGACGTCCACCTGGGCGGCGACGGTCGCTTCGGGCGTGGACGCGGGCACGATCCCGGCTGTCTGCAGGATGATCGTCCCCAAACCGGTCAGCGCGACCAACGAGGCCGCGGCGACCAGCAGGACGACCGCGCCGAAGAAGTATCCCGTCAATTTGAAGGGCTTGAAACCCAGCGCTATCAGGGTCAGTGTGCCGAAGAGCGTTGCCCAGGCCAGGTGGACGGCGAAGACCAGCAGCCCCTGCGGCCAGATGTCCCCTACGCCGCTGCCCAGGCCGAACGCGGCCGCGTTGAGCGGCAGGAAAAGTTCGTAGGCCACCATCACGCTGGGCAGGAAGGGTTTTTTCTCGGAGCGCACGAACGAAGCGGTCAGCAGGATGGCGGCCAGGGCCAGGGCGACCAGGTCGGGCCACCACAGGCGGGCATGGACGAAGGCCTGGTTGAGCGTCAGCGGCAGCCAGATGCGCGCCGCCAGCCCGGCCAGCAGCCCGCTGGCGAAAATGAGCAAGCTGCCGATGATGAGCGCGGCCAGCGTCTGGAAGAAGAAACGCGCCGAGCCGCTGACGGTGGCCAGCGTCATGCCGACCCAGGGCGTCATCAGCGGGGCCATCAGGATGCCGAAGATCAGGAAGGCTTGCGAATCGAGGATATAGCCTGCCCCCAGGATGGCGCCGCACAGCACGGCAAAGAGGAAGAATTCGTACGAGGGGTAAGCGCGCCGGACGAGTTGTCCCAGCAGCGCGGCGCGGCCTTCTGCGCCTTTGGGGACGACCATGCGCCGGGCGCGGCGGCGGCGCGCGCGCGAGGGGCGCGGCGGCGGCGTCTCTTGTGGGGGCTGGGGGGAGGGGTCAGGATATGTCAAGGTCATTTACGCAGACTGGCGGTGATGCGCATGGGGTTGTCGAACAGGTCGAGGGCGGTCAGCACGTCGGGCAGGAACAGGTCGGCGGACGTGAGGGTCTCGACGGCCAGGCCCTCCGCCGACATGACGCAGATGCCCAGCGCGGCGGCTTTTAGCATCCCGGCGTCGTTGGCGCCCTGGCCGAGCGCGATGACCGTCTCTGCGCCGAGTTCCCGCACGTAAGCGGCTTTTTGTTCGGCTTCGCGGCCGCCCTTGATGCGCACCGCCGTCAAGCCGAGCTGCGCATCGATGATGGCCTGCTTGCCGTGTGTGTCGGCGGTCAGCAGGTGGATGGTCAGCCGGTCTTGCAGGGCGGCGAGGCGTTTGGCAACGCCCTCGATGAGTTGCCCGTCCACGGCCAGCGTGCCGTTCACGTCGCTGACGAGGTGCCGGACTTGCAGCGTCCCGCGTCCGGGGATAGTGAGTTCGATCATGGGGATATTATAGCCGAAGTAGTCTAACTGGTCTAACCGGTCGGGCTGCTCGAAGTTGCACCCTTTGGGCGTGCCGCGCGACGCCTCCCTCGCAAACGCGTTCAAAACGAGAATTGCTGCTGCGCTTGACTTTTTGTTTTTTCTGCATATAATCAGTGTACATATTCAAAAGGCTGTGAAGAGGACGAGTACGCGCTGTACGACGGCACAGAGAGCAGGCGGTTGGTGAAAGCCCTGCCCGAAACGACAGCGCCGAATGGACCTTCGAGCCGCAGGGCGAACGTTTGTAGTAATGGCTTTAGTCCGCTACTACAAAAAGCAAGTAACCCGAGCCGGATTGCCCCCGTTACAGGGCTAGGGTATACGTCAGTGTTCAGTAAATAATGAGCAGTGGCCGTACCTGAAAAGAGTGAGGCTGGTTTTTTCCCCCGTGCGCATCACCGGGGAATTTTCGTTTATACGGTCTAACTTGGGTGGCACCACGGACTACGCGTTCGTCCCATATTGGGATGAGCGCGTTTTTTTGTTAACTTGCCACAGAGCATGGACGTGCGCCCGGAATAGGCAGACCACAGAGAAGGAGACGAACATGAACACACAGACCAAAACATCCCTGTTGAGCAAATTCGCCGTTGCGCCGAAGGAGATGGTCAACACGTTGCAGGAACGCCTCGACGTGGCCGTTGACGGGAATCCTTCCCGGCCGGCGGAGCGCGTCTTGGCGGAACGCATGGCGCGGCTCGAGGACGAACGGGGGCTTCCGTCCGCCCCGTTGTTCATCCCGTGAGAAAAAGGAGCATATCATGATGCGGTGTATTGACTTCCATCCGCCTTGAAGGAGCGAAGGCGTTAGCACATTGGAACGTTTGCCAATTTTTGACTCACTTATCATCCAACCCAAAGGAGAATCTCATGTCTGACCAAACCCGTTTTCTACTGAACGAATCTGACCTGCCCAAAACCTGGTACAACATCCTGGCTGACAGCCCCGTCCCGCCTGCGCCGGTGCTCAATCCGCAGACGCTGGAGCCGGTCACGCCGGATTTTCTCTCGGTGCTCTTCCCGATGGAACTGATCATGCAGGAGATCAGCGGCGACCGTTTTATCGACATCCCGGACGAGGTGCGCGAAATCTACAAACTTTGGCGGCCTACGCCGCTCATTCGGGCGCGACGGCTGGAGAAGGCGCTTGGCACGCCAGCGCATATTTACTTCAAGTATGAAGGTGCTTCGCCTTCCGGCAGTCACAAACCGAATACGGCGGTGGCGCAGGCTTTCTACAACAAAGCCGCCGGGACAAAGGCCCTGACGACCGAAACCGGCGCGGGACAGTGGGGATCGGCGCTCTCGATGGCCTGCAAATTCTTCGACCTCGACCTGGAAGTGTACATGGTCAAAGTCTCGTATAAGCAAAAGCCGTACCGCCGCATTCTGATGGAAACCTTCGGCGCACAGGTCTTCGCCAGTCCCACCGAACGGACGAATTATGGCCGCTCGGTGCTGGCCGAACATCCCGATAGTCCCGGCTCGTTGGGCATTGCCATTTCGGAAGCGGTGGAGGTGGCGGCCACGTCCGGCGGGGCGAAGAAATACAGCCTGGGCTCGGTGCTCAACCATGTTCTGCTGCACCAGACCGTGATCGGCGAGGAGGCCCTCAAGCAGATGGACCTTGCCGGCGAGTACCCGGATGTGGTCGTTGGCTGTGTGGGCGGCGGCTCGAATTTCGCCGGGATCGCCTATCCCTTCCTGCGCGAAAATCTGAAGAACGGCCAGCGCACGCGCCTGCTGGCGGTTGAGCCGACGGCGACTCCCACGCTGACCAAGGGCATTTACACCTTTGACTACGGCGATACGGCCAAGATGGCTCCGGTCGTCAAAATGCACACGCTGGGACATGGTTTTGTTCCGCCGTCCATCCACGCAGGCGGATTGCGCTATCACGGCATGGCGCCCAGCCTGTGCGCGCTGTTCGACGCCGGTTTGATCGAAGCGATCGCTGTCAAGCAGCGTCCCACGTTCGATGCCGCGATTCAGTTTGCCCATGCCGAGGGAATCATTCCCGCGCCGGAGAGCGCCCACGCCGTGCGCGCCGCGATTGACGAGGCGCTGGATGCCAAAGCCAAAGGAGAGAAGCGCGTGATCCTGTTCAACTTGTCGGGGCACGGGCACTTCGATCTGACGGCCTACGAGGCTTATTTGGGCGGGCAGTTGGAAGATTTCGAGTATCCCGCCAAGGCGGTCGAAGCAGCCATGCAGGACCTGCCGCAGGTGGAGATGCCGGCGTAACAAGGAGAGACATGGCGCATCCCGAATTTTATTTTGTGGGATGCTCGTGGTGCACAAAGCCCCCTTCCTGTCATAAGGAGGGGGGCTTGTCTATTAACCCGCGTTGTGGATAAGATGCTTTTCTTGATGCTTGCTTTTTGGGCCACTGGTTACGCAGATTGACACGGATTTTCAAAGCTTTTGTTGTGCTAGCCATCGGACACCTTTGGGCGACAAGCTCCTGATGTCCGACAGTTCAACTGTCGGACATCGCCAGCCATTCGGCGGACTAAAGTCTTGCCTCAGGCCATAAAAGTCGGCTGAAGCCGACTCTCTGGTCAGCCCGCACACCTCGTTTGGGGCGCAGGTGGCTTCCACGTGCTGAGGAGATGATCCTGAAAAATCACAAGCCTGGGCATCTACCGGCAAATTGTCCGGTGGTTGGTTTCTGTGAAAATCCGCGAGATCGGCGGCAAAAAACATGATGAATACCTTATCCACAACTGGGGTTGCTTGTGCGCGGTCAACTCATTGCGGCGTGACGGTAATTCAAAGTTTTATGGACCCTTCCCGGAAATCATTTATCTTCGGGTTCGCCAAAAGCGACCACCATAATGTGCTGGTTCAGAAATCGCGGCGGGGCCTCGTTCTTGCCGGGCACGATCTGTCCCAGTGTGTAGCCGCCTGCGATGGGAATATCCTTGCCCAGAATATCCTGGATGGCGTTGATCTCCGCACCCGGTTGGGCCTTGAACAGCATTTGCCAGGCGATATCGACCAGCGCCAGCGCAAAGACCGGTTTGGCGTCTCCCAACGCGCGGAGCGCCTGCTGTGCGGCGCGTTGGGCGGCCTCCTGACAGACGGCGGGGCTGCCGATCATCAGGTATGCATCCAGCCCGTCGCGGACTGCGGCGTTCATGCGGAAGCTGCCGTCCGCTTCGACGCGTAACGGAGAGCGGACGAGCAGGTTCTCGCCCTGGTCGATGCCCAGCGGATAAAGCCGGACGAGGTAGTTGAGCGGCGGGAAGCCCCAATCGCGGGCCGGATAGCCGAATAGCTGCGAATACGTCTCCGAGGCCGGACGCCCGTCCAGGGTGCGCAGCCAGAAACCGCGCGAACGCGTCACCCGGAACTGGCTGCCGACCGGACGCCAACCGTGGTCAGCGCCGACGCCCATGCGCAGATTCCCCTTGAACAGCGCCGCGGCCAGGCTGCCTGAACCGGTTTGGGTCCCCGCGATCTGGTAGGAATGTCCGGTGTGTGGATCGCCGCTCGAAAGTCCTCCGGCCAGCGGGATGCTGTCCCCCGATATTGCCAGACACAATTGCTCGGCATCCCCATTGAAGCCGTCGGCGAAGAAAAGCATGGACTGGGAGGCATCTGGTTGTGCGGATGCGATTTTCATCAGGCGCGCGGCGGTCTCGCGTCCGCTTTGTGCGTATCCTGAGAACCAGTGCGCTTCGACTTCGATCTCATCGCTGCTCAGCACGGCTACAACGACCGAGTTTATGTGCTGGCCTTTGGTCGTCAGGGCGGCGGGTGTGCTGAAGCCGACGATTGGCGTGTTGCCGAGCAGGCTGGATACTCCGCCAACGACCTGTTTGGCATCATAATGCTGGGAGGTGATCACGATACCCAGCGAGGGCACATTCGTCCCCAACTGATTAAGGGCGTGGTGGGTAGCCTGCAAACCGGCTTCGCGTCCGTCCAGAGCCTGAGCCTGTCCTACTGCCGCGGTTAGTGTCATTGGTCCTCGGTCGTCCGTCCTGGATTGTTGGTAGCTGATCTTCGGAGCGGATTTATTTCTCCGCTACCGGGATGGTGAAGTGGAAGGTCGTTCCCTGGCCGTATTCACTCTCGAACCAGATGCGCCCGCCCTGCATTTCCACCAGGCTCTTGGTGATGTTCAGTCCCAGGCCTGTGCCCGGCGCTTCGCGCGCTTTCTGGTCTTCGGAGCGGAAGAATTTCTGGAAGATCTTTTGCTGGTCCTCCAGACTGATGCCGATGCCGTTATCTTTGACCCAGATATGCACGACTTTGGCTGCGCCTTCCGGGTCCCATTGATTGTCAGATTCTTTGGCGCCGATGAAGATTTCGCCCTCTTCGGGCGTGTACTTGTTGGCATTGCTGAGCAGGTTGACGAGGATCTGATCCAGGCGCGTGCGGTCTGCCCAGATGTCCGGGAGCGTATCGGGCATTTGAATGGTGATCGCCTGCTGTTTGTCTTCGATCTGCCGCCTGGTCGAGCGGACGGCATCATTGACGACCTCCGGCACCGAGACGGGTTTGAAGTCCATCCGCAGACGTCCGGCCTCGATCTTCGAATTGTCGTTCAGGTCGGAGACCAGCGTTTTCATGCGTTCGACGTTGGAGTGGATCGTACTCAGGAAGTTGGCCTGGTTTTCGTTGATCTCACCGACCGCGCCGGCCGCGAGCAGTTCCGCGTACCCTTTGATCGAGGTCATCGGGTTCTTCAACTCGTGCGCCACGAAGGAGACGAAGTCGCTTTTGGCCAGGTTGGCGGCCTGGACTTCGGCATACAGTTGGGCGTTCGAGATGGCGATGGCGGCGTGGTCGCTCAGGCGGCCAAGGAATCCCAGATCGACTTGCGTCTCGGTGACGCATTCCAGCAGGATCAGGCCGATGACCTGCGCCTCGCGGCGGATTGGGATGACAACCTGCGTGCGCGTGCCGGGCAGCAAACCGCCCTGGATTTTGGGATCGAGGGTGACGTTTTGCGGCTGTCCGCTTTCGACCGCCGCGACCATCGAGGGCAGCTCCAGCGGCAGGGGTGTGTCTTCGTACAAATTGAGTTGGTCGCCGTAGCCCTGCTGGGCCATGATGCGCACCCCGTCCTCTTGCAGGGTGCTGATCAGACCGGCGTCAGCGCCCGATTGGCGCATGGCCCATTCCAGCGTGATGCGCATGGCGCGGTCCATCTCGAGGCTGGCGTTCAGTTCGCGATCGATGCGCTGCATGATCGAGAGTTCCTCGACGCGGGCGTTCAATTCCTGGTCGGTCAGGGTATAGAGACGGGCGTTCTCGATGGCGACCGCGGCCTGCCCGGCGAAGGCGGTCAGCAGGGTCTGGTCGTCTTCGACGAAGGGCAGCCCATCGCGTTTGTTGATAACTTCGACCACGCCGATGACGTTCTCTTTGACCTGGAGCGGCACGGCCAGGATGGCTTTTGTGACGAAGCCGGTTTGCTGGTCGGTGTTCCCGAACCAGCCGGAAGATTGCTTCACATTGTTCTCGACAACCGGGGCGCGTGTTTGCACCGCCTTGCCGACAATGCCGCTGCCGGCGGGCAGCCGCTTTCCCAGCAGGTTGCCGGCGACCGGGCCGACGGTCACTTTGAAGACCAGGTCGTTGCTTTGTTCGTCCACGAGGAACAGGCTGCCGGCTTCGCAGTCGAGAATGTTGACGGCGTTCTCCAGGATGTTTTGCAGCAATGGTTCGTGTTCCAGCGTGGATGTCAATTGCCGCGTAAGTTCGTTCAACGTGGACAACTGGTGCGCGCGCCGTTCGGTTTCCTGCAGCAGGCGGGCTTTGACGATCGCGCCGGCTGTCTGGTCGGCGATGGCCTGGAGCAAGTCGAGTTGGTTGTTGGTGTAGGTGGTGCTGGGGTCGCGGCTGCCGACGCTCAATGCGCCGATGGCTTCTGCTCCGGCGTTGAGCGGCACGCCCAGCCAGGCGTACATGTCTTGCAGGGCCGGGATCACGTTCAATGTCTGGCACTCGCGGGCGTAGTCCTGCGTCAGGATCGAGCGGCTGTTGCGCACGACCCATTGCCCAAGTCCCTGGTTGACCGGAAGGGGCGTATTCTCGCGTTGGGGCAGGCGTTTGCCGTCTTCCAGGCAGAAGGCGTAATAGAAGTATTCTCCGGCTTTGTTGTGCAGGGTGATGTGGAAGTCCGTCGCAGGGATGATCTGCGTGGTCTGGGCGAAGATCAATTCCAGGACGTCGTCGAAGGACAGCGTGATGCTGACGCCCTGGGAGACGCGGGTCAGCGCGTTCATTTCCTGGACGCGGCGCTGCATGTTGACGACGACCTGTGCGCGTTCGATGGCGAGTGCCGCCTGATCGCTCAGACTTTCGAGGAAAGAAAGCTCGTGGCTGCTGTATGGCTCTCCTGATCGGCGCAGTCCCAGCGCCAGCCAGCCCATCAATTCGTTGCCGCTCCGCAGAGGGACAAAGAGATAAGCGCCCAGGAGCATCAGGCGTGACTGTTCGGACTTCAGCGCGGCGGGCGGGTTGGACGGGTCGATATAGAGGGGCAGGTGCTCCCGTTTAAGTATCGTTACCAGCGGGTTATTGCCTGTAAAGCGGATGTCGCTGGTTGGGCGGCCATTGTCCTCGCTGGGGGTGGCTGCATATTGATCGCTGACGGCGTCGTAAATGTAAATGTGCAGGCGGTTGGGCAACAATCCCGCAAGGACTTCCTGGCGCAGGATGCGAAGGATGCTTGGCAAATCGAGAGCGTTTGTCAGTTTGTGGCTGAACGTTTGCAGTTGTTCCTGGTAGGCCTGGCTGCCCCGAAAGGCGATCGCGTCGATGATTGTCTGCAGCCGGGCGCGCACCGGGTTCAGCGCCAGCGCCAGGATGCCGGCCAGGGCGCCGATTGCCAACGGGTTCGTGGCCGGGATCATATTCCCGAAGATCAGGCTTAATCCGGCGATTAACAGTCCGTATCCAAGCGCGACCAGGAAAGTCAACAGGATGATGAGAATGCCCCGGCTGACCAGATAATCGACTTTGAGCAGGCGGTAGCGCAGGATTGTGTACCCCGTGGCAAAGGGGAACAGGATGGTCGGCAAGAAGAGATAGGGGATGAAGTTCATCGGGTGGATGGCCGTTGCCAGCATGAAGGCTGCCAGGGGACCAAAACTGACCAGAAAACCCCAGATGAGCATGCGTATCTGCTGCTGAACGACCGGCGATTTGGTCGTATAGCGGCGGATGAAAAGTACGACGGCAAGGAATACGATCATCCCGCCGGTGAACGAGTAGATGCGCTGCCAATCTGTGATGTATGCGCTGGGGTTGTCGAAGTTGTACAGATTGCGTGCGGCCAGAGCAGTCAGTACGAGGGCTATCAGATACCCGATCCGGCGCAGATAAGGGCGGGCGGCGACGACGCGGAATTCCTGCGGGAATCCTAGCGCCAGGTCGAACAGCGCGCCTCCGGAAACCGCTACCGCCAGGGTCCACAGCGCGGTCAGCCGGTGTGTTGTGTACAGGTCGAATATTCCGGCGATCGCGATGGCGGCTGACGAAGCGAAAAGGGCAAAGGCCCGTCCGGTCGATTCGCTGCGGCGGAGACCGAAGATCCACAGACTGGTTGCCAGGTAGGCCAGCCCGACGATAAATGGGATATAGAAATAGGTCACCCGGTCGGCAGCGGGGAATTCGTTCAGGGTGACGATAACGGTTTCTTCGTTCCCGTCAGGTGTGCGGTATGTGACCGGAACGTCCTCGCCCGGGAAATGTGATTCCAGCGCGCGCTGAATGTCTGCCGCGCTGTGCACATCTTTCCCGTCGACCTGCAGCAATTGGTCGTGGAGTTGGACGTCGGAATTGAAAAGCGTCCAGGCCTCATCGTCCCTATTGGCTCCAACGCCGTTGAAGACCATGGTCTGTTCTACAAATGCCCCCAGGAAAGGCGTATTCAACCACTTGAATGCCAGGAGCGGGATGGCAATGAAAGCCAGCACCGCGATGCCCTGATAAATGAGCACCGCAATTTGCAAAGCTTTGTTCAGAAAGTCGTTTACTCGTTTGGACTGGAAGATGGTCATATTGGTCTTGGCATGAAAACGGCGGCTGGCTTGTTGTTTCACTGACCGGTCTGTGCAGACCGACCCCAATGACACGTATAAGCATTTTACACTACATTGTTCTAGGAGAAGATGGTCATTTCATAACAAAACCGGCCTGGTGGGCAGGCCGGTTTTGGGAGTCAATCGGAGCAGTTAGACATCCAGGTTGCGAACGTCCCTGGCGTGTGTTTGAATGAATCTGCGCCGCGGCGGGACGGCTGCACCCATCAGCATGTCGAACGTCCGGTCTGCTTCCGTTGCATCCTCGATGGTGACCAGGAGCAGCGTGCGATTCTCCGGGTTCATCGTGGTTTCCCACAATTGGATGGGGTTCATCTCGCCCAAACCCTTGTAGCGCTGGAGCGATATTTTATCCTCCCCCAACTCTTTCACAATGCGGTCCTTTTCCGGCTCGGTGTAGGCGTATTTGAGCTGTTTCCTGTATGAGATGCGGTAGAGCGGCGGCTGGGCGATGTAAAGATGACCCTTCTCGATCAGCGGCTGCATGTAGCGGAAGAAGAAGGTCAGCAGCAGGGTGCGGATGTGGCTGCCGTCCACGTCGGCGTCGGTCATGATGATCACGCGTCCGTAGCGCAAGCCCTCCAGGTTGAAGCCGTCGCTGATGCCGGTGCCCAGCGCAGAGATAAGCGCTTTGACCTCGTTGTTGCTGAGGATTTTATCCAACCGGGCGCGCTCGGTGTTGAGAATTTTGCCGCGCAGCGGCAGGATGGCCTGGAAGTGCCGGTCACGGCCCTGTTTGGCCGAACCGCCTGCCGAGTCGCCCTCGACAATGTACAGTTCGGTTTTGTTGGAATCGCGTTCGGAGCAATCGGCCAGTTTGCCGGGCAGGGTCAGGCTTTCCAGCGCCGATTTGCGGATGACCAGATCGCGCGCTTTGCGGGCGGCGCTGCGTGCCCGCGCCGAGGTAAGACATTTTTGCACGATGGCCCTGGCCGCGGCCGGGGTCTCCTCGAGGAAAGTGCTGAAGGCCTCGCCCACGATCTGCTGCGTGTAGGTCTGCACTTCGGGGTTCATCAGCTTGACCTTGGTCTGGCTCTCGAATTGCGGTTCGGGGTGCTTGATCGAGACGATCGCGGTCAGCCCCTCGCGCGTGTCTTCGCCGGAGAAGTTGGGGTCAGAGTCTTTGAGCAGGTTGTTCTTGCGGGCGTAATCGTTGATCACGCGCGTCAGCGCCGAGCGCAGGCCGGTCAGGTGTGTGCCGCCGTCCACGGTGTTGATCGTGTTGGCGAACGCGTAGACCGATTCGGTGAAGGCGTCCGTATATTGGATGGCGGCCTCGATGCCGATATTGTCGATTTCTTTCTCGACATAGACGACCGAATGCAGCCCTCCCCGGTTGCGGTTCATGTAGCGGACAAAGGACGTGATGCCGCCCTCGAAATAGAAGGTCAATTCACGATTGGAGCGCTCGTCTACAAAACGGATATTCACGCCGCGCGTGACGAAAGCCATCTCGCGGAAACGCTGGGACAGCGTCTCGAAGCGATAATTGACATCCCCCTGGAAGATGCTCGTATCGAACTTGAACGTGACGCTGGTTCCCGTTTCGTCGGCTTTTGTCTTCCCGATGACCTCTATCGGCTTGGTCGGGTAACCGCGTTCGTAGCGTTGAACGTGGATTTTGCCGTCGCGCTTGACCTCGACCTTGCACCATTCCGAGAGCGCGTTGACCGCGCTGACGCCTACCCCGTGCAGGCCGCCGGAGACCTTGTATCCGCCGCCGCCGAATTTGCCGCCCGCGTGGAGTTGGGTCATGACCACTTCCAGGGCCGACTTCTTCATCTGCGGGTGGATGTCCACCGGGATGCCGCGTCCGTTGTCGTTGACGGTCACGCTGTTGTCGGCGTGGATGATGATTTCGATATGGTCACAAGAACCGGCCAAGGCTTCGTCGATGGCGTTGTCCACGACCTCGTATATGAGGTGGTGCAGCGCTTTGACGTCGGTGCCGCCCACGTACATGCCGGGGCGTCGTCGGACGGCCTCCAGCCCTTCCAAAACCTGAATATCTTTTGCTTCGTAGGAAGCGTTCCCTTGAACCACGAATACCTCCAGAACGGTTATGCCTGTGCCGAGGTGGCTTTGGCCTTGACTTGCTCCAAAACCACCTGTAGCCAGGCGTTCATGTCTCGATAATAGATAAAACTGGATGCCAGCAGAGCGGTGGTGATGAAGGCATGTCCCAGAATGCTGACGAGCATCATCCATGATGTGTCGGCGGGCACACTCCACAGCAGATTGAATCCCTGACTGAGCAATACCACGCTCAAAACGAACAGACTGCTGGTCGGCAGTGTAAAACGCGACAACTTAATACTGCTGACAATGGAGCGAAAAGCGTTTTGCTGATTCATAAAAATGCCATGCGGTAAGAAAAACAGCGGAACGATCAGCCACATCGCGAATAACATCGCGAAGAGCAGTGTGGCCTGTGCCAGGACAGGGCTGATGATGAAAAACATCAAAAATACGGTGATGGTGGGCATTCCCAGAACAAACAGAAGCCCGATCCAGATAAGGGACAACAGGATGGTTTGTATGACGGCTTTTCCTGTACGGGCCAGGCGACCTTCTTCGCTCTGGGAAATGATTCCGGAAACCCATGAAAAATATAAGCCGCCGAAAATCCAGCCGATGATGGTCAACAGGCTGATCCAGCCAACCAAGCCGAAGGCTGAAGCTATCTGAAGAGTGAGCGGCTCGCCAAGAGGCGTTTTGCCGGGCAGTATTTGACTTATCAGGCTGGTAACGCCGATTGGAAAGGTGCGCAGCAGGCTCATCAAGTTGAATTCATGGGAGAACCGTGTCCAGAATTCCTGAGCGACCTGAACGTCGGCAGGGGAGAAAGTGTTTTTGGCAGCGAATATGTTGAGTTGGGCGATCAGCGGCTGCAAGAACTGTTCCAGGCGCAGGTGGGGGCCCAACCAGAGAAAAAGGTCCAGCACAACCGGTAAAATGATGGCTGTGATGTGGTTGGCGACCGCATCAAACCCTGATTTTAATGAATTGATCACGCCAGGGGGCGGCGGCAGATTATCGGTGCGTTGAAATTCCATAACCCGTTAATTTTACCATACAGGCCACTCTTGGCAGGCTCACCGGAGGCAGGTACAATGCAGTTACAGGGTATTGCGCAACCTCCCTGTGCAGAATTTGCAAGTGTATCCCGAAAAGTAGCCTGGGCAAGTTCAGGCATTTGTTTACGGAGCAGTATGGCGTCCAACCGCTATTTTCCCGATGCCAATCGCATCAGTGTGCTGACAGCCACGGTCTTGCTGGCTTTTGCGTTGACGCGTCTCAGTCTCGCACCCCAGTACAAGCTTGAGCTGCAATTGCCGGGCGTCTATTTGGCGTTCAATCTCAATCTGAGCACGGTGACGGTTATTCTGGCCGCTGCCCTGACTGCCACGGGCATGGACTGGCTGCTGCGCGGCCATCCTTCGCTGGGAAGCGGACATCCGTTTGAGCACTGGCTGTTGCCGATGCTGACGGCTTTTGTGCTGGGAGTGCCTCTTTACTTGCTCCCATCCGGCCCTCTGTGGTGGCTCGGTTTTGCGGTTGGCGGACTGGTGCTGGTGCTGGTCTTCTGGGCTGAATACGTGGTGGTCGAACCCGCAGACCCCAGTTACCCGACTGCGACGGCTGTCCTGACGGCGCTGTCGTTTGCTCTCTATCTGATCCTGGCGGTCGCATTGCGTTACGCGAGCGCCCGTCTGTTCCTGCTGATCCCTGCGCTCCTCCTGGCGGCTTTTCTCGTTAGCTTGCGCACGCTGCACCTGCGGCTGAACGGGCGTTGGGAAGTTGCCTGGGCAGCCGGGATAGCTTTGGTCAACGCGCAGTTGGCGGCCGGGTTGCATTATTGGCCGTTGACGCCGATCCGTTATGGGATGCTGCTGCTGGGCCCGTTCTACGCGTTGACCAGTTTGGCGGCCAGCCTGGGCGATGGGATTCCCTTGCGCCGGGCGGTGGTCGAACCGGCGATCATGCTGGGGTTGGTTTGGGGGATAAGTGTTTGGGTTCGGTGAGCGAAAATGCGAACCGGGTTGAGCCTGTCAGCGCGACAATGGGAGAAGATGCGGCGTCATGTGACTGGCTGCGCGCCGCTGGAGGCCTGCGGTCTGTTGGCGGGAAAAGGCTGCCGGGTGGAATCGGTTTTTTTCGTGGCGAACGCGGCCCAAAGTCCGGTGCGGTTTCGCATGGATCCGCAGGAGCAGTTGAAAACCTTTAATCAGATCGAAGCCCGGGGGCTGGAACTGGTCGGTATCTTCCATTCACATCCGGCAGGGCCTGAAAGACCATCGCCGACGGATGTGGCCGAGGCGGCCTATCCGGTCGTCCACCTTATCTGGTTCGTTGATGGTGAAGCGTGGCGGGCGCGCGGCTTTTGGATCGAGGCCGGACGGGTCTCTGAAGTCGACTTGTACATTCTTCGTTCAGAGTAACCTCGCCCCTGCAATTGTGTTACCAGACATACAAGACGTAAATAGACTGCATTCGGAGGTAGGAAAGATGCCGACTTTACAGGACATCGGTGTGGTGCTCCTGTCGTACCTGCTGGGTTCGATACCATTTGGGTTGTTGATCGTTAAGCTGAAAACGGGCAAAGACATTCGAATGGTTGAGAGCGGGCGCACCGGTGGGACAAATGTGATGCGGGCGGCCGGTTTTTGGTCTGGCTTGCTGACGGCGATTTTGGATATCTTGAAAGGAGCCTGCGCGGTCTGGTTGGCGCGCGCTGTTGGCGGCGGTGTTTGGATAGAGATCATGGCGCCGTTGGCTGCCATCTTGGGGCACAATTATTCGATTTTCCTGGTCGAGCGGATGGACGATGGCCGTTTACGCTTGCGCGGCGGCGCAGGCGGGGCCCCCAGCGTGGGCGGCGCGTTCGGTTTGTGGGCGCCCTCGATCTTGATCATTTTTCCGGTCGGGCTGCTGATCTTCTTCGGGGTTGGTTACGCCTCGGTAACGACGATGAGCGCAGCCCTGATCGCAATGGTCATCTTCGCCGTGCGCACCTGGCTGGGGCTTTCTCCCTGGCAGTATATCTTGTATGGCGTGCTGGCGGAGATTTTGCTGATGTGGGCGTTGCGTCCGAATATCAAACGTCTGCTGGCCGGGAACGAACGGCTGCACGGCTGGCGGGCCAAGCATCAGAAATGGGGTGCTGGCGACGCCGAGCCTGATGATATCGAGAACAAATAGCGACCCAGACCTCCGAGGTCTTACAGACCTCGGAGGTCTATTTCTTATTCTTCTTGGCCTCTTGTTCTATCTCTTCGAGTGCTTGCTGGTAGAGCACGCGCAAATTGCGCTCGTGGAGCGTTGTGGACAGTCCGCTGAGGTAGACGCGGCTCTTGCCGCACTTTTCGATGTCTATGGTGTCCAGGTACTTCAGCGGAGCCTTGCGACGCGTAGCCGTCCGAGCGGCTTTCTTGATGGCGGTCAGGTAACTCAGGTTTTCTTTGACCGCGGGTTCGATCTCACCGCGCAGGACGATGTCGCCGTGGCCCTGGACGATATTTTCCAGTTTCATCCGGCCAACGCCCTTGATGAAGGCGACCATATCCTCCAGGTTTCCGTCCACCAGGTAAGGCAGCGGCATGAAGGCGTCGCCCGCAAACAGGACGCGGTCTTCGACCACCAAAATGGCAATCCCGTCTTCGCTGTGACCGGGGGCGGGCATGATGCGCAGGTGCTTTTTCCCGATGCGCAGGGTCAGTTCACCGTCGTCAAGGGTCATGTTGGGCAGGACGATTTTGACCTGCTGCATGACCGTGTTCTGTTTTTGTGCGGCTTCCAGGGAAGGGATACCGCGTTCGATCAACAGTTCCCGACAGCGTGTGTGTGCGATGATCGTCGTGTTTGGGAAGAAGCAATTACCCCAGGTATGATCGGCGTGGTAGTGGGTGTTGATGACGTACCGTACTTGTGTGTTGAGATTGTGCTCAATGAACTCTCTGATGGCGAGAGTCTCTTCCGGGATGGCCAGGGTATCAATAACAACAGCCCATTGCGGACCGACAACCACTCCAGCGGTAACTTGGGCATAAACATCACTTTGAAACCAATATACATTGTCAGAAACGCGCTCGCGTTGCATGTAGTAACCTCGTGGATAGTTTCTCTATTGATAGCACAAATGCCCCCCAAGAGTCAAGTTGGATTGTGCGCAAAAAGCCATTTGGGGGATTGCTCATGAAGATGGGCGGTGGTGTTGTCGGTTTTCACGGCTTTTATGGGCCCCAGGTTCGACTTGCTTCTCTGTCCTTGCCGTGATACACTTTTACTTGAGATGACCGTTTCCTTGCTCGTGGTGACTCCGCATCCCAGTTTTGGGGAATTAATCCGTCAGAGTCTGGAAGAGACCCAGTCTTACCGTGTTCATGTCGTAGATGACGCGGCGTCGGCGGTTTCCTGCCTGGTGGAATACAACTGCTCCTTGGCCTTCCTGGACATGGACTTGCAAAACGCGTCGATATCGAAGATCGGGCACCTATTGCGGCAGATCAACCCTGAACTCGGTTTGGTCATCATCTCCGGAGACGGGACGCCTCCCGCCTTTGACGACATCCGTCCCTGGACGCTGCTCCGTAAGCCATTTTATCTCCCCGACCTGCTCAACATGCTGGGTGAAGCGCCTGCAAAAGAGGCGGCCTCGCTGGGCGACATGGACCTTGTTTATGATTCGCAGCCCGATGATGAGAAGCTGCCCTGGCTGAAAGACGTGACCAGGGCCGCGCAGCATCTCACCCGCCTGACGCTGGAATCATCTGCCCAGGCAGCATTGATTGTCCGCAACGGTGAATTGTGGGCCTATGCCGGTCAACTCCCGCAGACTGCGGCGACGGAACTGGCAGGCGGCACGGCCCAATACAAGAAGGAAGGCGACCTGCTGCGTTTCATCCGCCTGGACGCGACTCAGGCCGAGCACATGCTGTATGCCACGCGTCTGGCCGAAGGCGTGACCTTGGCGCTGGTCTTCGACGCGGAAACGCCCTTCAGCACCATCCGCAGTCAGGCCAACCATTTGGCCGAGTCTTTGTCGATCTCAAAGCCGGCAGCTGCCAGTCTTTCAGACGATGACGATACTGGCCCGGACGGGATTGACTTGCCGCCCATCGCGGAGATCCTGGCTGAAGTCCCCACGCCGGACCCGGGAGAGCAGGCTGGTGTGAAAGAGGCAAACCGGCGCGCAGACAGTCCACAAGCGGAAGAACCGGACGCCGCGCAGCCGGTTCCAGTTGCTGAAACTCGCCCCTCCGCCCCGCTCTCGCAAACGTCGGTTTTCAGCCGGGAATCTTCGCCTGCCATTCCGCTCAAAAATCTTGTCGCGACAGAGCAGCCGGTCAATCTGGAGACCGAAGAAGCCGCGCACCGGGAACAAGCGGTCGGGGAACTGGACGCCACGCTTCCCTCGAAGGCTCGCAGACCGGCGACGCCCATCAGGAAGCCCAATCCCGGCGAACTGGACGAGACCCGTCCGCATTCGATCACCGAGGTGGCCGGCCGCGTCGTCCTCGAGCCGTCCTCGCCCGGACTGTACAACCTGACCTATGCCTGTTTGTTGGTGCCGCGTTTCAGCTCGCATTACCTGACCGGCGACCTGGCAGATCATCTCTCTGAATGGCTGCCGGAAATTTGTATTGCCTTCGGCTGGCGGCTGGAATTCCTGGCTGTTCGTCCGGAATATTTGCAATGGGTTGTGAACGTGCCGCCCGCCACATCTCCGGGATACCTGATGCGCATCATGCGCCAGCAGACTTCGGAGAAGATTTTCGACAATTTCCCTCGCCTGAAGAAAGAAAACCCATCTGGTGATTTCTGGGCGCCGGGGTACCTGATCATGGGAGGCGAACAGCCTCACCCGCCGAAACTGGTCAAGGACTACATTCAGCGGACGCGCAACCGGCAAGGGATTTCCCGCCCGCGGCACTAAACAACACCTGCCTTGTGGGCGCTCAGGGTTCTTTCAAGGCTGTACTTATCGACGATTTTATGCCGCCCACTCTATATCTTATTGATGGCCATGCTTTGGCCTACCGTGCATATTATGCCTTGAGCGTCTCTGCTCCGGAGCGCTGGCAAACATCCACCGGGGAGCCGACTGCGGGGGTCTATGGCTTCGCCAGCGTCCTGATGCGCATCCTGGAACGCGAAAGGCCCGATTACCTGGCCGTGGCATTCGACACGGGCAAAACGTTCCGTCACGAGATCTTCCCCGAATACAAAGCTACACGCGCAAAAATGCCCGACGACCTGCGTCCGCAGATCGAGCGTATCCGTCAATTGGTGGATACCTTCAACCTGCCGCGCCTTGAGATGGAGGGCTACGAGGCTGACGATGTGCTTGGTAGCATCGCCCGTCAAGCCGCCGAGCAGGGCCTGGGCGTCAAGATCATCACCGGCGACCGCGACTTGCTGCAACTGGTGGACGAGCGTATCATCGTCAACTTGCCGGGCCGTTCGATAAGTGACGCCAGGGACTATTACCCGGAAGACGTCGAGAAAAAAATGGGCATCCGCCCCGATCAGGTGGTGGACTTCAAAGCCCTGATGGGCGACAAATCGGACAACATCCCCGGAGTGCGCGGCGTGGGCGAGAAGACCGCGCAAAAACTGCTCCATGAATACGGGACCCTGGACGAAATTTACGCCCACCTGGCCGACGTTCCGGCTCGCTTCCGAACCAAACTGGAATCCGACAAGGACATGGCCTACCTGAGCCGCAACCTGGCCGCCATCCGCACCGACTTGCCCGTCACGCTCGATCTTGAGCAGGCCCGCGCCGACCAGTTTGACCCGGCGGCGGTGATGACGTTCTTTCGTGAAATGGAATTCCACTCGCTGTTGAACCGCCTCGCAAAACTGTCGCAGTCGACCCCCGCGGAAGATCAGCAGCTTTCGCTTTTTGGGGACAGCGCGGGCGTCATCCAGACGCCGCGGCCGGCTGTGTCCATTCAGGTGCACGTCGTGGACACGTCCGAATCGTTGGCCGCTTTGGCGGATGAACTCAAAAGCGCGCAGATGATCGCTTTTGATACGGAGACCACCTCCACGGATGAGATGCGGGCTGAACTGGTCGGCATTTCGCTGGCTGTGCGTGAGGGCGAAGGATTCTACATCCCGGTCGGTCATCACGACGGGATGCAGTTGCCGCTCGAAGATGTGCTGAATGCCTTGCGCGCCCCGTTGACCGATCCAAGAATCCGGAAGATCGGCCACAACCTGAAATACGACTATATTATGCTCGACCGTTACGGGCTGCGTGTTACGCCGTTGGTTTTCGACACCATGATCGCCGAGTGGCTGGTCAACCCGGCCTCGCGCAATCTGGGACTCAAGAATTTGGCTTTCGTTCGCTTGGGCGAGCAGATGACCCCCATCGAGGAGTTGATTGGCAAGGGCAAGAACCAGCGCAGCATGGCCGAGGTGACGATAGAAACCGCCGCGCCTTACGCCGCGTTGGACGCCGAAGTTTGCCTGCGGCTCCATCCGCTTTTGCAGGCGGACCTGGAGCGCGTCCAGGCGACCAGGTTGTTGGACGAGATCGAGATGCCGTTGGTGATCGTCTTGGCCGGGATGGAAGAGGCCGGTATCTTGCTCGATCTGCCCTTCTTCCAGGAGATGTCTGTTGAGCTGCAAACCCGCCTGACCGAAATCGAGAAACAGGTCTACCAGTTGGTTGGCAAGACGTTCAACATCAACTCGACGCAGCAGCTTTCGACCGTTCTGTTCACCCATTTGGGGCTGGAGCCGCCCGACCGCACCCGCAAGACCAGCAGCGGACATTACTCCACCTCGGCGGCTGTGCTGGAGGGGATGCGCGGCCAACACCCGGTCGTGGACTTGGTGCTGGAGCAACGCGAGCTTTCGAAGCTGAAATCAACGTATGTGGATGCCCTGCCCGCGGCGGTCAACCCGGCGACCGGACGCGTGCACACCTCCTTCAACCAGACCGGTTCGGTCACCGGACGATTGGCTTCGTCCAGCCCGAATCTGCAAAATATCCCCATCCGGTCCGAGTTGGGGCGACGCGTGCGCAAAGGCTTTGTCGCCGCGGAAGGGAATGTGCTGCTCTCGGTGGACTACTCGCAGATCGAGCTGCGCATCGTGGCGCATATGGCCGGGGATGAAGCCATGCTGGATGCGTTCCGTTCGGGACAGGATATCCACGCCACGACCGCGGCGGCTATATACGGCGTCCCGCTCGACGCGGTGACGAAGCAGATGCGGCGTCATGCCAAGGCGGTCAACTTTGGACTGATCTATGGCATGTCCGCGTTTGGGCTGACGCGTTCCACCGAGCTGACGCTGGCCGAGGCGGAGGATTTCGTCGCCGCGTATTTCCAAAAATTCCCCGGCGTCAAACGTTATCTGGACGAGATGCGCAAACTTGCCGCGGAGCAGGGCTACGTTGAGACGCTGCTGGGACGCCGCCGTTATTTCCCGGCGCTGAAAGGCCGCCTGAACCACAACCGCCGTGACCGTGAAGAGCGCGAGGCCATCAACGCGCCCATTCAGGGCACGGCCGCGGACATCATGAAAATTGCCATGCTGCGCGTCTCGAGTACCCTGCGGGAAGCGGGACTGCATGGTAAGATGTTACTTCAGGTACATGACGAAGTTGTCATCGAGTGTCCGCGTCTTGAGTTGGACGAAACGATCCGCTTGGTTCGACAGGCAATGGAATCAGCCTATTCATTGAATATCCCGTTGTCCACGGAAGCCCGTTGGGGGCTGAACTGGGGCGAGATGCAGGTTGTTTCGTAAATATCCCGCGAGTATAAATAATGACTGGACGAGAAGACGTTTTCCAAAAAGCGATGAATGACGGCCATTCGGCGGCCTGGGACCAAAAGTGGGACAAAGCGGCTGCTTCTTATCGCGCCGCGCTGGAGGAAATCCCCGACAATCCCAAGGCGTTGAGCAGTTTGGGGCTGGCGCTGTATCAGTTGCAGCAGTTCAAGGAAGCCTTGCAGATCTACCGCCGCGTGGCCCAGGTCTCGCCAGACGACCCGATCCCCCAAGAAAAGATCGCACAGTTGAGCGAACGTTTGGGGAATCTGAAAGATGCGGTTGCCGCGGCGATGAAGGCCGCCAATCTGTATCTCAACCAGCGGGTGATAGACAAGGCCATCGAGAACTGGGCGCGCGTTACCCAATTGAATCCCGAACACGTGATGGCGCACTCCCGGCTGGCGCTGGCGCATGAACGGCTCGGCCATCCCCAGCAGGCGGTGACCGAATATCTGGCTGTTGCCAGCCTGGTGCAGCGTTCGGGCAACCTGGAAAAGACCGCCGAGTTGGTGGAAAGGGCGTTGAAAGTAAAGCCGGACAGCCAGGAAGCCCTCCAGGCGCAGGCCTTGTTGAGGGCCGGACAGTTGCTGCCCAAGCCGGTCCGCCCCAAAGGCGGGACGGGACCGATCCGCATGGCGCAGGTCAAGCAGTTGAACGCGCCGGAGGAACGCGCCGAAAGCGGTTTGGATCCGATCGACGAGGCTCGCCAGAAGGCGTTGACGATCCTGGCGGAAATCCTGTTCGAGTATTCGGATGAGAGCAACGATACGCCGGCCCGCCGGGGTTTGCAGGCCATCATGCACGGGACGGGACAATTGTCCCTGCAGAAGATCGAGCAGACGAAAATCGTCATGCATCTGGGGCAGGCCATCGACGCCCAAACCAAGAACCAGGATGCCCAGGCAGCCGACGAACTGGAACGCGCCCTGGAGGCCGGCTTCAGCCATCCGGCGCTGTACTTTAATTTGGGCTTGCTGCGCTCCAGGGGGGACCGGCTGGAAAGCGCCATGCGCCATTTGCAGCATGCGGTCAAGCACGAGGATTTTGGGCTTGCCACGCGCCTGTTGATGGGGCAGAATTTGCGCCGTTTGGGGCGGCTTTCTGAAGCTGCGGTGGAATATCTCGAGGCGCTCAAACTGGCCGATTCGACGCTCGTGCCGTCTGAACAGGCCGATGCCCTGCGCCAGTTGTATGAGCCGCTGGTCGAGGCGCAATTGCAGCAAACGGACGACAATGCGCATATCCGCCTGTGCGACAACGTCAGCGACCTGTTGATGCGTTCCGACTGGCGCGAGCATCTCCGCGATGCGCGTCAGCAATTGCCCAAGTCGGATGGCGAACTGCCGCTGCCCTTGGCGGAGATTCTGATCCAGGCGCAGAGCAGTCAGGTGTTGGGAGCCATCAACCGCGTCCACGAGTTGGCCCGCTCAGGCCACATGCGTTCCGCGATGGACGAGGCTTTCCAGGCGCTCAACTACGCGCCGACCTACCTGCCTTTGCACTCCTTGATTGGCGACCTGTTGATCCAGGATGGGCGCACCCAGGACGCCATTGCGAAATTCGGCGTTGTAGCGCAAGCTTACAGTGTGCGCGGCGAGGCGAACCAGGCGACGAATTTGCTGCGCAAGGTTATCCAGCTTGCCCCCATGGACCTGGCGGCCCGTACGCGTTTGATCGATCAATTGACGGCGCGCGGTCAGGTGGACGACGCGATCAATGAATATCTCGATTTGGCGGATATATATTATCGTCTGGCCGAACTGGATATGGCCCGCAAAACCTACACCACCGCTTTGCGTCTGGCGCAGCAAAGCAATGCGGACCGCTCGTGGAACGTGCATATCTTGCAGCGCATGGCTGATATCGACATGCAGCGGCTCGATTGGCGGCGGGCGGTGCGCGTCTTCGAACAGATCCGCACGCTGCGCCCCGACGACGACGGCGTGCGTAAAAGCCTGATCGATCTGAACCTGCGCATGGGTCAACAGCCCCAGGCTCTGGCTGAACTGGAAGGATATCTTACTTACCTGGAGGGCAACCGGCGTTCGGAAGACGCCATCATCTTCCTGGAAGACCTGCTCAAAGATCACGGCGACCAGGTCGAATTGCGGCGCGCTTTGGCGGAACAATATCGCCGCGCTGGCAAAACGGAAGAGGCGATCGCCCAGTTGGACACTGTTGGCGAGCTTTTGCTGGAAGCAGGCAATCGCGAAGGCGCGGTCGAAGCGATCACCATGATCCTGTCGATGAACCCGCCCAATGCGGATGATTACCGCAAGCTGCTGGCAAAAATCCAGACTGACGGATAAGCCCGAAAATGAAAATCCCCTGCGCCAGGCAGGGAATTTTTTTGTCTGTGACCGACCGGGGACTTGAACCCCGAACCCACTGATTAAGAGTCAGTTGCTCTGCCAAATTGAGCTAGTCGGCCTTGCGGCGGTATTATACCGCAAAGGGGTTGCCTGTCAATAAAAAAGAGTTGCCCTGCGCTGGCATCCGCTGTATACTATCTTACCTGTGCTTTGACGGCGCGCCGTGACGGACGATATTGCACAAATCGCTCGCTCCGGAAATTGGGGCCTCGCGCTTGACGGAGACGTTTCCGGCAATACGATTGTCCATGCGCAGGCGGGAGTTTCCTGGCTCGCCGGTTTTCCGTGACCACAAAGGATGAATTATGGGAATTAAGACTTTTTTGATGCTTGCCGTGCTGTTGACGATGACTGTGTTGAGCGGTTGTACGCTTCCCCAACCTGGTACGCCGCTCGCGACCTCGACCCCTCTCGTGCTCCCGCCCAGCCTGACGCCTCCTCCGCCCTCGCCGACGCCCGTTATCCCTGTTGCCACCCAGGCATCTGCCCAGCCAACGGCGCCATCCCCGGCCCCCGCGCTGCCAACTGCGGGGAGCGTGTCGGGGATATCCGCTGTCATTTTGCTCCCGCCCGGCGGGGTGTTGAATGTCCGCTCAGGGCCGGGAGTGAGCAATCCGGTTGTAGGGACGTTCCCTGCCGCGGCCACGAACGTCATGCGGACGGGGGCTGCCTCGAAGGCCGGCGGCGCCTTGTGGGTGGAAGTACAGCGTCCGGGCGGCGGCGGGACGGGCTGGGTCAACGCCAAGTACCTGACGGAGTACGTCCCCTCGTCCACATTCTGTGCGGATTCGCAAGTCCAGACCTTGCTTGGAGATTTGAAGACCGCGCTGATGACCTCCAACGGCAACCTGCTGGCCTCGCTGGTCAGCCCGGCGCACGGCCTGGACTTGCGCTACTTCCGCTATGGGACTTTGGCCAACTACACGTCCGAAGAAGCGGCCTGGGTTTTCCAGAGCACCTACGTGGTGAACTGGGGGCCTGAGCCGGGCAGCGGCATCGAGAAAACAGGCACGTTCAGCCAGGTGCCCTTACCGGTGCTGCTGGAGGTCTTTACCTCCAGTTACGAACTGCATTGCAATGATGCCGGGGTTGCATCCGCTTTCTCGCAGGACCCCTGGCCTGTGGAATATGCCAATGTCAATTTCTATGACGTGTACAAACCCGGCACGGATGCCTACGGCGGCCTGGACTGGCGTTCTTGGCTGGTTGGGGTGGAATACGTCCAGGGGAAGCCGTATTTGTTTGCGCTGATCCATTTCGAGTGGGAGCCGTAACTTGGGAAATAACCTCCCGCAGGTTTCAAACCTGCGGGAGGTTTTGTATTTAAGGGGGGTTGACAATTTGTGTTGTTGCCATATACTTGCAATTGCAAGAAGTCGCAATAAGGAATTTTATGAATAGCATTGATTCTCTCAGCACGATGCTGCGCAAGCAGGGCTTTCGCATGACGCCCCAGCGATTGGCCATTCTCAAGGTTTTGTCCGATGCCGGGCGTCACCTTTCGCCCTCCGACGTGTACGCCAGCGCCAGCAAAAATATCCCTGGTCTGACCGAAGCGACGGTCTATCGCACGCTGGAGTTCCTGGCGCGGCAAGACGTGGTTTTGGCCGCGCATATTGGTAATGGCAAGATGGTCTACGAGATGGCTGAATGCGACCACCATCATCTGATCTGCCGCGCCTGCGGCAACACGTTGCAAATTGATCATGCGCTTTTGCAGAAACTCTATCAGCAATTGGAAGGGGCCAGTGGCTATCGTCTCACGACCAGCCACCTGACATTCTTCGGCCTGTGCCCCGATTGTAAAGAAGGAGGAAAATAAGATGCTATACGTTCCTGCCCCCCTGCACATTCCCGATGGCTTTCTAAGTCTAACTATTTCGCTGATCTGTTGGGCGATCACCGCGCTGGCTGTGACAGTGGCTGTGCGCCGCACCGGCTCGCTGGGCGAACGCCAGGTTCCGCTGATGGGCATCATGGCGGCCTTCATTTTCGCCGCGCAGATGATCAACTTCCCGGTGGCCGGTGGCACGTCCGGGCATCTGTTGGGCGGCGCGCTGGCCGCGATCGTACTCGGTCCCTGGGCCGGGATGCTGGTCATGACGGCGGTCATCGCTGTCCAGGGTTTGCTTTTCCAGGATGGCGGCCTGCTGGTGATGGGCGCCAACATCTTGAATATGGGCTTGCTGACCGCCGCGGTCGGTTATGGGCTGTACCGCATTGTCGAAGAGCGCAGCCGCAAAACGAAATTGATCGTCGCCGGGGTCGCGGCTTGGCTTTCGGTGATGGCCGCCGCGCTGTCCACCTCGCTGCAACTCTGGTTGAGCGGCACGGCCCGGCTGGACATCGTCGTTCCGGCCATGTTGGGCGTCCACGCGCTGATCGGTCTGGGCGAGGCGCTGATCACGGTCGCGGCGTTGGCTTTTATTTTCAGGACTCGGCCCGATTTGTTGGAGCAGGCTGAGGGCGCGGAGGGAAACGGGCGCGGCTGGGCGGCGGCGGGATTGTTGATCGCGCTGGCAGTCGTCGTCCTTTCGCCGCTGGCCTCCGCCAATCCGGATGGATTGGAGCGGGTAGCCGCCGATCTGGGTTTCTTCGACCGGGGGGTGTCATCGCCGCTCAACTTCCTGTCAGGGTACACGCTTCCCTTCCTGGGGGAGGGAGTACTTTCGACAATCTTGGCCGGGGTTGTGGGGGTGTTGGTGGTTGCGGGCGTAGTCTTCGTCGCGGCGCGCCTGTTCCGCGAACGAACGACCTGACCGCTCTTTGTGATGAGAGAATATGCACGATAACGTTTTCGACCGCTACCGTGAGGGGGGCAGCCTTTTGCATCGGCTCAGTCCGATTGTCAAAGTGGTGTTCACGGTAGTGTTCATTTTTTCCAACGCGATCCTGCCGGACGGAGCCTGGCTGGCCTTTGGGCTGGCCTGGCTGCTGCTGCTGGCGGGCAGCCAGATATCCGGCCTGGGGATCGGTTTCACGGCCAAACGCTCGTTCATTGCGCTGCCGTTTGCGCTGGCGGCGGTGACGGCCATCTTCTCGCTGCCGGGGCGGACGCTGGCCGAATGGGACTTTGGCCGCTGGCATTTGGTTGCGACGGATGCGGGTATGCTGCGTTTCGTCAGCATCATGGTGCGCTCCTGGCTCTCGGTGCAGGGCGCGATGTTGTTGATCGCGACGACCCGCTTCCCGGACTTGATCCACGCTTTTGAACATCTGCGCATGCCGCGGCTGTTGGTGACCATCATCGCATTTTTGTACCGCTACATGTTTGTGCTGACAGACGAAGTGCTGCGCCTGATGCGCTCCCGTCAATCGCGCGCCGCATCTTTGCCCGGACGAAAAGCGGGTGGGCCCATCATCTGGCGGGCGCGTGTGGCCGGGAACATGGTCGGGCAGCTTTTTCTGCGCAGTTATGAGCGCAGTGACCGCATTTACAATGCCATGCTGGCGCGCGGCTATGAAGGACAGATGCGCACGCTCAACCGTCACGAGATGGCGGCGCAAGACTGGCTGTTTGCTGCGCTGGCGGCAGCGGCCCTCTTGTCCGTGCAGCTTGTCGGACGTTTCCCTTTGAGGTAGAACATGCCGGTTACACACAAAAAGATCACACCCGTGCCGACGCCTGCGATGGCTGGCTGTGAAGATGGGGATGTTTTGAAGATCGAGCATCTCGATTTCACCTACCCGGATGGACACGTGGCCCTGTGGGACGTTTCGCTCGACCTGTGCCAGGGCGAGAAGGTCGCGCTGGTCGGGCCGAACGGAGCCGGGAAGTCCACGCTCATGCTGCACCTGAACGGGATTTTTCGGGGTGACGGGATAGTGCGCGTGGGCGATTTGCCGCTGGACAAGGCGAATTTGCCTCTCATCCGCTCCATGGTCGGGCTGGTCTTCCAGAACCCGGACGACCAACTTTTTTCGCCGACCGTGTTCGAGGACGTGGCCTTTGGCCCGCTGCATATGGGCTTGCCGGAAGACGAGGTGCGCACCCGCGTGGACGAAGCGCTGGCGCAGGTGCACATGAGCAATTTTCGGGAGCGTTTGTCCCATCATTTGAGCATGGGGGAGAAGAAGCGCATTGCCATTGCGACCGTCCTGTCGATGCGCCCCCAGATTTTGGTGCTGGATGAACCCTCGGCGGGACTCGACCCGCGCGCCCGGCGGGCGTTGATCAACCTGCTGCGCGAGATGCCGATCACGATGCTGGTCTCGACGCACGACATGGCCATGGTGCGCGAGTTGTTCCCGCGCATGGTGGTCATGGACGAGGGCCGCATTGTGGCCGACGGCTCCACGGCTGAACTGCTGGAAGACGAGGCGCTGCTGGAGGCGCATGGGCTGGAGAGGCCGTAAAAACGGTGGGCAGGAAGACGGCCACCTTCGCTGTGCAGCATGGGTCAATAAAAAAGCGTCCCCGCTTGGAGACGCTTTTTACTTGCAAGTTGGGACCTGCTGTTTTTCGCCGTACTTTACAGTCCGGCCGCCTTTTTGAGGGCTTTGGCCCTGTCGGTCCGTTCCCAGGGGAATTCGACGTCGTCGCGTCCAAAGTGCCCGTAAGCCGCCGTCTTCTGGAAGATCGGTTTGCGCAGGTCGAGGTCGCGGATGATGGCGCCGGGGCGCAGGTCGAAATGCTCGGTGATCAATTCCGCGATCCTCGCGTCGTCGATCTTGCCGGTCCCGAAGGTCTCGACGTTGACCGAAAGCGGATGGGCGACGCCGATGGCGTAGGCGACCTGGATCTCGCAGCGATCAGCCAGTCCGGCGGCGACCACGTTCTTGGCGGCCCAGCGGGCGGCATAAGCGCCCGAGCGGTCCACTTTGGTGGCGTCCTTGCCGGAGAACGCGCCGCCGCCGTGACGTCCCATGCCGCCGTACGTGTCGACGATGATCTTGCGGCCGGTCAGGCCGGCGTCGCCCATCGGGCCGCCGATCACGAAGCGTCCGGTCGGGTTGACGTAGACCTTCAGGTCGTCGTCGACCATGTCCGCAGGCAGGACCGGCGTGATGACGTGCTCGATGATCGCCGCGCGGATATCCTCTTGCGAGATGTCGGGGGCGTGCTGGGTGGAGATCAGCACGTTGTCGATCCGTTTCGGCTTGCCGAAGGCATACTCGACCGTGACCTGGCTCTTGCCATCCGGGCGCAGCCACTTCAGCGTACCGTCCTTGCGCATTTCGCTCAGGCGGCGGGTCAGTTTGTGCGCCAGATAAATGGGCATCGGCATCAGTTGCGGGGTCTCGTTGCAGGCGAAGCCAAACATCATGCCCTGGTCGCCTGCGCCGATGGCCTCGATTTCCGCTTCGGTTATTTCACCGGACCTGGCCTCGAGGGCCTGGTCCACGCCCTGGGCGATGTCCGGGCTTTGGCTGGCAATCGCCGAGAGCACGCCGCAGGTATGGCCGTCAAAACCTTTTTTGGCGCGGTCGTAGCCAATTTCCAGGACGACTTTGCGGACAAGGTCGTCGAAATTGACGAAGGCCTTGGTCGTGATTTCGCCCAACAGCATCACGTAACCCGTCTTGGTGGCCGTCTCACAGGCGACGCGCGAGTAGGGATCTTGTGCAAGGCAAGCGTCCAGGACGGCGTCGCTGATCTGGTCGCACATTTTGTCCGGGTGGCCTTCGGTCACCGATTCGGACGTGAACATCAAGCTTGGAGAAGTCATAAAAGTGGAGCTCATAGGGTTTCACCTCTCGAAAGAAAAATTGCCCCTTCTGGTGTACGTGAAAGGGCAATTTGCGCAATTACATGCACGGCTGCCCTCTCATCTTCCAGAACATCCGTCTGCCGGAATTGGCACCGTTCCAATTGTCAGTGGTCAGTTCCGTGTGTGCTGATCACTGGATCTTGGTCGGTTGCCGAGGCTTCACAGGGCCGGTCCCTCCGCCTCTCTGGATAAGAGCGCCGTTTGGGGCTTTTGAATTGTTGCGAGGATAATACCACAGGTGATTCGGTGCGTCAAATTCGGATGCGCTGCCCGTGCAGGAAACGAAACAGGCCGACGGGTTTCCCGTCGGCCTGTTTTTAGCGTGTTCTCGTTGAGCCGGGCTAGTTGTCCGCAGCGCAGCGGAAACCGATCTTGGGCGAAGATTCGCCGTGGTATTCGGCAGAATCCATGTCAGCAGCATCCGGGTTCGGCCCGCTGGCATAGCCGCGGTTCGAGACGCGGATGTCGACTTCGACGTCCTGATATGACCCGCCGCGGATCACCCGGCGCTGGGTGTGAACGCCGAGCGCCGTCAATGGCCCGGTCGGGTTCGCGCCTGTCGCCATGGAGTAGTAATTGGGATCGTAGAAATCGGATACCCACTCCCAAACGTTGCCAGCCATATCCAGCACGCCGTAGGGGCTGGCGCCTGCCGGGAAACTGCCTACGCGGGTAACGTCGCGGACTTTCCGGTTGAAATTGGCGCGCGATGTGTCTGGGCGTTCGTCACCCCAAGGGAAGGTGCGGAAGTCGGTGCCGCGGGCGGCGTATTCCCATTCTGCCTCGGTCGGCAGCCGTTTTCCCGCCCACTGGCAATAGGCATCGGCGTCGCCCCAGGTGACGTAGACTACCGGGTAGTCGGCGAAATCAGTGGTGTTGAAGTACTTTTCGCGGGTTTCAGATTTGAAATGATCCGGCGGTTCACAAGCTCCGGCTTGCACGCACAGCATGTACATGGCGTTGGTGACTTCCAGTTTGTCGATCCAGAAGCCATGCATGCTCACCTGGTGGTCAGGCTTCTCGTCGTTTTCCGCTTTCACGTCGAGACCGCCCATGCGGAAGCTGCCTTCTGGGACGAAGACCTGTACCATGCCGTCCACCGGCGAGATACGTTCTGACCCCGCTTCTGTAGCCTGGTTGGCAGGCGCCGCTGTGGGGTTAAGCGGAACGGCTGTGGGTGTGGGGAATGCCGTTGCAATCGGTATGGGGGTGGGTTCTGCCCCCGATGATCCTAGCTGGCAGGCTGTGCTGACGATTACCAAAACCATCAGGATGGGGAATAGCTTTTTCATTTTCATCCTCCTAGAAATTTTCGGTTCTGTGCTGAGTATAAGTGTGGGCGATAATTTTTGTTATCACCCGTTAGTCACGGATTGGTATCAAATTGCGACTTCTTGCGACCAATTTGCCTTATAATACAATGGAACACCGATACTGGCAAGAGGTAAAACGTCTCTCGCCGATAAAACTGTTGCTATTGGATCTGCCCATGAATTCAACCAAACTTGCTGAAGCCAACGCCACATTGAGAGTCTTTGTTGTCTGTGACCAGACCGATACCGCCCCAATTCTGGGATACATGATCCGTGAGAGAGGTTTGACCGCCATCATTGAAACCTCTGTGCAGAGAGCCATGGATCGCTCGGTGGAGGAGATTCCGGATCTGATCATCATTGACGTCAACGCGCCGCATGCCGAGCGCATCAAACTGTGCAAGAAGTACCGCGCGCTCAGTGCAAGCCCGATTTTGCTTTTTCTTCCCGCCCATCACGAAGCGGAAATCCTGGAAGCTTATCGAGCTGGCGTGGACGAATGTGTGGTCAAACCGATCAGTCCTGCCATTTTCCTGGCAAAGATCACAGCCTGGTCGCGGCGCAGTTGGACAGTGCCTGTCCGTGACCTGCGCACGGGAAAGTTGAATCTCGACCCGGCGCGCCGGATTGCAATTGATCCTGACGGGAAGGAAATAAAGCTGACCAACCTGGAATTCCGCCTGCTCCATTTGCTGATGAGTCGTCCGGGATATGTTTTTAAAAGCGAGGAGATAATTGAAACTGTCTGGGGGATGTATGGTCAGGGAGACTACACGTTACTTAAGAATGTCGTATACCGCTTGCGCAAGAAACTGGGGCACGAGTCTGGGGACAGGTATCTGATCCAGACTTCGCCGGGGGGATACAGTTTCCGCGAGGATTAAGCAAAGCAGGCTGGCAGACAGTTGCCAGCCTGTTTTCGTATCTTTTCAAAGTCAGTTGCGGACGAAATCCAGCGCGTATTGGGCGTCGGGATATCCCGGCCGGTGGTGCAACGCGCTTTCCCAGTCCGTGACCGCGCCTTTGATGTCGCCCTGCCGGTAGCGTGCCCAACCACGCCAGAGCAGGGCTTCTTCGGAGTTGGGCGTGCGTTGCAGGGCGTATTGGGTCAGGGTGAGCAAATCGTCAATACGGTTGGCCTGGAAGTAGGTGATGAACGGGCCGAACTGGTAGCGCAGCATGCGTTGGGGCAGTCCCAGGTTGCGGGCGGTGTCGTAAGCGTCCGCGGATTCGGTGTAGCGCTCAAAGTAGAGCAGGTTCGTCCCCAGGTTGAACCAGGCGAAGGCGTCGTCCGGATGCGAGGCGGTCGCGGCCTGGGACGCGGCTAACGCGTTTTGACGGTTGGCGTCCTCGTCCCAGTCTGCCCCGAGGATGGTCTGCAATTCGGCTTCATCGTCCGGCAGGTAGATCAGCATGTAGACGTAGTTGAAGGGACGCCAGTTTTCGTCAAGATCGTCGTAAGAAATTGGCTGGTCTGGGCCGTAGAAGGAGTCCTGGCCGGTGAAGACGCGGGATGCGTCGTCGTAGGCGGTCAGGAGCATGTAGTGCGCTGCCCACAGATCGTCGTTGGGCCAGTAGGGCGTGTCGAAGTGGAACGTTTCCTCGATGATGACCGGGTATCCGGCAGCCAGCAGCCGCTTGAGCAGATCCGGAGTCCCGCCGACGCGGTATTCGGCGCGCAGCCATCCGGCGTAGTTGCGGACGTAGTAGGCCATCTCGTCCGGGTTGACGTTGCGGTCTTGCGGGACGGGCTTGATGATGTCGGAGATGTCATACTGGTTGCCGTCCCAGCCATAGTAGCGCAGCGCCATGGTCAGCGTGGCCGGGCCGCAGTTGTTCATGCCCTGCAGCTCGTATTCGGGAACCGGCAGGGAGACCTGGGCGGGTAATGGCTCCGGGGTGGCGGTGGGGGGAGCAGCTTGATCGCCCCCGGCGGTCGGAGCGACCCGACTGGTCGGCGTGGGCGCATTGTTCGATCCCGTCGGGCTTGGCATGGCGGTCGGCACCGGCCCGGCAGGGTAAATGATGCCGCGCAGATAGGTCTTGACAATTTCCACGCGCCAGGACAGTCGTTGTTTGATGGGCGGAACTTGTGAAAGGATAAGCGCCAGCACGATCAAGCCGACGATGACAAGCAAGGTTTTCTTTTTGGACATGAGCGCAAGTGTATCAGATTTTGATGCGTTGGTCCCCTGCCTTTTATAAGAATCGGATCAGCAGCCAGATGGTCGCCAGTGCGACGGTGATCAGCAGCGCGGGGAAGCCTTTCTTGAAAAAATAGGCGTAGGTGATCGAGTAGCCGGCCCGGCCAGAGACCCCCGCGGTGACCATGTTGGCCGAAGCGCCGATCAGCGAGCCATTGCCGCCCATGGCCGCGCCGATGGACAGGCAGTAGAACAGCACGTCGTTCTGCGCGCCCGGCACGGTCGTGGTCAGGTAGCCGATGACCGGCAGCATGGCCGCGGTGAAAGGGATGTTGGCTATCACCGTTGAAAACAGCGCGCTCAGCCAGGTTACCGAGAGCATTGCCAGTACCAGATTATCCCCTACGAGAAAGCCAATCCCGTCGGCGATGTAGCTGATCAGGCCAACTTCCTGGATCGCGCCGACGACGATGAACAACGCCATGAAGAAGACCAGCGTCGTCCAGTCTACGGCTTCGATCATCTCCTCGACGTCAGGCCGGATCCAGACCAACAGCGCCGTCGCGCCGATCAAGGCGGTCACGGCTGGCAGCAGGCTGACGCGCTCGCCAAAGATGAACAGGATCAGCATCCCTGCGCCGACCACGCCGGCCTTTTTGAGATTCTCCGGTTCGGTGATGCGCGCCTGTTTGGCGAGCTTTTTCAGCAGCACCTTCGATAGTCCGCTTGTGCTGGCTGCGTGAAATTCTTTGCGGTAGATGAGTTCGCTGTATATGATCAGCCCGACCAGCGCCAGCAGTACGCCGGGGGTCAGGTTGGTCAGGAAGTCGTTGAAGGAGATGCCGCCGTACGAACCGATCAGGATATTGGTTGGCGTACCGATCAGCGTGCTGACGCCGACCACATTGGAGGCCATCACTTCGGGCACCAGTAATGCCAGGGGATTGATGCCCAACGCGAGGGCGATCTGGACCGTGATGGGCGTCATCAGGAGCATGGTTGTCACGTTGTCCAAGAATGCGGAGACGACGCCGGTCAGCAACATCAGGATGGCGACCAGCAGCCAAACGTGCCCGCCGGAGAGACGGTAGGACATGAAGGCCAGCCACTGAAACAGCCCGGTCCCTTCGATGACCGCGATCACAATCATCATGCCCATGATCAGGAATATCACATTCCAGTCGATATAATGCAAGGCGCCGTTGAAGTCGAAAATGAACAGGCTGTCTTGAAGCGGCTGCCCCAGGTAACTGACAGCGAACAGGGTCGTCGCGCCCAGCAGCGCGGCCAGCGTGTTGTGCAGTTTGCCGGTTGCCATGAGCGCCAGCATTCCGGCGAAAACCAGCGCTGCCAGCCAAAAGGCGATAGTGATGCGCCGCTGCAGGGTGACGGTGGGCAGTGACACGGTCTGCCCGTTCCGCAGCTCCTGGACGGCGGCCGCGCTGATCTGGATGTCCGTTGTCTGGAAGTGGGCGCGCTTGATGCGGATGGTCAGCGTATCCGGGATGTGCAGATCTTTGGGGATGGACAGGGCGTATCGCCCGTCGGGCTGGGTGGCGGCCGATGAAACGGGAGCGGCCTCCGGGGCCGCGCGAAGCGTGACGAGCGCGTCGATCACGGGCTGATCCTGTTTGTCGAACACCTGGCCGGTGATGAGCCGCGCCGCCTCCGCATCCTGGGCTTGTCCCGGGGTGTTGGTCAAGACAAGGGCCAATCCCACGACCAGCAGAAAGAAGGCGGCTTGCCGGAGACGTGCGGTTTTTTTCACTCGGCCTCGCTCTCTGTCAGCACAACTTTGGCCCCGGCCTGTTTTTCGATGTGCTCGATGAACTGGGCCAGTTTTTCCTGCGTGAAGATGCTTTCTTCATCTTTGGTCTGCGGGCGGCCCAGAACGACGTAATCCGCCTCGAGTTCGTTGCACAAACTGACGATCTCCTCGTTGAGCTTTCCCTGCCGCACCATGCCGTGTGCGTGGACGCCTTGTGTCCCCGCGGTGCTTTGGGCGGCCAGCAAAATGAATTCACCCATCTGGTGCATTTCTTGCGAGATGGTGTGTATCCGGCTGCTGCTTGTATATGAGAGGAAGTCGAGATTGACGACGTAGAGGAAATACAACGGCAGGTCGGTCTCTTGTGCCAGGCTGATGGCCTGGGCGATGGTGGGCTGGCTGGCTGGCCCGCCGCGGATGGCGCATACGATTCCGCTCATGGTGTGTTTCTCCTTGTTCGTTTCCGCAATTGACCGCTGTTGCGGAATTGCCGGTCAATTTGTGTGTTTGGGTTCCCAATCTCGCACGCGCTCGAAGAGACGGCTTAATGGACGCAGTTTGGCGATGGGTACGGCCAGGTTCTTGGTGCGCGTCCGGCTGTATTGATAGACGTGGCTGCCGGCCGGAATGATCTCGGCGCGGCGGCGGAACTCTTCGCGCGTCAGGTAGCCGGTCAGCAGGATGTCCATGCCGTAGACCCAGATATTGCCCCAATCTTCCGGCGCGACAAGGTGAGTCTCTTCGATGGCCGGGCTGTGGACGCCCAGTCGTCCCGTTGGCATGGCAGAGACGTGGAGGTAGGCCAGCGCGTAAAACCCGGCTTCGATCTGCACCCGTTCGTGCGGCGGCAATGTGATGGTCTTGGAAAGAAAATCGCGCTCGGCGTTCTGCCCGCCCAACTCGATGGTCAGCGGTTGGCCGGATTCGCTCTTCAGCGCCAGTGGGCCGAGCGGCCGCCAGTGCCTGGGGCGCGCCCATTTTTTCTGCAGGGGATGGATGAGGTAGATTGGCTGCTCAGCGGTGACGGCCTTTTCCAGGTCGGCGCGCGAGGCTGCGAGCAGCCCCGTCAAAAAGGCGAACAGGTAAAGGTCGCGGTCGCTGTGCCCCCCGGCGGCGAATTGGTCGGCAGGGACGAGCGCCGGGGCATTGAGTATCGCATTCGGGTCGCGGCGCATCTCACGGATCTGCTTGCGCCGCGTGATCAGGAAACTTTTGATGTCGCAGCGACGGCCGCCCAGCGAGATGTCGTAGTGGTCGGGGTCGGTGAAGGGAGTGGCGCCCTTCACGTCGAAGGGGATGCCCTGCTCGTTGAGATAGCGCCGAAAGGCCAACTCCACCGCGATCCCGCCGACGATGCGCCGCATCCGCTTGGCATCCGAGCCGCCCATGCGGTTGTAGGTGTAGGGCAGCGAGCGGCAGGCGTAGGCGATGCCGCCCGTTGTCAGGTCGGGCGTGTAGGGGATGCGGATGAAGTCGGAGGTGGAAATCATGGGGGATGGGGAATGGAGAATAGGGAATTGGGGGATGGGGTGCGAGACCCGCTATCCTCCATTCGCTATTATCTATTCTCTTCTTTCCTGAACTGCAAACAATAATGATGAAAGGTGTTGCTGACCCAGGCGTTGCCCATGCCGTACGGCGCGAGGCGCTGGTTGTCCTGGCACC
>JAADGN010000136.1 GCA_013152325.1 Chloroflexota bacterium
TGCGCAGCCGGTTGTCCCGCAGTGTGGTGCCGGTAGAGACCAGGTCCACGATGATGTCGGTGTACCCGATGGTAGGGGCGATCTCCAGGGTACCCTCGGCAGAGATCAAGCGGACGTCTTCCAGACCGTGCTGGTCGAAAAAGGTCCGCGTCTGGTTGGGGAATTTGGTCGCCACCCGCAGGGGGCGTCCCGCCTCGGCCTGCCATGCGGCCAGGTCGGACATCCGGCGCACGGCGTCCCAGTGTTCCGGGACGATGACGTTGAGCGTGCAGAAGCCAAAGCCCAAGGCGCGATGCAGCGGCAGAACGTCGCCGTTCCCGTTGCTGCGTTCGGCCACCATGTCCCAGCCAGTAATGCCGAAGTCCACGCTGCCATCGCGCACGCTGACGACGATGTCTCCGGCGCGCTGGAAGAGCACGGTCACACCGGGCAGGCCGGGGATGGCCGCTTTGAACTGGCGCGGGTTGGGTTTGTGCACCCGCAGGCCGGCGCTGGCCAGCAGGTCAAGCGTGTCTTCGGCCAGGCGTCCCTTACTGGGCAGGGCAAGACGAATTTCGGAACGAGGTGTTTGGGTCATAAAAAGTCTCCTGAAAACAGAAAACGCTTCCGGTCAGGAAGCGTTTGGGTGTGGGGAAAGGGGATCGTAATAAATTGAGGTTACACCTTAAAGCAGTCCTGCCCGAAGAGCATTCGGTTGTTGGCATGATGATGATGGGCGTGGGACTGCGTCAGGTATGTCATCGTGGAGCGGATTGTATCACAATAAACAGCAAACGCAAAGAATAGTTTTGCATAACCAGCAATTCTCATTTTGATTTTGCAGCAACGACTTTAGTCGCCGTTCGAAACCAGGAAACGACTGTCCAGCCCTGGTGCTCTGGGTCAGGAAAGTCACTGCCGCAACTGCAAATTACCTTCATACCGGGAATCGCTGGTATAACTCTGTCTACCTGCGAGCGTTTCCCCAAAACCGCGCATTCATCATTTTCTAATGAAAAACTTCACAAACCTACCTTTCAAATGCGGACCATCCAGCATAGACTCATAGCCACAGTCTTCATTCGGTCAAACACAGCATTCAAAACTCTCTCAAGCCAAAATGCACATATACTGCCTCGGTCTAAACCACTTCACTGCCAGCGTTGCCCTGCGCGAGAAATTGGCCTTCGACGACGACCAAATTCGCGCCGCGTTGTCGCGTCTGGGCTGCGGAGAGACTGCAAACTCCATCCGCGAGATGGTCATCCTCGCCACGTGCAATCGGGTGGAAATATATGCCATCGCCGCGCATCCGGTCTTCGATGAGTTGGAAACCTTCCTTACTGCGACACACCACGTCCCGCGTGCAGAAATCGCGCCGCACCTCTTCCGTCTGAGCGACGGCGAAGCCACGCGCCACCTGCTAACCGTGGCCGCCGGGTTGGATTCCCTCGTCCTGGGCGAGCCGCAGATTTTGGGACAGGTCACTCACGCCCTCGAATTGGCCCGCGGACAGGCCGCCGTCGGACCGATTCTCTCGCGGCTGTTCCAGACGGCCATCCACACCGGGAAACGCGCCCGCACAGAGACCAGTATCAGCCGCAATCCGGCTTCGGTCTCCTCGCTGGCGGCAGGGCTGGCCGAGAAAGCCGTCCCGCACATAAAACAGGCTCAAATCGTGGTTCTGGGCGCTGGCGAGATGGCCGAGCTGGCCGTGGAAGCCCTGCGAAAGCGCGGCGCATCTCACGTGCTGGTCGTCAACCGAACACGCGAGCGCGCCCGCGCCCTGGCCCAGCGCTGGGGCGGCGAGACGGCCACTTTCGAGAATCTGGCCGAGGCCCTGACTCGCGCCGACATCCTGATCGCCTCGACCGGCGCGCCGCACACCCTCGTCCAGACAAAATTGGTCGCCGCGGTCATGCAGGCCCGCCCGCGCCGCCCTTTGGTGATGATCGACATCGCCGTCCCCCGCGACGTCGATCCAGCCGCGGGGGAAATCCCCGGCGTGCGTCTCTACGACATGGACCACCTGAATCACCATCTACAAGAGTCGCTGGGGGAGCGCGCCGCCGAAGTGCCGCGCGTGGAAGCCATCCTGAACGAGGAGATCGCCCGCTTCGACGAGTACATCGCCGCGCTGGACGTGTTGCCGCTCATCGCTGACCTGAGCAAGCGCGCCGAGGTCATCCGCCAAGCTGAACTGGAAAAGACCATCCGCCGTCTGCCGAACCTCTCCCCGGCAGAGCAAAAACGCATAGCAGCCCTCACCCAATCTCTGGCCAAGAAACTGCTCAACCCGGCCATCCTTCAACTGCGCGCCGCCGCCAACAACGGGGACGGCGCCGAACTGGCTGCAGCCGCACGCACGCTCCTGCTTCCGGAAGATGCCCCGTCGTCACCGGCTTCTGCGCGCCAGCCATTCCGCACAAAAACACCATGAAACTCATCTTTGCCACTCGCCCGTCCGCCCTCGCCCGCTGGCAAACCCAGTGGGTCATCCAGGCTCTCCAGCAGGCGCATCCCGGCCTGGAATGCGAGACGCACGTCATCACCACACGCGGCGACCGCGTTCTTGACAAACCCTTGCCCGAAATCGGCGGCAAGGGCCTCTTCACGCAGGAACTGGACGCCGAACTGTTGAGCGGACGCGTTGACGCGGCAGTGCATTCCCTCAAGGATTTGCCGGTGGAAAATCCGCCCGGACTGACGATTGGCGCAATTCCCCTCCGCGCCGATGCCCGCGATGCGCTCGTCTCAGAGGCAGGCTACGATATCGAGAGCCTTCCAACGGCGGCGCGGGTGGGCACTTCCAGCCCCCGGCGGGCGGCGCAGATTTTGGCCGTACGCCCCGACCTGCGGATCGAATCCATTCGCGGCAATGTAGATACCCGCCTCCGCAAATTGCTGGACGGTCAGTATGAGGCCGTTGTTTTCGCAGCAGCAGGATTGCAGCGTTTAGGGTTGGACGCGGAAATAGGCGACCGGATGCACGTCCTGCCGCTGGATGCGATGCTCCCCGCGCCCGGGCAGGGCGCGTTGGCGGTACAATGCCGCGGCGACGACGCCCAGACCCTCAGCCTGCTGGCCGCGATCGAGCATCTCCCCACCCGACAGGCGGTCACCGCCGAGCGCGCCTTTCTCGAAGGCCTCGGCGGCGGATGTTCGGTGCCCGTCGCTTCCCATGCCGACGTGAATTCATCCGTCATCTCGCTGAGCGGCCTGGTCGCCTCCCCGGATGGACAGAAAATCATCCGCGTGCACGGCACGAACGCCGATCCGCTGGAACTCGGCAGACGCCTGGCCGCAGAAGCCGTCTTCCTGGGCGCAAACCGCCTGCTGGCTGACGACCAATGACCAAACTGCTCATCACCCGCCCTCGTCACCAATCCGCCGACTTCGCCCGTTTGGCGCGCCAGGCCGGGTTCGAACCGGTGCTCTTCCCGACCATCGACATCCGTCCCGTGGAAGACACCACCGCGCTGGAACGCGCCATCGCCAGACTGGACTGCTACGATTGGGTGGTGTTCACGTCAACCAATGCGGTGGATGCTTTTTGGAAAAGGGCAATTGTCGCCACAGGGCATACAGAGAACACGGAGAAAAAAGCGAAAAATGCTGTGAACTCCGTGCTCTCCATGGTGAAAACCGCCGCCATCGGGGCAAAAACCGCCGCCACCCTGCAAGCGCACGGTGTGACGCCGGATTTCGTGCCGGAGCGCTTCCTCGCCGAAGACATCGCGCCTGGCCTCGGCGACCTGCGCGGACGCTGGGTGCTCATCCCCGCTGCGGACATCGCCCGCGACACCCTGCCCGATGCCGTCGTCAAGGCGGGCGGCGCGGCGCATGTGGTGACGGTTTACCACACCCTCCCCGCCGCGCCCGACCCCGACGGGCTGGCCGCCCTGCGCGAGGGCGTAGACTGGCTGACCTTCACCAGCCCGTCCACTGTGCGGAACTTCGTCGCGCTGGTAACACAGGCCGGGCTCGACCCCTTCCATCTGCCCAGCGCGCCGCGCGTGGCCTGCATCGGTCCTGTCACCGCAGACGCGGCCCGCGAAGCCGGTTTCCGCGTGGACGCCGCCGCCGAGCCGCACACCGCCGAAGGTCTCCTCGCCGCCATCCGTCACACCCAATGAGCGAACAAACCAATGAGCCAACTCCCCCCCTTCCCCCTTTCCCGCCCCCGCCGCCTGCGCCAGAATCCTGGTATTCGGGCAATGGTGCGAGAGACAACCCTGACCTGCAATGATTTCATCTACCCGCTGTTCGTGCGCCACGGAAAAGGCGTTCAGGCCGAAATTCCCTCCATGCCGGGGCAATATCAGTGGTCGGCAGACAAATTGCCCGCCGAAGCCAAGTCGATTGCCAAGCTGGGCATCCCGGCGGTGATCTTGTTCGGCATCCCCGCCGGGAAAGACCCGGTCGGCCTGGAAAACTTTGCCCCCGACGGCATCATCCAGCAAGCCATCCGCGCCATCAAGCAGGCTGTCCCCGAACTGGTTGTCATCACCGATGTCTGCCTGTGCGAATACACCGAGCATGGTCATTGCGGCCTGTTGAATCTGCCGGATTCGCCCCACTACCAACCCCACCTGCCGGAGGGATTCGTGCTCAACGACCCAACGCTGGACGTGCTCGGCAAGGTGGCCGTTTCGCACGCCGAAGCCGGCGCGGATATCGTCGCCCCCAGCGGCATGATGGACGGCATGGTACAGGCTATCCGCATCGCGCTCGATGCGGCCTCTTTCGGGCATATCCCGATTTTGTCCTATGCCGTCAAATATGCTTCGGCCTTCTACGGCCCCTTCCGCGAGGCCGCCGAGGGCGCGCCAAAATTCGGCGACCGCAGCTCTCACCAGATGGACCCGGCCAACAGCCGCGAAGCCCTGCGCGAGGCCGCCATCGACGTCGCCGAAGGCGCCGATATGCTGATGGTCAAACCGGCCCTGCCCTACCTGGACATCATCCGCCAGACGCGCGACGCCTTCCCCGAACTGCCGCTGGCCGCCTATAACGTCAGCGGCGAATACAGTATGTTGAAAGCCGCTGCACAGCGCGGCTGGATGGACGAACGCCGCGTCGTTCTCGAAACGCTGACCGCCATCAAGCGCGCCGGCGCCGATTTGATCATCACCTACCACGCCAAAGATGCGGCCAGGTGGTTAGCCGGTTAGAAGGTTTGCAAGCTGCCTGACCTTCCGACTTTGAAACTTGTGCCCCACGGAGAACCTATGCCATCCAACCCCCTCTCTGACCGCGCTGCCGCCGAACGGCAATACCACGACAAGCGCTACCCCGCTGTGGATTTCGACCAGGCCCCCTTCACCATCGCCTGGGAAGTGACCCGCGCCTGCGCCTATGCCTGCGTCCACTGCCGCGCCGATGCCCAGCATCAACGTGACCCGCGCGAACTGAGCGCCGAAGAAGCCCTGCGTCTGATCGACCGCCTGGCCGACTTCGGCTCCCCAATTTTGATCTTTACCGGCGGCGACCCAATGATGCGCCCCGACCTGTTCGAACTGATCGCTTACGCCACCGAAAAAGGTTTGCGCTGTTCGCTCACGCCCACCGCCACCGCCCTGCCCACCAAAGAACGGCTGGAAAAAGCGCGCGAGGCCGGCATCCGCCGCGTGGCGCTCTCGCTGGACGCGCCGCGTCCCGAAATCCATGACACCTTCCGCAAAGTATCTGGCTCCTGGCAGCGCACCATGCGCATCCTGCATCGCGCCCAGGAGGTCGGCCTGTCGGTGCAGGTCAACACCACCGTCGCCAAACACAATGTGGACATCCTGCCGGAGATGGTTCCGTTCATCGAGGAAGTACAGGCCGTTCAGTGGTCGGTCTTCTTCCTGGTGCCCACCGGGCGCGCCATGATCGAGCAAATGATCTCCGCCGAAGAGCACGAACACATCTTCAACTGGCTGTATGACCTGTCGAAAAACGCGCCCTTCGACATCAAGGGTACGGCCGCGCCCATGTACCGTCGCGTGGCCATCGAACGCAAAAAAGCCGAACAGGGCACGGACAAGCCGATCACATTCCAGGGCGCAGGTTTCCAATACGCCGACGGGCTGAACCGCCCCACCAAGGGCGTCAACGACGGCAACGGCTTCCTGTTCATCTCGCACATCGGAGAAATCCAGCCGTCCGGCTTCCTGCCGCTCACCGCTGGCATGGTGCGTGAAGATGACGTGGTGGATGTCTACCGCAACCATCCCATCTTCAAGGACCTGCGCGATTACTCGAAACTCAAGGGCGTCTGCGGCACCTGCCAGTACCGCGACGTGTGCGGCGGGCAGCGCGGGCGCGCTTACGGCGTCACCGGCGATTACATGCAAAGCGACCCGGCCTGCGTGCTGGTCAGCCGGGCCGCAAAGTAGGGATACCATGAGCAACGATTCCCGCTTCATCAAAGCCTGCAAACGTCAAAACGTGGACGCCACCCCAGTCTGGTTCATGCGCCAGGCCGGGCGCTACATGCCCGAATATCGCGCCATTCGCGAGAAATACACCCTGCTCGAGATCGTCCAGCAGCCCGAACTGGCCGCCGAGGTCACGCTCCAGCCTGTGCGCGCTTTCGGCGTGGATGCCGCCATCCTGTTTGCCGACATCCTGCTGCCGCTCAAGCCGATGGGGCTGGACTTCGAGTTTGCCAAAGGCGAGGGACCGGTCATCCACAACCCGGTGCGGACAATGGACGACGTCAAAGCCCTGCGGCCGCTCGAACCGGAAACCAGCCTGGCGCACGTTATGGAAACCATCCGCCTGCTCCGGGGCGAACTCCGCCAAACCCCGCTGATCGGCTTCTGCGGCGCGCCTTTTACCGTTGCCTCGTATATGATTGAAGGCGGCTCCTCGCGCAATTATCGCTACGCCAAATCCATGATGTACGACGCGCCGCAGGTCTGGCACACCTTCATGGACAAGTTGACCGACGCCCTGGCCGCCTACCTGACAGCGCAAATCCGCGCCGGGGCGCAGGCCGTGCAGATGTTCGACTCCTGGGTCGGCGCGCTCAGCCCGCAGGATTACGCCGAATTTGTCCTGCCCTACTCCCAGCGTGTCTTGCAAGCCGCCCAGGAGACCGGCGTCCCCGTCATTCATTTTGGCACCAACACCGCAACGTTGCTCCCGCTGATGAAACGGGCCGGCGGTGACGTGATTGGCCTCGACTGGCGAGTGCCGCTCGACGAAGGTTGGGCGCTCCTCGGCGACGACGTAGCCGTGCAGGGCAACCTCGACCCGGTGGCCCTCTTCGCCCCCCTCCCCGAACTGGAGAAGCGCGTCCGCGATGTCTTGCGTCGCGCGGCCGGACGTCCCGGTCACATCTTCAACCTGGGACATGGCATCCTCCAGCACACCCCGCCAGAGAAGGTCAAGGCGGTGGTGGAGATGGTTCATTCGTCAGGTTCGCACATTCGTTGAGTTCATGCATTGGTTGACAGTGAACCAACGCAACGAAAACAGCGAGGCAGCTATGCACATAAACCTTACCGGCTTGATCGCGGCATCGAGCGCTTTCCTCGGCATCTGGCTTGGACACGTCACCGTCCGCAAAGTGGAACGCCTCGCGCCGAAACTCTGGCCGCCAATTATTGCAGCGTTGGCCTTGGGCGTTGGACTGGAAACCATCTCATTGTCTACCGCCCAACCGCTGCTGTCTGCTTCCACCGGCATCCTTGGAATCACCTTCCTGTGGGACGCGCTCGAATTCACCCGTCAGGAGAAACGCATCAAGAAAGGCCACGCGCCAGCCAACCCGGCCAATCCACGCCACGCCCGCATCCTGGCGGAACACCCAGATGCCACGACGACGGATCTCCTGGACCGTGACCCCATTGGCTGCCCCGTTACCGTCGACGAAGCGATTCGACTGGTCGACCGCAAAGACACGAAGGGCGCGCAGTAAACACTTTGAACACTTTTGGACTACTCCTCGGCATTGCCACCCTCTTCATCATCGGCCTCGGCTTCGTCTGGGTCATCCGGGCGGAGCAGCGGCTGGGCTACCTGTGGTGGCCCTACTTCATGGGCTTTGGCCTTTTGCTGATCGCCGCATCGCTCTTCCTGCGCTCGGATTGGGCCTCGGCCCTCCTGGGCGCGGTCGGGGCGTCGTTTGTTTGGGGATCCACCGAGCTCAAAGAACAGGCCATCCGCGCCGAATTTGGCTGGTTCCCTTTCCGCGCGGAGAAAATCGAACCGCCCTTCGCAGAAGTCATCAAAAAATGGCCTGCGCCTGATCTTTAATATGCGAACGCAACCAATGAAACCGATCAAACTCATCGTCATCGGCGGCGGCATCGCCGGACTTTCCGCCGCATACTATGCTCAAAAACGCGCCCTCGCAAAGGACATTCCCCTCGAACTGACCGTCCTCGAAGCGGACGACCACTGGGGCGGCAAGATCACCACCGACCGCGTCGAAAACTTCGTCATTGAAGGCGGGCCGGACACCTTCCTTGCCGCCAAGCCCTGGGGGGTGGCGCTCTGCAAAGAACTCGGTCTCGCCGAACGGCTGCATGGCACTAACCCCAGGCAGCGCAACACCTACGTCCTGCACCGCAACCGCCTCGAACCGCTCCCCGACGGCTTGGCGATGATGATTCCCGGCAAGGTTGGGCCGATGATCACAACCCGTCTCCTGACCTGGCCCCAAAAAGCCCGCCTGGGGTTGGACTTTTTCATCCCGCCCCACGCCAACGACGCCGATGAAACCCTGGGCGGCTTCATCTCGCGTCGCTTGGGGCGCGCCTGCTACGAGAATCTCATCGAGCCGCTCATGTCCGGCATCTACGCGGGCGACGGCGACCAACTCTCCCTGCTTGCCACCTTCCCCTACCTGCGCGACATGGAACGCAAATATCACAGCCTGGCCTGGGGGGCGATGAGCATGTACCGCCAACGGCTACGCGCCCAGCGACAGTCCGGCTCCCGCTCCGTCTTCCTGACGCCCACCACCGGTTTGGCGGAAATCGTCGAGGCATTGGCGGCTTATCTCAAAGAGCACGGCGCTGACTTGCGGCTAAAGACAAAAACCAGCCAGTTGGAAAGTTTCCAGGTTGCAACGTTCAAACCTGTTGGCCTGCCAACTTTCCAACACGGTTGGGATGTGGTACTGGATACCGAAGAGCGTTTACAGGCCGACGCCGTGATCTTGGCCACCCCGGCCTACGTCAGCGGAAAACTGCTCGCTTCGCTCGACCCCGAACTGGGTTCCGTTTTGGAGAGCATCCCCTACGTTTCGACAGCAACCGTTTCCCTCGCTTATCGCCAGGACGATTTGCCCCGCCCGCTGGATGGCTACGGCTACGTCATCCCGCGGCGCGAGGGACGCCGCGCCCTGGCCTGCACCTGGACTTCGACCAAATTCCCGCACCGCGCGCCTGATGGCTATGCGCTGCTGCGCATCTTTGTGGGACGCGCCGGCCAGGAAGATGACATCGCGTGGAACGACGACTACCTGCTCGACATCGCCCGCGAAGAGCTGCGCCTGACGCTGGGCATCACCGCTGAGCCGTTCCTGACGCGCGTCTTCATCTGGGAGAAAGCAATGCCCCAATACAACCTCGGCCACCCCGAAAAACTGGCGCAAATCGACGCCGCGTTGACGAAGTATCCCGGCCTGGCCTTGGCCGGCAATGGCTATCGCGGTATCGGTATTCCCGATTGCATTCACTCCGGCGAAGAAGCCGCAAAGAAACTTGTTCGCAAAGATATCGTTGACGCCCTTTCGTGATCCTGGTGGTGGGAAAAGGAGTATCCCATGAACATTCAGAAATCCATCGACCTTTTTGCCAAAGCCCAGACCCTGCTCCCCGGCGGCGTGGACTCCCCCGTGCGCGCTTTTCGCGCCGTGGGCGGTCAACCGCTTTTCATCGACCGCGGCGAAGGCCCCTACATCTACGATGTGGACGGCAACCGCTACATCGACTACGTCCTTTCGTGGGGGCCGCTGATTTTGGGTCACGCCCATCCCGAGGTGGTCGAGGCTCTCAAAGCCGCCGCCGAGCGCGGAACTTCCTTCGGCGCGCCCAACCCGTTGGAACTGGAACTGGCGCAGTTGGTGATGGACTTCATGCCCAACATCGAGATGATCCGCTTCGTCAACTCGGGCACCGAGGCCACCATGAGCGCCATCCGCTTGGCGCGCGCCTACACAAAGCGGGACAAGATCATCAAATTCGAGGGTTGCTACCACGGTCACGCCGACCTATTGCTCGTGCAGGCCGGCTCCGGCGTAGCAACGCTGGGGCTGCCAGATTCCCCCGGCGTTCCCGCCGCGACAACCAGGGACACTCTCGTGGCGCGCTACAACGACCTGGCTTCGGTGCGCGCCATCTTCGAACGATACTCCGAAGAGATTGCCGCCGTGATTGTCGAGCCGGTCGGCGGGAACATGGGTGTCGTCCCGCCGGTGGATGGTTTCCTGCGAGGTTTGCGCGCCCTGACGAAACAGTACGGCGCGCTGCTGATCTTCGATGAGGTGATGACCGGCTTCCGCGTCCATCCCGGCGGCGCACAGACGCTTTACGGCATCCGACCCGACCTGACCACGCTGGGAAAAGTCATCGGCGGCGGGCTGCCCGTCGGGGCGTATGGCGGCAAACGCGAAATCATGGAAATGGTTGCGCCCTCCGGGCCGATGTATCAGGCCGGGACGCTGTCCGGGAATCCGCTGGCGATGACAGCCGGGATCGTCACGCTGAAGGTGCTGCAGCGGCCCGGGGTATGGGACCGAATCGAAAAAGCGGCAGCAGACCTGGGTTCCGGCTTCGCGTCCGCCGCCCGCGAAGCGGGCGTTCCCGTCACCCAAACCAGGGTCGGGACGATGTTCGCCACTTTTTTCACCGAAGCGCCCATCCGCGATTGGCCTTCGGTCAAAACGAGCGACACAAAACGCTTTGGCAAGTTCTTCATGCAGATGCTGGAGCGGGGCATCTATCTCGCGCCATCGCAGTTCGAGGCCGGATTCATGTCTGCCGCACATAACGATGAGGCGATTGAAAGAACGATCGACGCAGCGCGAAAATCCTTTCGCAAACTGTAGGATTACAGCAATTTCAGTAGATCACAGTTTCAAGATTGCACGCCTCGTAGTAGCGACTTTCCTGACCCAGACCGTCAGGACTGGGCAGTCGCTTTTCACAGGGGTAACAGATACAAAATTTAACGGCTAAAGCCGTTACTAAAATAGATGCATAAGTGCTCATATCGCCGTTCCCGGCGGCGAGACGCCGCCTAGAGCAAGTTGGTTTATTGACCTTTGCAAGAGGTCTAATCAAATTGTGATCCACTGAATTTGGACAAATCGGCGCTTTTTCCTTGACTCATCCAGCAACCTGTGATAAAAACCACGCCAGCATGAACACCTTTTCTCTGCCTCGTCCTCGTCGTAGCAACCGACCTTCAACTCCCCCGAAGGAACGGCTGGTTGTGGTTTGGCAGACGAAAAAAATGATGCCATAGAAAATTACAACTGATCCGGTTAGCTAAAAAGCCTTCCTCGCGGGAAGGCTTTTCTTTATTTTCAACACGATATGGAGGCAATATGTCAAAACCAAATATCAAGAAAGTCGTTCTGGCCTATTCCGGTGGTCTGGACACCTCGGTCATCGTGCCGTGGTTGAAGGAGAACTACGGCTGTGAGGTCGTCTGCTTCACCGCCGACGTGGGCCAGGCGGAGGAACTCGACGGCCTGGAGGAAAAAGCCCTGGCCAGCGGCGCCAGCCAACTGGTGATCCGCGACCTGACCGAAGAGTTCGCCGCTGATTACCTTTTCCCACTTTTGCGGTCGGGCGCCGTGTACGAGCGTAAATACCTGCTCGGAACATCCGTCGCCCGCCCGCTGATCGCCAAACACATGGTGGACGTTGCCCACGAAGTCGGCGCAGACGCCATTGCGCACGGCGCGACCGGCAAAGGCAACGACCAGGTACGCTTCGAACTGACCGTCATGGCGCTCGACCCGCGCCTGAAGGTCATTGCTCCCTGGCGCGAGTGGGAAATCCGCTCGCGGGAAGACGCGCT